>CAMLIZ010000050.1 GCA_946480245.1 uncultured Pseudomonadota bacterium
CAGTGTCGTACTCGTCGGCCTCGATCACGAACGGCGCGCGCCCGCTGCCCGCGCACTTCACGCCCAGGTCGCCGGTGCGTGCGGAGACACCGAAGTTCTGCGGCACGCCGCCCACCAGGAAGCCCGGCCTCATGCCCGCGTGTTCGAGAATCCACGCCAGCATCGACGTGGTGGTGGTCTTGCCGTGCGTGCCGGCCACCGCCAGCACGTGGCGGCCCTGCAGCACGTTGTCGGCCAGCCACTGCGGGCCGCTGGTGTAGCGCGCGCCGGCGTCGAGGATGGCTTCCATCAGCGCGTTGCCGCGCGTCACCACGTTGCCGACGACGAACAGGTCGGGCGCCAGCGTCAGCTGGTCGGCACCGTAGCCTTCGATCAAATCGATGCCGAGCGCGCGCAACTGGTCGCTCATCGGCGGGTAGACGTTGGCGTCGCAGCCCGTCACCCGGTGACCCGCCTCGCGCGCCAGCGCGGCCAGGCCACCCATGAAGGTGCCGCAGATGCCGAGAATGTGAATGTGCATGGTGGTGCTACGGCAAGCAGGCGGCCGATGCGCGGCCGCCGATGAACGGGATCAGCGCAGAGTGGCCGCAGCTGCGGCCACCGTGACGGCGATGTCGTCGCTGCTGTGGGCGGCGCTCACGAAGCCGGCCTCGTACAGCGCAGGGGCGAGGTACACGCCTCGCTCCAGCATGCCGTGGAAGAAGCGGTTGAAGCGCTCCTTGTCGGTGGCCATCACCTGGCTGTAGTGCTGGGGCAGATCTTCGCCCGCCGCCTGGGGGAAGAAGAAGCCGAACATGCCGCCCTCGCAGTCGCCCACCATGGGCACGCCGGCGGTTCGCGCGGCCTCGAGCAGGCCATCGAGCAGGCTGCGCGTGCGCGCGGCCAGTGCGTCGTAGAAGCCGGGCCTGGTGATCTCGCGCAGCGTTGCCAGGCCGCAGGCCGTGGCAACCGGGTTACCGGACAGCGTACCGGCCTGGTATACCGGGCCCAGTGGCGCCAGCTGCTCCATGATGGAGCGCGAGGCGCCGAAGGCGGCCAAGGGCATGCCGCCGCCGATCACCTTGCCGAACACGGTGATGTCCGGCGCGAAGCCGGGCAGCGCGCGCGCATACACGCTCTGCGCGCCGCCGAGTGCGACTCGAAAGCCCGTCATCACCTCGTCGAACACCAACAGCGCGCCGTGCCGCGTGCACAGCTCGCGCATGCGCTGCACGAAGGGCAGGCTGGCACGCACGAAGTTCATGTTGCCGGCGATCGGCTCGACGATCACGCACGCGATCTGCGCGCCGTGTTCGGCAAAGGCCTGGTCCAGCTGCGCCACGTTGTTGTACTCCAGCACCATCGTGTGCTGCACCACCTCGGGCGGCACGCCGGCACTGGTGGGGTGGCCGAAGGTGGCCAGACCGGAGCCGGCCTTCACCAGCAGCGCGTCGGCATGGCCGTGGTAGCAGCCCTCGAACTTGACGATGCGCGACCGGCCGGTGGCGCCGCGCGCCAGCCGGATCGCGCTCATCGCGGCCTCGGTGCCCGAACTGACGAGCCGCACCTGCTGCACGCTCGGCACCTGCGCCACGATGGCCTCGGCCAACTCGATCTCGCGCTCGGTAGGTGCGCCGAAGCTGAAGCCTTCGGTGGCGGCTTTCTGCACCGCTTCCAGCACCGCGGGATGGCCGTGCCCGAGGATCATCGGGCCCCACGAGCCGATGTAGTCGATGTAGCGCGCGCCTTCGGCGTCCCACAGGTAGGCACCGTGCGCACGCGCAATAAAGCGGGGCGTGCCGCCGACTGCGCGAAACGCGCGCACGGGCGAATTGACGCCGCCGGGAATGCTGCGTTGCGCGCGCTCGAACAACTGCTGATTAGTGGACACGGCGCGGCACTCCGGCGGTCTCGTCGGCGATCTCTTCGCCTGCGCCTTCTTCACCTTCTTCGGCCGGCGGCAGCGCCCAGAAGAAGCGGTCGGGCACCACGTTGCCCATGCCGGGGCGGAAGCCAGCGTCCAGGCTCTGATCGAGGAAGGACAGCGCTTCGCCCACTGCCGTGTGCAGCTCGCTGCCGGCAGCCAACAGCGAGGCAAGCGCCGCCGACAGCGTGTCGCCGGCACCGACGAAGGCCGTGTCGAAGCGCTCGAACTTCTCGCCGGTGACGGCGCCCTCGGGCGACGCGAGCACGTTGTCGATGAACTGCTCGGCGCCCTTGGCGGGCAGCAGCATGCCGGTGACCAGCACGAAGCGCGTGCCGTGCTCGGAGGCGGCCACGGCCAGCTCGCGTGCAGAGGCCGGCCGCTCGCTATCCCAGTCGGGCAGCAGGAAGTCGGTAAGGGTCTTGTGGTTGCCCACCAGCACCTCGGTCTGGGGCAGTACCAGCTCGCGGAATGCGTCCAGGTAGCCCTGCAATTGATCGTCTTCCATCCAGCCCAGGCTGGGCATGTAGGCCACCAGCGGCACGTCCGGGTAGTCGGACAGCACCTCGGCCACGGCGCTCACGCCTTCGGCGCTGCCGAGGAAGCCGACCTTCCAGGCCGAGATGGTGGCGTCCTCCAGGATGCCGCGCGCCTGTTCGACGATCGCATCCGGGTCGATCGCATGTTGGTCGAACACCTCGGCGGTGTCGCGCATCACGATGCTGGCGACCACCGGCAGCGCATGGGCGCCCATCGCGGCGATCGTGCACACGTCGCCCGCGATGCCGCCGGCGCCGCTGGCATCGCTGGCGTTGAAGGTCATCACGCAGGCGGGCGGCAAGGGTTCCTGTGCCGCGTCGTCGGGGGCGCCGGCCGTTTGGGAGTCGGTGGTCATGGGGTGGGTCCAGCGCGTCGGGAGGGGTGGCCGCTTAAGGGCCGGAAACCTCCAGAGGGGTGTGAAGAAAGTGGCGTATGTGCCTACAAGCCTTTGTCTTTTTCAAGAATGCCGTGGCTACAATCGCCGTCCATTGTAGTGACCTGAACGAGCAAAGTGAGCGAATCCAGAACCTGGATGTGCCTCATCTGTGGATGGATTTACGACGAGGCCGCCGGGGATCCGGAACACGGCCTTGCGCCTGGAACCGCATGGGGCGACGTCCCGATGAACTGGACCTGTCCCGAATGTGGCGCCCGTAAGGAAGACTTCGAGATGGTGCAGATCTGACCGCCCGCTCGGGGTGTTGTTGAGGAGACCTCTCCCGTGAATCAAGAAGCCCCTGCGGTGCCCGCTGCGGGAACCAAGGTGCTGGTCATCGACGACAGCAACACCATTCGCCGCAGTGCGGAGATCTTCCTGCGCCAAGGCGGCTACGAAGTGGTGCTGGCCGAAGACGGGTTCGACGCGCTGTCCAAGGTCAGCGACCACGATCCGACGCTGATCTTCTGCGACATCCTGATGCCGCGGCTGGACGGCTACCAGACGTGCGCGATCATCAAGCGCAACCCCAAGTTCACGAGCGTGCCGGTGATCATGCTGTCCAGCAAGGACGGCCTGTTCGACAAGGCGCGGGGCCGCATGGTGGGCTCCGAGGATTACCTCACCAAGCCGTTCACCAAAGAACAACTGCTGCGCGCGGTCGAGCAGCACCGCCGCAACGGCGCCTGAGCGCCGGCTGAGGGCGACACACCGCGCGCCCCCCCGATCAAGACCGAGGACAAGACCATGCCTATCCAGAAGATCCTGCTGGTGGACGATTCCAAGACCGAGCTGCACCATCTCTCGGAGATGCTTACCAAGCGCGGCTATGTCGTTCGCACCGCCGAGAACGGCGAGGACGCGATGAAGCGACTGGGCGAGGAAAAGCCCGACCTCATCCTGATGGACGTGGTGATGCCGGGCCAGAACGGCTTCCAGCTCACCCGTGCCATCACGCGCGACCCGCGCTTCGCCGACGTGCCCGTGATCATGTGCACCAGCAAGAACCAGGAGACCGACAAGGTCTGGGGAATGCGACAAGGTGCACGCGATTACGTCGTCAAGCCTGTGGACGCGGACGAATTGATCGGCAAGATCAAGGCCTTCGACTGACATGACAGCCTTCACGTCCGGCGTCTTCGCCGCGGCGTGCTCATAACGACACCGTCAAGGACCCATGGCCAAGAAGGAAGCCCTACGCGAACTGCAGAGCCGCTTGGCTGAGCGGCTGCAGGCTGCGCGCACGCAGGCCCGTCCGGCCTCGTGGCTGGCGGTCGAGTGCCGGGGTCAGGGGCTGCTGTTTCCGCTGCAGCAGGCCGGCGAGATCTTCTCGCTGGTGCCGCTGCAGCCCGTGCCGCACACCCGCACCTGGTTCGCTGGCGTGGCCAACCTGCGCGGCGGCCTGCACGGCGTGGTGGACCTGGGTGCGTTTCTGGGCATGAATGGCCGCTCAGCCGCCGCAGCCGAAGGCACACGCGACCAGGCGCGCCTGGTCGCGCTGAACCCTTCCATCGGCCTGAATTGCGCATTGCTGGTCGACCGCCTGGCCGGCTTGCGCAGCGCCGAGCAGCTGGCTGCGGAAGAGGCCGACCGCGCTGCCGCCAAACCCGCCTTCGCCGGCGCGCGCCTGCGCGATCGGGACGGCCGGGCGTGGCAGGAGATCCTTCTTTCTTCGCTCGCCGAAGACGAGCAATTCCTCGGCATCGTGGGCTGACGGCGCGCGCTCTTCCGCGCTCGAAGCCCCCCATCGACCGTCAGACCGCAAGAGGACTTTCATGAGCTTCCTGGACAAGATCAAAGGCACCGGTAGGGGCAAACGAGAGGCCGGATCGGACGCGGCCGTGGCTGAGCTGAATGGCATGCCCGAACTCGACGACGTGGCGATCGGCGCCAACGGCACGATCACGCTCGACATGAACGCGGTGCCGTCGGTGAGCAACGACTCGTCGATCATCTCCGAGGCCGCGCCTTCCGAGATGAGCGCCGAGTTCGCCGAGACGCGCCTGCCCCAGACCGAAGGCCAGGAGTCGCGCTTCAG
This sequence comes from uncultured Pseudomonadota bacterium, assembly GCA_946480245.1. The sequence goes on from CAMLIZ010000050.1 coordinate 4,918, forward strand.
CACCGGGCTGCCGCTGATCGGCGAGAAGCCGGTGGCTCAGCAGAACCGCATCCTCACGGCCATGGTGCTGGGCGGGCTGGCGGCGCTGATCTTCACCGGCGGCTACTCGGTGTTGAACGCCAACCGCAACGCCACGCAGGTGGGTGCCACCGGTCAGGCGCTGATGCAGTCGCAGCGGCTGGCCAAGTCGGTGTCTCAGGCCTTGATCGGCTCGCCCCAGGCCTTCCCCGAGGTGAAGGAATCGACCGAGGTGCTGGCCAAGAACGTGCGCGGCCTGAAGAACGGCGGCGCCGACATGCCGGTGGCTTCCAGTGGCGCGCAGGAAGAGATCGAGCCGCTGCTGCCGCTGGTGGACCGCGCCGAGAAGAACGCCAACATCGTGATCGCGCAGCAGAAGACGCTGACCCAGGTGGGCCAGGCGCTGCGCGCGATCAACCGGCAATCGTCCGACCTGCTGGAAACCGCGGAGACCGTGTCCTCCCTCAAGCTGCAGCAGGAGGCCTCGCCGGCCGAGTTGTCCGCGGTGGGCCAGTTGGTGATGCTGACGCAGCGTATCGGCAAGAGCGCCAACGAGTTCCTGACGATGGAAGGCGTGAGCCCCGAGGCGGTGTTCCTGCTCGGCAAGGACTTGAACTCCTTCCGCGAGATCGCCGAGGGCCTGACCAACGGCAACCCGGAGCTGCGCCTGCCCCCGACCAAGGATGCGCAGACCAAGGAACGCCTGCAGCAGCTGATCAAGCAGTACGAAGAGACCCGCACGCAGGCCAGCGCCATTCTGGGCAACCTGCAGGGCCTGGTGTCCGCGCGTGAAGCCCAGTCGGCCATCATTGCCGACAGCGAGCCGCTGCGCAAAGGCCTGGAGTCGCTGCAGGAGCGACTGCAACGCGAAGGCGGTCTGGGCACCGCCACGTGGCTGACGCTGCTGATCTCGATCGCGCTGATCTCCGCAGGCGGCTACGGCTTCCTCCAGTTGTACGTGAAGGACCAGGACGCCCGCCGCGCCATGGCCGAAGCGCAGCGCCAGGAAGCGGAGCGCCAGGAGCAGGAAGCCAAGCGCGTGAACGACGCCAACCAGGCGGCCATTCTGCGGCTGATGAACGAACTGCAGTCGGTCGCTGAAGGCGACTTGACGCAGCAGGCCACGGTGACCGAAGACATCACGGGCGCCATCGCCGACTCGGTGAACTTCACGGTGGAAGAGCTGCGCAGCCTGGTGTCGCAGGTGCAGGGCACAGTGTCGCGGGTGACCGAGACCACGCAGCAGGTGGAAGCCACGTCGACCGAGCTGCTGGCCGCGTCGACCGAGCAGCTGCACGAGATTCGCCAGACCGGCGAGGCGGTGCTGCAGATGGCGGGCCGAATCAACGAGGTGTCCGCGCAGGCGCAGGAAACCGTGGACGTGGCGCGCCAGTCGCTGCAGGCGGCCGAGACCGGCCTGCAGGCGGTGCAGAACACGATCGGCGGCATGCACTCGATCCGCGAGCAGATCCAGGAGACCTCCAAGCGCATCAAGCGGCTGGGCGAGTCGTCGCAGGAGATCGGCGAAATCACCGAGCTGATTTCCGACATTACCGAGCAGACGAACGTGCTGGCCCTGAACGCCGCCATTCAGGCGGCTTCCGCCGGTGAAGCCGGCCGGGGCTTCTCGGTGGTGGCGGAAGAAGTGCAGCGGCTGGCCGAACGCTCCGGCGACGCCACGCGGCAGATCGCGGCGCTGGTGAAGACCATTCAGACCGACACGCAGGATGCGGTGGCCGCCATGGAGCGATCGACGCAGGGTGTGGTGGAAGGAACCAAGCTGTCCGACGCGGCCGGTAGCGCGCTGAACGACATCGACCGAGTCACGCGCCAGCTGTCAGAGCTGATTGCCGAGATTTCCACGCAAGCCTCCCGCGAAGCCGAATCGGCCAACGTGGTGGCGGCCAACATCCAGCACATCTTTGCGGTGACCGAGCAGACCGGCGAGGGCACGCGCTCCACCGCGCAGATGGTGCGCGAGCTGTCGAAGACCGCTGAAGAACTGAAACAGTCGGTGGCGCGATTCAAGGTCGGCTGACCGCCGGCGAAGTCGCCCCACCATCCGCTTCAGGCGCATTCCCGGCCTGAAGCGGTTCGCCTATCCGAAGAGCCCACCGATGGATGCACGCGACACCGAACACACCGACGACCTGAGCGCACTCGCCTGGGTTCAAGACGAGCTGCGGAAGTCGCTGGAGGCAGCCCACAAGGCGCTGCGCCGCTTCGTGAAGGAGAGTGAGGCGCTGGCTGGCTCCGACGTGGATGCAGTCGACCCCAGCGTGTTGCGCCAGGCGCGGCAGCAGCTGCACCAGGGCGTGGGTGCGCTGGAGCTGGTGGGTCTGCCAGCGGGTGCGCAACTGCTGCGCGCCAGCGAGGCCGCCGTGCAACGCCTGGCCTCGCGCCCCAAGAAGGTGGACCCGGCCGTCGTCGAAACGATCGAGCGCGCCTCGTTCGCGCTGCTCGACTACCTGGCACGTCGCCTCGCCGGCAAGCCGGTGTCGGCGCTCGCCCTGTTCCCCGCCTATCGCGCGGTGCAGGTGCTGGCCGACGCCGAGCGCGTGCATCCGGCCGACCTGTGGGCGCATGACTGGCAGTGGCGTGAGCTGCCGCGCGAGCCGCAGCTGAGCCCCTTGCAGGCCGACGCGCAGACGCGCGGCGAGATCGAGGCACAGATGCTGCTGATGATGCGCCAGTCGCCAAAGGCGGCGCAGCGCATGAGCGACCTGTTTGCCGGCCTCGCCGCCGGTGCCGACGATCGCCAGCTGGGCACGCTGTGGCAGCTGGCCGCGGCCTTCCTCGAGGGCCAGGCCTTCGGCATGCCGCCCGGTGACGTGTACACCAAGCGCATCGTCTCGCGCCTGCTGGCGCAGATCCGCATCTGCGAGCGTGGCGGCGTCGATGTGTCCGAACGGCTGGCGCAGGATCTGTTGTTCTTCTGCGCCCAGGCGGGCGCCGAGGCCGATTCCGGCCGCACACCGCGCCTGGCCGCGGTGCGGCGCGTCTATGGCCTCGAACAGAAGAGCCGCATCGACTACGAGGACGCACGCCTGGGCCGCTTCGACCCGGCGTGGATCGCGCAGGCACGCAAGCGTGTGGCCGGCGCCAAGGATGGCTGGTCGGCGGTGGCGGGCGGCGAACTGCACCGGCTGAACGGCCTGGCGGAGCAGTTCGCGCTGGTGGCCGATTCGCTGAAGCGCCTGTATCCGTCGGGCGAGCGCCTGGCCGAGGCGCTGCAGGCAGCGGTGCAGCACACGGTGGCGAGCGGGCAGTCGCCGTCCGCCGAGCTGGCGATGGAAGTGGCCACCGCGGTGCTGTACGTCGACGCGTCCCTGGAAGACGGCGAGTTCGATCATCCGGAAGAGGCCACGCGCGTGCAGCGCCTGGCCCAGCGCATCGACAACGTGCGCGACGGCGCACCGTCCGAGCCGCTGGAAAGCTGGATGGAGGATCTGTACCGGCGCGTCTCCGACCGGCAGACGATGGGCAGCGTCGTGCAGGAGCTGCGCGCCTCGCTGTCAGAGGTCGAGAAGACCATCGACCAGTACTTCCGCAATCCGGCCGAGCGCGCGGTGCTGATCCCGGTGCCCAACCAGCTGCAGGCCATGCGCGGCGTGCTGTCGGTGCTGGGCATGGACCAGGCCTCGCACGCCGTGCTGCGCATGCGCGACGAGGTGGACGCCCTGGCGGCCACCGAGGTCGACGCACAGCGGGGCGTGCAGGCCGGCATCTTCGATCGCCTGGCCGAAAACCTCGGCGCCCTGGGCTTCCTGATCGACATGCTCAGCGTGCAGCCGCAGCTGGCCAAGTCGTTGTTCCGCTTCGACCCGCAAAGCGGTGCACTGCGCGCCGTGATGGGCCGCGGCGAGCGCGGCACGCACCATGCCGAGGCCGAAACGCCGCCGGGCGGCGACGAGACGCGCCTGCTGGATCAGGCGCGCGACCTGGCGCTGGCCGCCGTCCACCCCGACGTGAGCACGGAGCAGGTCTCGCGTGACCTCGAACGTCTGTCGCACGAGGCGTTGGTGGCGGACCAGCCGGTGCTGGCCGAGGCCATGAGCACCGCACAGGCCGCGCTGGACATCGCGCAGGACGAGGACCAGCGGCAGGTCGTGCGCGAGGAGCTCGCGCATGCCATGGCCGACTTCGTCGCCACCTATTCCGACGCCGCCACGCTGGCGCCCGAGCCGGCGCCAGCGCCCGCACCCGTGCCGGCACCGCCGGCCGCTCCCACCGCCCCGGGTGCCACCGGGCTGGAAGACGACGCCGAGATGCGCGAGATCTTCCTCGAGGAAGCGCGCGAGGTGATGCAGGGCGCGCAGGAGGCGCTGGCTGCGCTGGCAGACGACAGCGGCAACATCGGCGAGCTCACCACCGTGCGGCGCGCGTTCCACACGCTCAAGGGCAGCTCGCGCATGGTCGGCCTGGCCGACTTCGGCGAAGCCGCCTGGTCCTGCGAGCAGCTGTACAACGCACGCCTGGCCGACGCGCCGCAGGCCGACGAGCCGCTGCGCGCTTTCACCGGCGAGGCGCTCGTCTATCTCGCCGACTGGGTGGATGCCATCGCGGCGGGCGCCGCACGTGGTCACGACCCGCAGGTGGTGCGCTCGGCTGCCGACGCGATGCGAATGGAGGGCCAGCGCCGCACACTGGCGCTGCCTTCGGCAGTGCCGCCGGCGCCCCAGCCATCGCTGAAGGCGGTGGTGCCGGAGCTGCCCAGCGCAGCCGAGCTCGAGCTGCCCGTGCTGGCGCCCAGCGACGAACCGCCGCCGGTGGAGCTGCCGCCGCTGCTGGAGCCCGATGCGCTGCCGGCTGCCGCCACGGAAACGCTCGAGCTCGATGCAGCGGCATTTGCGGCCGAGTTTGCGCAGCCGCCAGAAACGCCGGTCGAGACCACCGCCGTGCTCGGCAGTACCCAACTCCCGCCGGAGGTGTCGTTCGATCTCGACCTCGGCAGCCTCGACGAGGCTCCCGCGCCGCCGGTACTGGAGAGCGTGCAGACGATCGAGCTCCACCTGCCGGACGAAGACGAGGCCGCGAACGACCTTTCGCTGGCCCAGCTGGCGCCCGAACCGACGCCAGCCGCACCGCCTGCGCCCGTTGCACCGGTGGTCGAGGAGGCGGTGGATCCCGACCAGTTCAAGATGGTGGGGCCGCTGCGCATCAGCATCCCGCTGTTCAACATCTACCTCAACGAGGCCGACGAACTCTCGCGCCGTCTGACGGCGGAGCTGGGCGAGTGGTCGCTCGAGCTGCACCGTCCGGTGGGCGAGCATGCGATCGCCATGGCGCATTCGCTGGCGGGCAACTCGGCCACCGTGGGCTTCACCGAGCTGTCGCAGCTGGCACGGGCGCTCGAGCACGCGCTCATGCGTTCGCATGCCATCGGCCGCGGGGAAGCCGCCGAAGCGCAGCTGTTCATCGACGCCGCGGAGGAAATCCGTCGCCTGCTGCACCAGTTTGCCGCCGGCTTCCTGAAAGAGGTGCCGCCCGAGCTGCTGCGCCGCCTGGCCGCCCACGAGGTGGAGGCCGCGCAACGCATGCAGGCGATGGGCGACGTGGCCGAGGCGGAGGCGGAGGCCGACGACGCTGCGCCGCCGCTCGCCGCCGAGCTGGAGCCGCTGCCGGAGTCGCCCTCGAGCGTCGAGATGCCGGCCGAGCTGCCGGTGGTGGCCGAGGTCGTCGAAGTGCCGGTGCCCGAGGCGCCCGCCATCGAGCCGCCGCCGGTGCACGAGGTGCCGGTCGCCGCCGAACCGCTTGCGGCAGAGGCAGCACAGCCGCAAGCCGCCACCGCACTCGGTGAGCTGGGCCATGCCGAGCTGAAGACCTTGCATGCGCTGCCCGATGTGGAGCGCGTAGCGGTGGTCGCGCGCGGCGACGCGCTCGACGACGAAGACGACATCGACGCCGTCGACGCGATCGACGCCGAGTTGTTCCCGATCTTCGAGGAAGAGGGCCAGGAGCTGCTGCCGCAGCTGGCCGGTCGCATGCGCGAGTGGGTGAAGCACCCGGCGGACGCCGGTGCTGCGGCCGCGTGCATGCGCACGCTGCACACGCTGAAGGGCGGCGCCCGGCTTGCCGGCGCGATGCGCCTGGGCGAAATGGCGCACCGCCTGGAAACGGCGATCGAGCACCTCCTCTCGCGCGACGCCGCACTGAGCGTCGACGAGGTGGCGCCGCTCGAGTCACGCGTCGACGCGCTGCAGGCGCGCTTCGATGCGCTGCGCTCGACCGACGCGGCGGCCTACGAGCAAGCCGCGGCCGCGGTGCAAGAGGCGATGCGCGAGGAAGCGCAGGCGCCGGTGCACGTGGAGCCCGAGGCGCCCGTCGAGGCGCCGGTCGAGCAGGTGCCGGTTGCGCTCGCACGGCCGGCGGCCGAAGCCATCACGCCGCTCGAACCGGTCGCCGAAGCGCCGCTCGCGGCGCCAGCCGCGGCACCCGCGGTCGCCGAGCCCGCAGCTGCTGCCGCGCCGGCGCCGATCGACTGGACCCGCTTTGCCGGTGGTGCTGCGGCGCGGCGCCTGCCGGCGGAGCGCGGCACGGCTGCGGCCAGCCATGCGGCCGTGCGCGTGCGTGCGCCGCTGCTGGACCGCCTCGTCAACCACGCAGGCGAGGTGTCGATCACGCGTTCGCGCATCGAGTCTGACGTGACGCAGATGAAGAGTTCGCTGACCGACCTGACCGAGAACCTGGAGCGCCTGCGCCGCCAGCTGCGCGACATCGAGCTGCAGGCCGAGACGCAGATCACCTCGCGCATGGAGCAGGCCAAGCAACAGGCCCAGGCCTTCGACCCGCTGGAGTTCGATCGCTTCACGCGCTTCCAGGAACTGACCCGCATGATGGCCGAGTCGGTGAACGACGTGGCCACCGTGCAGCGCGCACTGCAGCGCACCTTGCAGTCGGCGGAAGACGAACTGGCCGCGCAGGCGCGCCTCACGCGCGACCTGCAGGACGACCTGCTGCGCACGCGCATGGTGGAGTTCGAGGGCTTGTCCGAGCGCCTGTACCGCGTGGTGCGCCAGGCGGCCAAGGAAACGGGCAAGCAGGTGCGGCTGGACATCGTGGGCGGCTCGATCGAAGTCGACCGCGGCGTGCTGGATCGCATGACCGGCGCGTTCGAGCACCTGCTGCGCAACTGCGTGACGCACGGCATCGAGACGCCGGAGGCGCGCACCGCCAAGGGCAAGGATCCGGCCGGCCAGATCACGGTGCTGCTGACCCACGAAGGCAATGAGGTGGGCGTGGAGTTCCGCGACGACGGTGGCGGCCTGAACCTGCAGCGCATCCGCGATCGCGCGGTGCAGATGAAGCTGCTGGCGCCCGAGGCGCAGCCGAGCGAGGCGGATCTGGCGAACCTGATCTTCACGCCGGGCTTCTCCACGGCCGACACGGTCACCGAGCTGGCTGGGCGCGGCATCGGCATGGACGTGGTGCGCAACGAGGTCAACGCGATGGGTGGTCGCATCGAGACCGCCACCGCCGCAGGCCAGGGCACCAGCTTCAAGCTCGTGCTGCCGCTGACCACTGCCGTGACGCAGGTGGTGATGGTGCGCTGTGGCGACACCACCGTGGCGATCCCGTCCACGCTGATCGAGATCGTGCGGCGCGCCAAGCCGCAGGAGATGGAGCAGGCGTATGCGCAGGGCCAGTACGGCTTCGGCGATCGCAACCTGCCGTTCTTCTGGCTCGGCGCACTGCTGCAGTCGAGCGCGCGCGGCACCGAGACCGGCCGCATGCTGCCCGTGATCATCGTGCGCAGCGCGCAGCAGCGCGTGGCGCTGCATGTCGACGAAGTGCTGGGCAACCAGGAAGTGGTCGTCAAGAACCTGGGTCACCAGATGTCGCGCCTGCCCGGTCTGGCCGGCATGACGCTGCTGGCCAGCGGCGCGGTGGCGCTGATCTACAACCCCGTGGCGCTGGCCACGCTGTACGGCGAGTCGGCCTGGGCGCAGATGCGCGAGGTGCATGCCCAACCGCAGGCCGTCGCAGCGCAACCGGTGGCCGAGCCCGCCGTGGCGCTCGCGCCGCTCGTGCTGGTGGTGGACGATTCGCTCACGGTGCGCCGCGTCACGCAGCGCCTGCTGGTGCGCGAGGGCTACCGCGTGGCGCTGGCCAAGGACGGCCTCGAAGGCCTGGAGCGCCTGGCCGAGGAGAAGCCGGCCGTGGTGCTGTCGGACATCGAGATGCCCCGCATGGACGGCTTCGACCTGGTGCGCAACATGCGCGGCGACGAGCGCTGGCGCGGCCTGCCGGTGATCATGATCACCTCGCGCATCGCCCAGAAGCACCGCGACTACGCGGCCGAACTGGGCGTGGACCACTACCTGGGCAAGCCCTACGCGGAAGAGGATCTGCTGGCGCTGGTCAGCCGGTATGCTACGGTCGCAATGCCTGTCTGAACGGGCCCGCAGCGCTGAATGTCCGAACTGGTCGACCACCTCGCCCTCCTCACCGGTTTCCGCGACCGGGACGTTCTGGACGTCACGCTGGTCGGCGCGTTCAAGGATCTTCTGCAGCCGGTGTCGGTGGCCATCTACCGCACCGTGGCGGACGCCAACGGCGAGCGCTGGCTCACGCGGGCGCGGCTCGATCGCCAGGACGTGGCCGCCACGGCCGATCCGGCCTGGGTCGACCTGGAGCAGCTGCCGCGGCTCGACGAGCATCCGCTGCGGCGTGACTGCTTGCGCACGCAGGAGGTGCTGGTCCACGCCGCCGCGTCGGGCGAACCGCACGTGAGCCTGTTCCCGGTGGCCACCGACCGGGAGGTGGTGGGCGTGCTCGAGATCGCCACCGAGCAGCCGATGTCGGCCGGCGACCAGCGCATGGTCGGCAGCATCCTGCGCATCTACCGCAACTTCCAGGGCCTGCTCGACTACAGCGAACGCGACACGCTCACCGGCCTGCTGAACCGCAAGACCTTCGACGAGACCTTCATGAAGACGGCGGTGCAGGCGCCGGCCGCCGTGGTGTGCGGCGAGGAGGGCCGCCGCACGCGCGCGGCGGGCCAGGGCTACTGGCTGGGCGTGATCGACATCGACCACTTCAAGAACGTCAACGACAGCTATGGCCACCTGATCGGCGACGAGGTGCTGCTGCTGCTGTCGCGGCTGATGCGCTCGAGCTTCCGCTTCCACGATCGCCTCTATCGATTCGGCGGCGAGGAGTTCGTGGTGCTGATGCGCTGCGGCAGCGACACCGATGCCGCACACGCTTTCGAGCGCTTGCGCCTGAACGCCGAGCGCTACAGCTTTCCGCAGGTGGGGCACATCACCGTGAGCGTGGGCTTCACCGAGATCAAGCCCACCGACACGCCGAGCGCTGCGTTCGAGCGAGCCGACAAGGCCGTGTACTACGCCAAGACGCATGGCCGCAACATCGTGTGCAGCCATGCCGAGCTCGTGGCGCGCGGCGAACTGGTCGACAGTTCGAAGATCGGCGACGTCGAGCTGTTCTGACGCGCGGCGTCAGCCTCGCGCGGCCGCATAGCGGGCCAGCGTCGCGGCGCGCGCCTCGTCGTGCTGAATCAGCGGCGGCGGGTAGTCCTTGCCCAGCACGACGCCCGCCGCCTCCAGATCCACCGGTCGCGCCAGCCAGGGCGCGTGAATCAGCTCGTTCGGCAGGCCTGCCAGCGCCGGCAGGTAGCGCCGGATGAAGCGTCCGTCGGCGTCGAACCGGCGGCTCTGCGTCACCGGATTGAAGATGCGGAAGTACGGCTGCGCGTCGCAGCCGGTGGAGGCAGCCCACTGCCAGCCGCCATTGTTGGAGGCCAGGTCGTAATCGGTCAGCTTCTCGGCAAACCAGGCCTCGCCGCGCCGCCAGTCCACGCCCAGGTCCTTGACGAGAAAGCTGGCGCTCACCATGCGCAGCCGGTTGTGCATGTAGCCGGTCTGGTTCAGCTGGTGCATCGCGGCGTCGACGATCGGGTAACCGGTGCGCCCGTCGGCCCAGGCGGCGAACAGTGCATCGCCGTGCTTGCCGTGCTCCCACTTGATGTGCTCGTACTCGCGCCGGAACGCGTGGCCCACCACGTGCGGATGATGGTGCAACACCTGGTGGTAGAAGTCGCGCCACACCAGCTCCGACAGCCACACTTCGGCGCCCTGCGAGCCGGCTTGCACCCGGTTGTGCGCCTCACGGGCAAGCCGGCGCACGCTGACCGTACCGAAGCGCAGGTGCGGCCCGAGGTAGCTCGGGCCCTTGACCGATGGGAAGTCCCGAGTGCTCCCGTAGTCGTCGATGCGCTCGAGAAAGTCGTCGAGCAACTCGTCGGCACCGGCGCTGCCGGTGGGCAGCTTCAGGCTGTGCAGGTTGGTGCGCTCGAAGCCGAGGGCGTCCAGGCTGGGGACGCCGGCCGTCTCGGCAGACAGGGGTGCCAACGCGGCGGCGTGGCGCGCCACCGGATAGGCCTGCAGGTAGAACGGCGCCAGCTTCCTGAGCCAGGCGGTGCGATACGGCGTGAATACGCTGAAGGGACTGCCGCTGGCGGTCAGCACCTCGTCGCGTTCGAAGATCACGTGGTCCTTGCTGGTGTGCATCGCGATGCCGGCGTCGGCCAGCCGGCCCCGCACGTGCGCGTCGCGCGTCAGCGCGAACGGTTCGTCGTCATGGTTGGCGTACACCGCCTGCACCTGCAAGCGTGCCGCGAGTTGGGGCACGGCCTCGCGCGCCGCGCCTCGCAGCACGATCAGGCCGGCGGCCTCGGTGCCATGCGCCTGCCCCAGCGCGCGCAACTGGGCGTCCAGGTCGACCAGGCTGTCGCGGATGAACTCCACGCGCCGGTCAGCCCGTGGCAGGGCGGCGAGGATCTCGCTGTCGAACACGAACGCGCACCACACGCGCCGCGCGGCGCGCAACGCGTGATACAGCGCGGCATGGTCGTCGGCGCGCAGGTCGCGCCGGAACCACACCAGCGCGGTGGCGAGCGGCTTTTCCACGGCCCGGAGTTTCTCGCGCTTTCGCAAAGTGCGAAGAGGCGCTGTTTAAAATGGCCCGCATGGCCGACGGCATCAACCTCACGAACCAGTTCCTGATCGCCATGCCCGGCATGGGCGACGGCACGTTCGCCGGTGCGGTGGTCTACATGTGCGAGCACACCGACAAGGGCGCGCTCGGCCTGGTGATCAACAAGCCGATCGACATCAAGCTGAAGAACCTGTTCGAGAAGGTGGACCTGGCGCTCGACCGGGAGGACCTGGCCGAGCAACCGGTGTACTTCGGCGGCCCGGTGCAGACCGAACGTGGCTTCGTGCTGCACGAGCAGCTGGGCGAGGACGCACACTACAACTCCACGCTCGCGATCCCCGGCGGCGGCCTCGAAATGACCACCAGCAAGGACGTGCTGGAGGCGCTGGCCAACGGGGCCGGCCCGAAGAAGATCCTCGTCACGCTGGGCTACAGCGGCTGGAGCGCAGGCCAGCTCGAGGAAGAAATCGGCCGCAACGGCTGGCTTACGGTGGATGCGCAGCCCGAGATCATCTTCGACACGCCGGCCGACGAGCGCTACGGCCGCGCGCTGGCGCTGCTGGGTGTGGACCCGCGCATGCTGTCTCAGGAGGCGGGGCACGCATGAGCGGCCGCGAGCCCTCCGCCCCCGCACCAGCTCCCCTTTCTTTTCTCGCTTTCGACTTCGGCACTCGCCGCATCGGCGTGGCCAGTGGCAACACGTTGCTGAAACAGGCGTCCCCGCTGACCACGATCGCCAACAATGGCGATGCCACCTTCACGGCGATCGGCCGGCTCATTGACGAGTGGCGCCCGCACGCGCTGGTCGTCGGCATTCCCTATCACCCCGATGGCGCACCGCACGACAATACGCGCCGCGCGCAGCGCTTTGCGCGGCAGCTTCACGGTCGCTTCCGGCTGCCGGTGCACCCGGTCGACGAGCGGTACAGCACGACCGAGGCGCTGGCGGCCGGCGCGCGCGATGTGGATGCCGCCTCGGCGGTGGTGATCCTCGACCAGTACCTGAGAACCTTATGAGCACACTTCATCTCGACGCCGAGGCGCTGTACGCCGAGCTGCGGCGCGGCGTGCAGCGGCTGCTGCAGCCGGAAGGCCGCCTCGTCGGCATCTGGTCCGGGGGCGCCTGGCTGGCGGAACGGCTGCAAGCCGACCTCCAGCGGCCGGGGCAACCCGGGGTGCTGTCCAGCACCTTGCACCGCGACGACTACGGCTCGCGCGGCCTGGCCAGCGGCACCGACGCCACGCAGTTGCCGTTCGAGATCGACGGCGCGCACCTGCTGCTGATCGACGACGTGCTCTACACCGGCCGCACGATCCGCGCCGCCATCAACGAGCTGTTCGACTTCGGCCGCCCCGCCAGCGTGCAGCTGGCGGTGCTGGTGGATCGCGGCGGGCGCGAGCTGCCGATCGAGGCCGCGTATGCGGCGGCCAAGGTGGTGCTGCCCGAGGCGCAACGCCTGTCGCTGGCGCGCGCCGAAGACGGCCGCTTCAGCTTCACGGTAGAGGAGCTGGCTTGACCATGAAGCCCCCACGCTCACTTCGTTCACTGCCCCCCGAGGGGGCTGGCCTCCTTGAGGTGGCTCGGCGGAGACCCTGATGCTGATGAAACGCAATCCGCAGCTCAATGCCCACGGCGAGCTGATCCACCTGCTGTCCATCGAGGGCCTTCCGCGCGCGGTGATCCACCACATCCTCGACACGGCCGGCACCTTCCTGTCGGTCAACGAGCGCGAGGTCAAGAAGGTGCCGCTGCTGCGCGGCAAGAGCGTGTTCAACCTGTTCTTCGAGAACTCCACGCGCACCCGCACCACCTTCGAGATTGCGGCCAAGCGCTTGAGCGCCGACGTGCTCAACTTGGACATCGCGCGCTCGTCCACCGCAAAGGGCGAGAGCCTGCTCGACACCATCGCCAACCTGTCCGCCATGCACGCCGACATGTTCGTGGTGCGACACAGCGAAAGCGGCGCGCCTTACCTGATCGCCCAGCACTGCGCGCCGCACGTGCACGTGATCAATGCCGGCGACGGACGCCATTCGCACCCCACCCAAGGCCTGCTGGACATGTACACGATCCGGCACTTCAAGGGCGACTTCAGCAAGCTCACCGTGGCCATCGTCGGTGACATCGTGCATTCGCGCGTGGCCCGCTCCGACATCCACGGGCTCGCCATCCTGGGCGTGCCGGAGATCCGCGCGGTCGGGCCCAAGACGCTCGTGCCGGGCGACCTGGCCGCGATGGGCGTGCGCGTGTGCCACGACATGGCAGAGGGCGTGCGCGATGCCGACGTGATCATCATGTTGCGCCTGCAGAACGAGCGCATGAGCGGCGCGATGCTGCCGAGTGCGGGCGAGTTCTTCAAGCACTACGGCCTCACCGAAGACAAGCTCGCGCTTGCCAAGCCGGACGCGATCGTGATGCACCCCGGGCCGATCAACCGCGGCGTGGAGATCGACTCCAGCGTGGCCGACGGCCGGCACAGCGTCATCCTGCCGCAGGTGACCTTCGGCATCGCGGTGCGCATGGCAGTGATGAGCATCATCGCGGGGAACGAAGCATGAAGATCCTGATCCATGACGGCCGCGTGATCGACCCGGCCTCGGGCCGCGACGAGCGCGCCGATGTGGCCATCGCCAACGGCCGCATCCTGACGATCGGCCGCGTTCCCACCGACTTCGAGCCCGACCAGCGCATCGATGCCGAGCACCTCGTCGTCGCCCCCGGCCTCGTGGACCTGGCCGCGCGCCTGCGCGAGCCCGGGCATGAGCACGAAGGCATGCTCGAAAGCGAGCTCGCGGCCGCCGCGGCCGGCGGCGTGACGAGCCTGGTCTGCCCGCCCGACACCGACCCGCCGCTGGACGAGCCGGGCCTGGTCGAGATGTTGAAGTTCCGCGCCCGCAAGCTGAGCCGCTGCCGCCTCTTTCCGCTGGGCGCCCTCACGCGCGGCCTCGCCGGCGAGACGCTGACCGAGATGGCCGAGCTCACCGAAGCCGGCTGCGTGGGCTTCTCGCAGGCCGAGAGCCCGATGCGCGACACGCTGGCGCTGCAGCGCGCGCTGCAATACGCGTCGACCTTCGGCTACACGGTTTGGCTTCGGCCACAGGATCCGTGGCTTGGGCAGGGTGTGGCGGCCAGCGGTGCCGTGGCCACGCGGCTCGGCTTGTCGGGCGTGCCCGTGAGTGCCGAGACGATCGCGCTGCACACGCTGTTCGAGCTGGTGCGCGCCACCGGTGCGCGCGTGCACCTGTGCCGACTGTCCAGCGCGGCTGGCGTCGGCTTGCTGCGGCGTGCCAAGGCCGAGGGCCTGAAGGTGACGGCCGACGTGAGCATCAATTCGCTGCACCTCACCGACGTCGACATCGGCTTCTTCAATCCTGCGATGCGGCTCACGCCCGTGTTGCGCCAGCAGGCCGACCGCGACGCGCTGCGCGCCGCCCTCGCAGACGGCACGATCGATGCGCTGGTGTCGGACCACACGCCCGTTGACGAGGACATGAAGAACCTGCCGTTCGGCGAGGCCGAGCCTGGCGCCACCGGGCTGGAGCTGCTGCTCAGCCTGGCGCTGCGTTGGGGCGCCGACAGCGGTCTTCAATTGCCGCAGACGTTGGCCAAGGTGACGAGCGAGCCGGTGTGCGTGATCGGCGAAGCGCTGGGGTCGCTCGCCTCCAGCGCGGGCCGGCTGGTGGAAGGCGGCGTGGCGGACGTGTGCGTATTCGATCCTTCGGTGGAGTGGTCCGTCACGCCGGAGCGGCTGGCCAGCCAGGGCAAGCACACGCCGTTCGCGTTCGACGCCACCGGCATGGCGCTGCCCGGCCGCGTGCGTACCACCTTGGTGGCGGGCACCGTGGCCTATCAGGCACCCGGTCGCGGCGCGAGCTGACCGCCTGCCATGCGCACCTTGCGCGCGCTGGCGCGCCTGCTGCATGCGGTGCTCCATGCGCTGCATGGCGTGGCGATCGTGCTGCTCGCCTTCGGGCACCTCGACGCCCCGCGGCGCCACGCGCGCATTCGCTGGTGGGCCGCCAAGATGCTGCGCGTGCTCGGCGTGCGCCTGGAGCTGCGCGGCCAGCCGCGCGCCGGCGGCACGCTGCTGGCCGCCAACCACGTGTCGTGGCTGGACATCGTGGCGCTGCACGCCGTGTGTCCACGGGCCCGCTTCGTGTCCAAGGCCGACCTGAAGCACTGGCCTCTGATCAGCCGCCTCGTCGACGCCGCCGACACGCTGTACATCGAGCGCGAACGCAAGCGCGATGCAATGCGCGTGGTGCACCAGGTGGCGGAGGCCCTGCAGCAGGGTGACCTCGTCGCCGTGTTCCCCGAGGGCACCACCGGCAGCGGCGAAGCGCTGCTGCCCTTCCATGCCAATCTGCTGCAGGCCTCCATTGCCACCGAACTGCCGGTTCAGCCCCTCGCGTTGCGCTTCTCGGACCCGCAGCATCGGGTGAGCCCGGCGGCCGCCTACATCGGCGACACCACGCTGCTGCAAAGCCTCTGGTGGATCGCCAAGGCCGAGGGGCTGGTGGTGCACGTGAGCCTGCTGCCGCCGGTGGGCACGCGCCACCTCGAGCGCCGTGCGCTGGCCGAGCAGGTGCGCGCGCAGATCACGCAGGCGCTTCAGCGCGACGCCTAGGCCCGCTCAGGCGAACTGTGCGCCCTCGCGCGCGAGCAGTTCGCGCAGCAGCGAGCGATGGCAGCGCGATTCGTCCTCGCAATAGCAGCCGACCGAGAAATTGGTTTGCTCGGACAGCGCGGCCAGCGCTGCGATCAGGTGCTGCGCATCGGGGCGCGCCATTTCTGCGCGATAGCGGCGGCTGAACTCCTTCCAGCGCGCCGGCGTGATGGCCTCGGCCTTCAGCCACGCCATCAACTCGGCGCTGGGCGCCAGCGTGGGCAGCCACACATCGTAGAAGTCGCGTTGCGCGAACTCGGCCTTCGGCACGCCGCGCGGCGGGCGCCGCACGGTGCCCAGGCGTAGGCCTTCGCCAGCAAGGCGCGGCGTGCCGAGGCGCACCACGCGCAGCGCCATCGTCAGGCCTTCCTGCCCTGGTTGGCGACTGCGGCGGCTGCCTTGGCAGCTGCCTCGGCGTCGCCAAGGTAGTAGTGCGTGATCGGCTTCAACTCGGCGTCGAGCTCGTACACCAGCGGAATGCCGTTGGGGATGTTCAGGCCCACGATGTCCGTGTCGCTGATGCCGTCAAGGTATTTCACCAGCGCCCGGATGCTGTTGCCGTGTGCCGCGATCACCAGCTGCTTGCCGCTGCGCAGCGCCGGCGCGATGTCGTCGTTCCAGAACGGCAGCACACGCGCCACCGTGTCCTTCAGGCATTCCGTGAGGGGAATCTCCTCGGGCTTCAGCTTTGCGTAGCGCAGATCCTGGCGCTGGCCGCGCGGGTCGTTGGCATCCAGCGGGGGCGGCGGCACGTCGTAGCTGCGGCGCCAGATCAGCACCTGCTCGTCGCCGTATTGCTTGGCCAAGTCGGCCTTGTTCAGGCCCTGTAGCGCGCCATAGTGGCGCTCGTTGAGGCGCCAGTTCTTCTGCACCGGCAGCCAGGTGCGATCCATTTCGTCGAGCGCGTGCCACAAGGTCCAGATCGCGCGTTTGAGCACCGAGGTGTACGCCAGGTCGAACTCGTAGCCGGCTTCCTTCAGCAGTCGTCCCGCCTGCCGTGCCTGCTCGACGCCCGTGTCGGTAAGCGGCACGTCGGTCCAGCCGGTGAAGCGGTTCTCGAGGTTCCAGGTCGATTCACCGTGGCGGATCAGCACGAGCTTGTACATGGCGGGCGGGGCAGCGAAAACCCGAATTCTATAATTCGCCCTTTTGCACGCCCCCGGGCCACACAACGTGAAGTTTCTGCTCGACAACTGGTTTTTCGTGCTCGCCGCGCTGGTGTCGGGCGGCTTGCTGCTGTGGCAGTCGTTCTCGCGCGGCGCCGGCGGCGGGGTGTCCACTGCCGAGGCGGTGCGCCTGATCAACCGGGAGAAGGGTGTGCTGATCGACGTCAGCGAGCCGGCCGAATATGCCAGCGGCCATGCGGCGGGCGCACGCAACATCCCGTTCGGCAGCCTCGAAGGTGCGAAGAACCTGCCCAGCAACAAGGCGCTGCCGCTGATCCTGATCTGCCCCAGCGGCGCGCGTGCGTCGCGCGCCGCCGGCATGCTGAAGAAGCTCGGCTACGAGCGCGCCGCTGCCGTGAGCGGCGGCCTGACCGCCTGGCGCGAGGCCAACCTGCCAGTCGAGAAGGACTGACCCGCTCTTGCAGCAGGGAGAAGCCGTCGGCGGGACAATGTTGCCTAATTTCTCAGCACCCAGACCTTTCGTATGCAGCCCGTCAAGATGTACACCACCTTGGTCTGCCCGTACTGCCAGCGGGCCAAGATGCTGCTGAAGCAGCGCGGTGTGGAAGCGATCGAGGAGATCCGCGTCGACCTGAACCCGACCGAACGCGACGCGATGATCGAGCGCACCGGCCGCCGCACCGTGCCGCAGATCTTCATCGGCGACACGCATGTCGGTGGCTGCGACGACCTCATCGCGCTTGACCAGCAAGGCGGCCTGATGCCGCTGCTGCAGGGCCAAGGCGCCTAAGGGCGCGAAAGTCACTGGGCCATAATCCGCACGTTGGCCCGCGGCACTGTTGTCTGCGGGCTTCGTTTTCCTGAAAGAGACGACGATGGCCGAGCAAGACACCAGCCCCGTGTTCCAGATCCAGCGCATGTACCTGAAGGACATGTCGCTGGAGCAGCCCAACTCTCCGCAGATCCTGTTCGAGCAGTCGCAGCCGCAGGTGGACATCAACCTGGGCGTGTCGGCCGAAGGCGTGTCCGAAGGCCTGTACGAGGTGTGCGTGACCGCCACGGTGACCACCAAGCTCAAGGACAAGACCCTGTTCCTCGTCGAGGCCAAGCAAGCCGGGCTGTTCGAGATCCGCAACGTGCCGCAGGACCAGCTGCAGGCCATCATCGGCATCGCCTGCCCGCAGATGGTGTATCCGTACCTGCGCGCCATCGTGTCCGACGTGTGCACCCGGGCAGGCTTCCCGCCGGTGATGCTGGCGGAAGTGAACTTCCAGGCCATGTTCGAGGCGCAGCAGCAGGGCGGCCAGGGCAACGGCAGCCAGGCCACCGCCAACGCCTGAGTCGATGAACGTCACGGTGCTCGGGGCCGGTGCCTGGGGCACTGCGCTCGCCCTGCGGGCCTCGGCCCGCCACGAGGTGCGGCTGTGGGCCCGCGATGCCACACAGGTGGCGCAGATGCAGGCCGCGCGCTGCAACGTGCGCTACCTGCCCGAGGTGGTGCTGCCGCCCACGCTCGCACTCACGGCCGACTTGGCCGCGGCCCTGGCGCACGCCCAGGACGGACTCATCGTCATTGCCACGCCGATGTCGGCGCTGAGCGAGATGCTGCAGGCGGTGCCCGAGCAGGCACGTGTCCTGTGGCTTTGCAAGGGCTTTCAGAGCGGTACCGGGTGGCTTGGTCATGAGGTGGCGCGCGCAGTGCGGCCGCAGGCCCAGGCCGGCGTGTTGTCGGGGCCGAGCTTTGCGCAGGAGGTGGCGCGCGGCCGCCCCACGGCGCTGGTGGCGGCCAGCTTCGACCCGGCCCTGAGCGCGGCGGCCGTGGATGTGTTCCACGACGAGGCGCTGCGCATCTATACGAGTACCGACCCCGTGGGCGTGGAGGTGGGCGGCGCCGTGAAGAACGTGCTGGCCATCGCCACCGGCATTGCCGACGGGCTCGATCTCGGCCTCAATGCACGGGCCGCACTGATCACGCGCGGGCTGGCGGAGATGGCGCGGCTGGGTGTCGCGCTCGGCGGCCGCAGCGAGACCTTCATGGGCTTGTCGGGGCTGGGCGACCTGGTGCTCACGTCCACCGGCGACTTGTCGCGCAACCGGCGCGTGGGTCTGATGCTCGCGGCCGGCACGCCGCTACCGCAGATCCTGCGCGAGCTGGGTCATGTGGCCGAAGGCGTGTACAGCGCGCGCATGGTGCTGCAGCGCGCGCAGGCACTCGGCGTGGAGATGCCGATCACGCAGGTGGTGGTGGCCGTGCTCGAAGGCCGTCTCGCGCCGCCGCAGGCAGTGAAGGCCTTGATGCAGCGCGAATCGAAGGCCGAAGACTGAAAACTAGGGGCCGGGCTACGCGCCGCCCGCGTAGCCGTTCTGGCGCCAGGCTTCGAACACGGTCACGGCCACCGCGTTGCTCAGGTTCAGGCTGCGCTGCTGCGGCCGCATCGGCAGCCGAATGCGCTGCTCGGCAGGAAAGTGCTGGTCGCGCAGCGTCGGCGGCAAGCCGGCGCTCTCGCTGCCGAAGACCAGCCAGTCGCCCGCCTGGAAACGCAGCGCGCCGATCAAACGACTGCCGCGGGTGGTGAACGCGAAGCAGCGCTGCGGCGGTGGCTGTTCTGCCGCCAGCAACGCGGACCACGACGCATGACGGCGCACCGACGCGTACTCGTGATAGTCGAGCCCGGCTCGCTTGAGCAGCTTGTCGTCCATCGAGAAGCCCAGCGGCTCCACCAAGTGAAGGGTGCAGCCCGTGTTGGCTGCCAGCCGGATTACGTTGCCGGTGTTCGGCGGGATCTCGGGATGCACGAGCACGATGTTGAACATGACGCGGATTGTCCGGCGTGTCAGGCGTCGACCGGGGCCGGCGTGCGCGCCACCACCCACAGCTGCACCTCGCTGGCCCCGGCGTCGCGCAGGGTGCGCGCGGCCTCCTCCGCAGTGGCGCCGCTGGTCATCACGTCGTCGACCAGGGCGACACGCTGGCCGCGCACGCGCTGCAACTCGCCGGGCGACACGAGGAACGCGCCGCGCAAGTTGCGCTGGCGCTCGCTCTCGTCCAAGCCGAGTTGGTGGGCGGTGTCCTTGATGCGCTCGAGCACGCTGGCGCGTGCCGGCACGCCTTGCGACCGGGCCACCCGCCGTGCCAGTTCCCATGCCTGGTTGTAGCCGCGCTCACGCAGCCGCTGTGCGTTCAGCGGCACCGGCAGCGCAAGGGAAACGCGCGGCAGTGCCGCGCGGCTCAATGCTTGATTCAGCAGGGTGGCCAGTGCGAAGGTCAGGTCCAGGCGCTGGTGAAACTTGAAGCCGGCGATCAGGCCGTCCCACGGAAACGCATAGTCCACCGCGGCCACGGTGCGCCCGATCGCGGGGTCGCGCCGCGCGATGCAGGCACCGCAGCGCAGCCCGTCCGAGGGCATGCGCAGTGCGCACTGCATGCAGCGGGGCGCCGATGCGCCATAGCGCTGCACGCAGCCGCCGCACAGCCGGCCGGCGCTCCATCGCCGGCAGATGGCGCACAAACCGGGTAGCGTCGGCAGCGTGGGTGGCAGCGCAGGGGCGAGAAGCACGCGTCAATATACTGGGCCGCCATGCCCGCCCCTGACACGCCCCGCGCCGATGCGCGTCCGCTCGATGCCGCCGCGGTGCAACGGGCGCTGCGCCGCATGGCCGAGCGCGAGCCGCCGTGGCTGCACCTCGAAGTGGCGCGCCGCATGGGCGAGCGGCTGGCCGTGATTCGCAAGCAGCCGCAAACCGTGCTCGACTGGTCCGGCCGGCTGGGTGGGAGCGCGCAAGTGCTGCGCGCAGCGTACCCGAAGACGCGCCTGCTCGTGGTGGAGCCGATGCCGATCGCCGGGCCACCGGCGGGCGAGCAGCCAGCGCGCTGGTGGTCGCCACGGCGCTGGCGTGCAGGCGAGGCGCCGATCACACCCGATGCCGTGCTGCCCGGAAGCGCGGAGCTGCTGTGGGCCAACATGATGCTGCAGGCATGCACCGATCCACCGCAGCTGTTCGCGGCCTGGCATCGCGCGCTCGCGGTGGAGGGTTTCCTGATGTTCTCCACGTTCGGCCCCGGCACGCTGCCCGAGTTGCGCGCGCTGTATGCGCAACAAGGGTGGGGCCCGCCAGGCGCCGAGTTCGTGGACATGCACGACCTGGGCGACATGCTGGTGCACGCCGGCTTCGCCGACCCGGTGATGGATCAGGAACTGATCAGTTTGACCTTCGCCTCGCCGCAAGCCGCATTGGCGGAGCTGCGCACGCTGGGCGGCAACGCCGCCTTGCGCCGCTATCCCGGGTTGCGCACGCCACGCTGGCACGTATCGCTGCAGCGCGCGCTCGAAAGTCGGGCTACCGCCGATGGTCGCGTGGCGCTGCGCTTCGAGGTGGCCTATGGGCACGCGTTCCGGCCTGCGGCAAAGGTGCGCGTGCAGCCGCACACCGAGGTGCCGCTGGATGCGATGCGCGAAATGATGCGCGCCGGCCGGCGCAAGCCCGGCTGACGCGGTCAGCAC
Organism: uncultured Pseudomonadota bacterium; assembly: GCA_946480245.1. The sequence continues at coordinate 26,191 of CAMLIZ010000050.1, forward strand.
GTACGCTAAACTCTTTGGGTTGATCTGGGTCAGGGCATGCACGTGCCCGAAGCCCACGCCCCTTCCACGATCGCATGCACCACGCGCGCCCTTGAGGTACGTCAAGCATGTCTGGCGGCCCGCTGCGGGGATTCGGAATTGGAACTGACGTGACGACGATGAAGACAATGACAACGCTTGTGAGCCGCTTGGGATCCACGATCCTGACGCTCGGCGCGGCACTCGCCACTCCGGCAGCGCTGGCCGTGAACGACTTGCCCGGCGGTCCGGGCGTCAACCAGCTCAATCTGCCCTCGCCGGTGACACGCATCGCAGCCGAGCAGATCTGGTTGCACAACATGATGCTGATCATCTGCTCGCTGATCTTCGTTGCAGTGTTCGGCGTGATGTTCTATTCGATCATCAAGCACCGCAAATCCAAGGGCGCGCGTGCGGCCAACTTCCACGAGAGCGTGAAGGTGGAAATCGCGTGGACCGTCGTGCCCTTCCTGATCGTGATCCTGATGGCGCTGCCGGCCACCAAGGCCGTGGTTGCGATGAAGGACACCACCAACGCCGACCTCACGATCAAGGCCACCGGCTACCAGTGGAAATGGGGCTACGACTACCTGAAGGGCGAGGGCGAAGGCATCGGCTTCCTGTCCACCCTCGACGTTACGCAGCGCGAAGCGTCCAACGCCGGCAAGCCCGAGGGCGACGACTACCTGCTGCGTGTGGACAACCCGCTGGTGGTGCCGGTGAACAAGAAGGTGCGCGTGATCACCACCGCGAACGACGTGATCCATTCCTGGATGGTGCCGGCCTTCGGCGTCAAGCAGGATGCGATTCCGGGCTTCGTGCGTGACACCTGGTTCCGCGCCGAGCAGGTCGGCGATTACTACGGCCAGTGCGCCGAGCTGTGCGGCAAGGAGCACGCCTACATGCCGATCCACGTTAAGGTGGTCTCGGCGGAGGACTACACCCGCTGGGTCGCCGACAAGAAGAAGGCACTGCAGGCGCAGGCGGACGATCCCAACAAGGTCTGGACCCACGAGGACCTGATGGCGCGCGGCGAGAAGGTCTATGCCGGCAACTGTGCTGCCTGCCATCGCCCGGATGGCAAGGGCGCGGGCCCGGTGAAGCCATTGGACGGCTCGCCCGTGGTCAACGATGCCAACAAGAACGCGCAGATCGAGACCGTGCTGAACGGGCGCCTGAACGGCGCGATGCCGGCGTGGAAGGGCAAGCTCTCGCCCACCGAGATCGCCGCTGTGATCACGTACACCAAGAACAGCTGGTCCAACAAGACCGGCCAGACGGTGCAGCCGGCTGAAGTGGCCGCCGCCGAGAGCAAGTAAGAGATCGTCGAAAAGGAATTCCCATGAGCGCAGTCCTCGACCATCCGGCCGGCCACGCCCACGACCATCACGACGACCACCATGCCCCCACCGGCTGGCGGCGCTGGGTGTTCGCCACCAACCACAAGGACATCGGCACGCTGTACCTGCTGTTCAGCTTCACGATGCTGATGATCGGCGGCTTCCTGGCGATGATGATCCGCCTCGAGCTGTTCCAGCCGGGCCTGCAGTTCTTCAACCCGGAGCTGTTCAACCAGTTCACGACCATGCATGGTCTGATCATGGTGTTCGGCGCCATCATGCCGGCCTTCGTGGGCTTCGCGAACTGGATGATCCCGATGCAGATCGGGGCCGCCGACATGGCGTTCGCGCGCATGAACAACTTCAGCTTCTGGCTGTTGATTCCGGCCGCGATCATGCTGGCGGGCAGCTTCTTCATGCCAGGTGGCGCGCCCGCCGCGGGCTGGACGCTCTACGCGCCGCTCACGCTGCAGATGGGCCCCAGCATGGACGCCGGCATCTTCGCGATGCACATCATGGGCGCGAGCTCGATCATGGGCTCGATCAACATCATCGTGACCATCCTCAACATGCGCGCGCCCGGCATGACGCTGATGAAGATGCCGCTGTTCGCCTGGACCTGGCTGATCACCGCCTACCTGCTGATCGCAGTGATGCCGGTGCTGGCTGGCGCCATCACGATGACGCTGACCGACCGCCACTTCGGCACCAGCTTCTTCACGCCCGCCGGCGGCGGTGACCCGGTGATGTACCAGCACATCTTCTGGTTCTTCGGGCACC
>CAMLIZ010000051.1 GCA_946480245.1 uncultured Pseudomonadota bacterium
GCGACAAGTTCAGCGACTACTTCGACGCCAACACCTACCTGCTGATCACGCGCGCCCTCGACTACTTCGACCCGGCCGGCGAGCATGGCGGCGACCTGGCCGCCGCCTTCGCGGTGGCGCAGGCGAAGTTCCAGCTGGTGAGTTTCACCACCGACTGGCGCTTCTCGCCGGCGCGCTCGCGCGAGATCGTGAAGGCGCTGGTCGACAACCGCCACGACGTGAGCTACGCGGAGATCGACGCGCCGCACGGCCACGACGCCTTCCTGCTCGACGACGCGCGCTACCACGGCGTGCTGCGCGCGCGCTTCGACCTGATCGCACAGGAGTTCGAGGCAGCCACCGGGAGGGCGGCATGAGCGAGCGCAGCGACCTGGAACTGCTGGCGCAGATGGTGCCCGAGGGTGCGCGCGTGCTCGACCTGGGCTGCGGCACCGGCGAGCTGCTGGCCCACCTGCAGCGCCACCGCGGCTGCACCGGCTACGGCATCGAGATCGCCGACGACAACGTGCTGGCCTGTACGCAGCGCGGCGTCAACGTGATCCAGCTGAACCTGGAGGAGGGCCTGGCGCTGTTCGACGACGCCAGCTTCGACGTGGTGCTGCAACTCGACACGCTGCAGCACCTGCGCAATACCGAGAAGATGCTGATCGAGACCGCGCGCGTGGGGCGCATGGGCATCGTCAGCTTCCCCAACTTCGCGCACTGGGCCAACCGCTTCGCCATCCTGCGCGGGCGCATGCCCGTCACCAAGACGCTGCCGTACCAGTGGTACGACACGCCCAACATCCGCGTCGGCACTTATGCCGACTTCGAGGTGCTGGCGCGCAAGAACGGGCTGCGCGTGCTGGACAGTTTCGGGCTGAAGGACGGTCAGCAGATCCGCCGCTGGCCCAACCTGCGCGCCACGACGGCCGTGTTCAAGTTCGACCGCGGCTGACGCCGATCAAGCTCACCATTGCGACCGGTAGTACAGCATCGGCCCGCCGTGCCGGGTGCGCAGCATCATCTGCGAGTGCGCGCCCAGTTGCAGACCGAGCGCGCGGCTCGCGCCGTCGAAGCCGAACCGCGAATGGCTGTTGCGGAACTGCAGCTCCACCCGCGTGTTGAAGTCGCGCCGCTCGTCGGCCGGCAGGCCGCTCGCGGCTGCATAGCCGCCGTAGGCGCCCACGTCCACGCGATGGTTCTCGCGCCATGCCGAGCGCCAGCGCACACCGATCTCGGGCGTCCAGCGCACGGCGCTGTCGGCCTGGCCGGGCAGCGCGCTCGGTTGCCACGCGCCCACGCCAACACTCAAACCCAGCGACCCGCGATTGGCGGGCGCCGCCCAATGCACCACGCCCAAGTGCGTGTCCGTGCCGTCGACGCCAGGCGTGGGCACGCTACGGTCGAACTCCAGGCTGGCGCGCGGCAGTGCGTCGCGCACCGCCGCCGGTTCTGCCCACACCGCCGTGCTCACCAACAGCAAGGACAAGGCGGCCAGCAGCGCCAGCAGATGGCGCGCGGTGGACCGCACGGTACGCCGTGAATCAGCAGCTGCCAGCAGTGTGAGAGAGGACTTCATACCACCCACAACTTCAGCGGTTCGAGGCCATGGAACCAGTATCGACACCCGGGGCCTGCTTGTCTGTCCGTCGACGCTGCAAGTCTTTGTAATCGCCGACTGACCCGTGATCCGCACCACGGCGGGCCGCGCCCGGAGCAACAACCCTGCCTCAGTAAACCTCAGGGCGAAACTTGTGCCTGCCCCCTGAATCGGTGCCTACACTCGCGCTCCATGCAAACCCTGAGTACCTACGACGGCCTGGCCCTGCAACTGCGCCGCTGGCCCGCGCCGAGCGCCAGCCCCCGCGGCACCGTGCTGATCGTGCACGGCCTGGGCGAGCACGTCGGCCGCTATTCGCATGTGGCCGAAGCGTTGCGCGCCGACGGCTGGAACGTGGCCGGCTACGACCAGCGCGGGCACGGCAGCTCTCAGGGCCGGCGCGGCGCGATCGGCGGGGCGGATGACCTGCTTCAGGATCTGGCGATGGTGATCGACCAGCTGCGTGCCGGCCAGCCGGGGCCGCTGGTGCTGCTCGGTCACAGCATGGGCGGGCTGGTGGCCGGCCGCTTTGTCGCCGAGGGGCTGGCGGCCCGGCCCGCGCCCTGGTACCGCCCGGTGCAGGGACTGGTGATGTCATCACCGGCACTCGACCCCGGAATGCGCGCCTGGCAGAAGGCGCTGCTCGCGCTAGCGCATCCGCTGTTCCCCGGGCTGGCAGCGGGCAACGGCTTGCAGCCGGACTGGATCTCGCGCGACCCGAACGTCGTGGCGGCCTATCGCACCGACCCATTGGTACATGACCGCATCGTGCCGCGGCTGGCGCGCTTCATCGTCGACGCTGGCCGGCTGGTGCGCGAGCAGGCGGCCAAGTGGCGCTTGCCCACGCTGCTGCTGTATGCCGGCGCCGACCGCTGCGTGGCGCCCAGTGGCAGCCAGGCCTTTGCCGCCGCCGCGCCCCGCGCCACCGTGAGCACGCAGTGCTATCCCGCGCTCTATCACGAGATCTTCAACGAGCCGGAGCAGGACAAGGTGCTGGCGCGCCTGCGCCAATGGCTGGCGGACACACCGTTCACCGCCAACGCGTGAAGGGGCATCATGCGGGCACGCCACCGCTGCTCCACACTGCGGGCTTCGCCATCCACGCCGCACACCTCGAGATGAACGCACGCGACCCCATGCAACCGCTGCAGCCCGATGAAGCGTCGGCGCTGGCGGCTTTCGCCGAGCGCACCTGGGACGACGAGATCGTGCCCGCGCTCGCCGACTACATCGCCATCCCCGCCAAGAGCCCGATGTTCGACGCCGACTGGGCCGCGCACGGCTACATCGACCGCGTGGTGCGCGACGCCGCCGCCTGGGTCGAGAGCAAGAAGGTCGCGGGCCTGAAGCTCGAAGTCATCCGCCTCGAGGGCCGCACGCCGCTGATCTACTTCGAGGTGCCGTCCACAAAGACTGGCTGCGACGACACCGTGGTGATGTACGGCCACCTCGACAAGCAGCCCGAGTTCAACGGCTGGCGGCGCGACCTCGGGCCCTGGACGCCCAAGTACGAGGACGGCCTGCTGTACGGCCGCGGCGGCGCCGACGACGGCTACGCGATCTATGCATCGATTACCGCGCTGCTGGCGCTGGACAAGCAAGGCTTGCAACATCCGCGCTGCGTGGGCCTGATCGAGACCTGCGAGGAGAGCGGCTCGTTCGACCTGCCGGCCTACCTGGATCTGCTGAAGCCGCGCCTGGGCAACGTCAGCCTGGTGGTGTGCCTGGACTCGGGCGCCGGCAACTACGACCAGCTGTGGCTCACCACCTCGTTGCGTGGCAACGTGACCGGCACCTTGCGCGTCGAGATCCTCACCGAAGGCGTGCACTCGGGCGACGCCAGCGGGCTGGTGCCGTCGAGCTTTCGCATCCTGCGCCATTTGCTGGACCGGCTCGAAAACAGCGAGACCGGTCGCCTGCTGCCGCAGCAGTTCCACTGCCAGATTCCCGTGGAGCGGGTGGAGCAGGCGCGCGTGGCCGCGGAAATCCTGAAGGACGAGGTCTGGAAGCGCTACCCCTGGGCCTGCGGTGCCGACGGCACGCCCGCACTGCCCACCACCACCGATCCGGTGGAGGCGCTGCTCAACCGCACCTGGCGGCCCACCCTCAGCGTGACCGGCGTGGACGGCTTCCCGGACCTGAAGAACGCCGGCAACGTGCTGCGGCCGTTCACCGCGTTCAAGCTCAGCCTGCGCCTGCCGCCCAACGTGGACGGCCACCACGCAGCGCTGGCACTGAAGCGGCTGCTGGAGGACAACGCGCCCTACAACGCCAAGGTGGTGTTCGAGCCTGACGGCCGGGTGGGCCAATACGGCGCCACCGGCTGGGACGCGCCCGCGCTGGCACCCTGGCTCGAGCAGGCGCTGAACGCGGCCTCGCGCGCGCACTTCGGGGCGCCTGTGGGCTACATCGGTCAGGGCGGCACCATCCCGCTGATGGGACTGCTACAGGACGGGTTCCCGCAGGCCCAGATGATGGTGTGCGGCGTGCTGGGCCCGAAGAGCAATGCCCACGGGCCCAACGAATTCCTGCATGTGCCGTACGGCAAGCGCCTCACGGCTGCGGTGGCGCAGGTGATCGCCGCGCATCCCTGAGCCGGGCGCGATCAGCGGGCCAGCGCCACCAGCGTGCGATGCGCGCCGCGCGCGGCTGGCGCGGCCGCCTCAAAGCCCAGCAGCTCGCCACCGGCCAGGTTCTCGCCTTGCGCTCGTGCTTGCAGCACTTGGGCCTTCACGGCGGCGCGCGGCAGCGCGGCGCCGCTCACCGGCAGCGCTTCTTGCACGGCCTCGCCGTATTGCGTGTCGCCAGCGGCCACTGCGGAAGCGGCATCCGCCTTCACCTGGGGGCGGCTGTAAACCGAGACGGCGGACGCAGGGTTGACGACCACCTCGTCTCCCTGGGCCAGGACGGTGCCGCTGACGGCGGCAAGGGCGGCGACGGCGATGAGTTGCTTGACGTTCATGATGCTTCCTTTGCTCTTCAACACAACAGCCTTCAATGCTTTGCGGCGGGATTCGTCGCTGGGCGAGTCGTCGCTGTTGGGGGCGGCTCGTCGATGGATGTGACTGTAGGCATTGCCGCGGCGGTGATAAACAGCGCCGCGTTCAATGACGAATTGATGAAACAGCAATAATCGAGCGATGGATCGCCTGCTCTCGATGCGTGTGTTCGCCAAGGTGGTCGAGCACGGCAGCCTGGCCGCCGCGGCGCGCGAGCTCGATCTGGCGCCGGCCGTGGTGACCCGGCTGGTAGCCGACCTCGAGGCGCATCTGCATGCGCGACTGCTCAACCGCACCACGCGCCGGCTTGCGCTCACCGACGTCGGCGAGGCCTACCTGGAGCGTGTACGGCAGATCCTGTCGGAGATCGACGAGGCCGAGGCGCTGGCGGTGGCGGCCACGCGCGAGCCGCGCGGCGAGCTGCGGCTGTTGATGCCGCCGTCGTTTGCGGCGCACCAGTTCGCCAAGCACCTGCCGCGCTTTCGCGAGCGCTACCCCAAGGTGACGGTCGACCTCGAGGTACGCGGCGGTGCGCAGGAGGCACCTGACGAGGGGCGCGACCTGACGCTGCTGATCGTCGGCCGCCATCGGCCGCTGAAGGGCGACTTCGTGGCGCGGCTGCTGGCACGCACCGAGGTGATCCTGTGCGCCACGCCCGAATACCTTGATCGCCGCGGCCGCCCCGAACATCCGCGGCAACTGGTCGAGCATGAAGCGCTGGTGCCGGTGCTGCCGAATGCGCCGCGTGAATGGTCCTTCCATCGCGGGCCCTGGGAGGCTGACCAATCAGGCGGCGAGAACGTGACGATCATGGCCAAGGGCGGGCTGGCGACCAATCACATCGACACGCTGTTCGCGGCGGCGTTGGCCGGCGTGGGCGTGGTCGGCCTGCCGTCGTTCATGCTGGAGGACGCGCTGCTGGAAGGCGTGCTCGAGCGCGTGCTGCCCGCGTGGCGGCTGGTCGACTACAACATCTACGCAGCGATGCCGTCGCGCAAGTACCTGCCGGCGCGCACCCGCGCCTGCCTCGACTTTCTGGTCGAGACCTTCGGCGGCGAGGATCGGGACCCCTGGCTTGCAGCCGCCGGCTGCGCGACGACGACGCCGCCGCCCTAGAAGGTGTAGCCCGCCTGCAGCGCGGCGCCGCTCATCGGTTCGAGCAGCGGCAGCAGAGGGCGCAACTGCACGTAGCGCAGCGCCACCTTGTTGGCATACGCGAAGAAGCGCGGCAGATCCTGTGCATAGCGCGGCTTGCCGTCACGGTGCTTCAAGCGGCAGAAGATGCCCAGCACCTTCAGGTGGCGCTGCAGACCCATCCATTCCAGCTGGCGCCAGAACTCGCCGAAATCCTCGCCGACCGGCAGTGCGGCGGCGCGCGCCTGCTCCCAGTAGCGCACTGCCCAGTCGAGCTCGCGCTCCTCGTCCCACGAGATGAAGGCGTCGCGCAACAGCGAGGCCATGTCGTAGGTGATCGGCCCGCGCACCGCATCCTGGAAATCCAGGATGCCCGGGTTCGGCTCGGCCACCATCAGGTTGCGCGGCATGTAGTCGCGGTGCACGGCCACCGTGGGCTGCGCAAGGGCACTGTCGATCAGCAGCGTGCAGATGCGCTGCCACTGCGCGCGCTGCGCTTCGGTCCAGGTGATGCCGAACTCGCGGGTGACGCACCAGTCGGGAAACAGGTCGAGCTCGCGCTGCAGCAGCGCGCGGTCGTACGGTGGCAGTTCGCTGGCGTCGGTGGCGCGCTGCAGCTGCACCAACGCCTGCACGGCATCCCGCATCAGGCCGTCGGCCTGCGCGTCGCTCGCGTCGTTCAGCGCGTCGAGGTAGAGGGTGGTGCCGAGATCGTCGAGCAGCAGAAAGCCCAGCGCCTCGTCGCACTCGAGCACCTGGGGCGCATGCAGCCCGGCGGCCAACAACAGCCGGGCCACCTGCACGAACGGCCGCACGTCCTCCCGCGGCGGCGGCGCGTCCATCACGATGAACGAGTCGGCGGCAGACTGCATCCGCAGGTAGCGCCGGAAGCTGGCGTCCGCGGAGGCGGGCTGCAGCGTGTGCAACTGCAAACCGCGCTTGTGCGCGATCGGCGCTATCCAGCGTTCGAAGGCGGCTTGTCGCGCGGGGTCGGGCCAAGCGACGGAGAGGGGAGCGGGGGCCGGGGTGCTCATGGATAATTCATTCTACAAACCGCCCTTCGGGCGTCCTTGTGCCGCCGGCCCAGCGCGGCGCGTGTCCCTTCTCTCCCACCGCCTTGCGCCCTACCCGCCGTCCCGTCGTCATGCCTGTTGCGCTCCCGCGGCCGTCGCGCCTGAGCCCGCTTGCGATGGCCGTGCTGGTGCTCACGGCGCAAAGCGCAATGGCCCAAAGTACCGAGCCCGAAGCGCTGCCGGGCACCACGCTGAAGCTGTCGCCGCAGCTGCAGCCGCCCACGGCGCGCGACAGCCGTACACCGTTGCCGATCATCCTGCTGGCCGACCGCATCCACGGTCGACCCGACCTGGACACGCAGGCCGAAGGCCATGTGGAGTTGCGGCGCGACGGCACCCTACTGCGCGCCGACCACCTGGGCTACGACACCGCCAATGACCTTGCAAAGGCCGAGGGGCATGTGAGCATCAGCCGGGCCGGCAACGTGTTCAGCGGGCCGCTGCTGCAACTGCACCTTCAACGCTACGAAGGCTTCTTCGAGCAGCCCGACTACTTCATCGCGGCCACGCAGGCGGGCGGGCACGCGCAGCGCGTCAACTTCATCGACCAGCAGCGCGTGGAGGCAATCGGCGGCACCTACACCAGTTGCCCGCGCGACGGCTCCCAGGACCCGGACTGGTTGCTCAGCACGGACCGCGTGCGCATGGATTTCGCCACCAACACCGGCGTGGCCGAGGGCGCGGTGATCCGTTTTCTCGGCGTGCCGATCCTTGGCGCACCGGTGCTCAGCTTTCCGCTCACCGACGACCGCAAGTCCGGCTGGCTGCCGCCGAGCATCACGCCGGTGGACAGCCGCAGCGGCCCCACGGTGACGGTGCCGTACTACTGGAACATCGCGCCCAACCGCGATGCCACCTTCACGCCCACCGTGATGACGCGCCGCGGCGTGGCACTGGACACCGAGTTCCGCTACCTGCAGCCGAGCTTCCAGGGCCGCATCGACTGGAACGTGTTGCCGAATGACCGGCTCACCGACAGCGAGCGCCACGCACTGCAGTTCGAGCACGAAGGCGATGCGGCCGCCGCTGTGCACTACCGCGCCGACGTGCTGCGCGTGTCCGACGATGCCTACTGGAAGGACTTTCCGCACGCGGTGCCGTCGCTCACGCCGCGCCTGTTGCCGCTCGATTTCAGCGCGGACCGCGGGATCGGCCGCGACTGGTCGCTCTACAGCCGTGTCGAGCGTTGGCAGGTGCTGAACGACAGCGACACCAGCACCACGCCGATCGCGCCACCGTATGACCGCGCGCCGCAGCTCGGCCTGCGCGGCACGGGCACGCTGCTGCAACACGGCAGCGGCCGGCTCGAATACGGCCTGGAGACCGAGCTGAACCGTTTCGTGCTGGCTGAAGGCCGCGGCACCGGCAGCGTGCGCCCCACCAGCGGCGATCGGGCGCACCTCGTGGGATCGTTGAGCTGGCCGGTCTCGCTGCCCGGTGGCTGGATCACGCCCAAGCTGAGCGTCAACGCCGCGGCCTATCGCTATCGCTACGACGACGCGTTCGGCGCCGAGCAGCAGGGCCGCGCTTCCCGCGTGATCCCCACCTTCAGCATCGACAGCGGCATGGTGTTCGAACGCGATACGCACTGGTTCGGGCACGCGGTGCGGCAGACGCTGGAGCCGCGCGTGCAGTACCTCGACACGCCCTACAAGGATCAGGCCGAGCTGCCCAACTTCGACGCGGCGGGCAAGGATTTCAACGACATCTCGGTGTACAGCGAGAACTCGTTCGCCGGCGTGGACCGGGTCTCCGACGCGCATCACATCGCCGCCGGTGTCACCACGCGCTGGCTCGACGACGCAAGCGGCGCCGAGCTCATGCGACTCGGCCTGGTGCAGCGCTACCTGCTGCGTCCGCAACGCATCACGCCGGCGCCCGAAGGCGGCACCTCGGTGCAGGGCGAACCGTTCACCCAGCGCTTCTCCGACGTGCTGCTGCTCGGGTCGTCAACGCTGTGGTCGCACTGGACGCTCGACGGCGCCCTGCAATACAACCCCGACATCAGCCGCCCGGTGCGCTCGATCCTGGGCGTGCGCTATTCGCCGGGCCCGTTCCGCACCGTCAACGTCAACTACCGTCTCACCCGCGGTTCCACAGAGCAGGTGGAACTCGGCTGGCAGTGGCCGATCTACCGTGGCAAGCCCGCGGCGCAGGGTGGCCGCTCATGCAGCGGCAGCTGGTACGGCGTGGGGCGGCTGAACTACAGCATGCGCGACAGCCGCCTCACCGATTCCCTGGTCGGCGTGGAGTACGACGCCGGCTGCTGGATCGGGCGCGTGGTTGCCGAGCGCGTGTCCACCGGTCTCAGCCAGGCCACCACACGCGTGATGCTGCAGCTGGAGCTGGTCGGTCTGTCCCGCCTCGGCTCCAATCCTCTGAAGGCCTTGAAGGACAATATCCCCGGCTACCAGCTGCTGCGCGAAGAGCGCCGCACGCCTGGCACAGGCGCGTTTTATGACTGAACCCATGAGCTTGACCTTCTTCGTCCGTCGCTGGCTGCCGCTGCTGCTGGCCTTGTCGCTGCTCGGGCAGGCGCCGTTGCGCGTGCTGGCTGCAGTTGCGCCACGCGGGGGTGACTACATCGTCGCGGTGGTCAATCAGGAGTTGGTCACAGCCGGCGAGCTGGAGCAGCGCCTGCAACGCGTGCGCGACAACGCGCGCCGCAGCAACGCCAAGCTGCCGCCCGACGCCGAGCTGCGCAAGCAGGTGCTGGACGCGCTGATCGACGAACGCGTGCAGATCACGTATGCGCGCGACAGCGGCGTGAAGGTCGATGACGCGGAGCTCGACCGCGCGGTGCAGAACGTTGCGGCGCAGAACCAGCTCACGGTGCCACAGCTGGTCGATCGGCTGCGCCAGGAGGGCATGGATTTCAGCCGCTTCCGCGCCAACCTGCGCGATCAAATGCTGGTGGAGCGCGTGCGCGAGCGCGAAGTGCAAGGGCGCATCAAGGTCAGCGACAAGGAGATCGACGATTTCCTCGCCAAGCAACGTGGCGAAGCCAAGGCCGATGTCGAATACGACGTCGCGCAAATCCTGATCCCGGTGCCCGAAGGAGCCAGCGTGGCCACTGTGGCAGAGCGCGAGGCCCGCGCCCGCTCCGCACAGCAGCGCGTGCGCAACGGCGAGGACTTCGCAGCAGTCGCCAAGCAGATGTCCGAGGACGCCAATCGCGATCACGGCGGCGAAATCGGGCTGAAGCCCGCAAGCCGCCTACCGGATCTGTTCGTCAATGCAGTCAAGACGCTGCAGCCGGGCCAGGTGGCACCGGAGCTGGTACGCAGCGGTGCGGGCTTTCACCTGCTCAAGCTGATCGACCGCCAGGAGTCGAGCGGTATCAAGGTGACGCAGACGCATGCGCGCCACATCCTGCTGCGGCCTTCTCCGCAATTGCCGGCCGACGTGGCGATCAAGCGCCTGGCCGAGATGAAGCAGCGCATCGAGCATGGCGCCCGCTTCGACGAGCTGGCACGCCAGTACTCGGAGGACGGCAGCGCAGCCGCGGGCGGTGACCTCGGCTGGGTGGGGCCGGGCGCCTTCGTGCCGGAGTTCGAGGAGGCGATGAACGCACTGCCGGTCGGCGGCATCTCCGACCCGGTGGTGTCGCGCTTCGGCGTGCACCTGATCCAGGTGATCGAGCGCCGCGAGGTGGCGCTCGACCCGAAGCAGTTGCGTGAGCAAGCACGCAACGTGCTGCGCGAGCAGAAGTTCGACGAGGCCTATGCCGAATGGATTCGCGACCTGCGCGCCAAGGCCTACATCGAGATGCGCGAACCGCCGCAGTGAGACACCTCGCGCGCAAGCGGTTCGGCCAGCACTTCCTCGCCGACGAAGCCATCGTCGAGGCGATCGTCGACGCGATCGACCCGCGGCCGGACGAAGCGCTGGTCGAGATCGGCCCAGGTCTCGGGGCGCTCACCAACCCGCTGGTCGCGCGCTGCGGCCGTCTCACCGTGATCGAACTCGACCGCGATCTGGCGGCGCGCCTGGCCAAGCGGCCGGAACTCACCGTGGTGCAGGACGACGTGCTGAAGGTCGATTTCGCCGAGCTGTCGGCGCTGCAGCAGGCCAGGCTGCGCGTCGTCGGCAACCTGCCCTACAACATCTCCACGCCCATCCTGTTCCACCTGCTCGACGCTGTGGACCACGTGGTCGACCAGCACTTCATGCTGCAGAAGGAGGTGGTGGACCGCATGGCCGCCAAGCCTTCCACCAAGGACTACGGCCGCCTCAGCGTGATGCTGCAGTGGCGCTATCACATCGAACCGGTACTGGATGTGCCGCCCGAGGCCTTTGAGCCGCCGCCGAAGGTGGATTCCGCTGTGGTGCGCATGCTGCCGCTGCCGCAGCCGGCGCGCGTGGCGCCGGCCTTGCTGAGCGAACTGGTCGCGGTGGCGTTCTCGCAGCGGCGCAAGCTGCTGCGCAACACCCTGGGCGCCTGGCTGCAGCAGCGCGATTTCGCAGGCCAGTTCGACCTGCAGCGCCGCGCAGAAGAAGTGCCGGTGGCCGATTACCTCACGCTCGCGCAGGCACTGGACAAATAGAGCAAAGGGCAGCCGAAGCTGCCCTTGCAAGCAGGCGCCGCAAGCGCCGCGGGGTGAATCGGACTATGCGGCGTTGAGCCACATCGCCGTGTCGAACGCACTGCTCATCATCGGCATGTTCATGCCAAAGCTGGCGTTGGCCGCGTTCTTCGCGGCGCTCTTCGGCTTGTCGCCGGTGCTTGCTTGAGGGGCCACTTCCGTCGCCCGCTCCCATGACCCGATTTCCTGGGAGCGGGCTACTGAAAAGAATAGAAGCACCTGAACGGTACTTTTCGCTCCGCCCAGAAGTCCGCCGCGTCACGGAACACGTCAAGCAACTGCTCCCGGGCCTCCCGGTCGAAGCGCGGGTTGTCGGGCAACTGCTCCAACACCACGATGAAGCCGGGTTGCGGGCCTGACTTGTGCACGAGGTCGGTCATGCAGTCGTACAGCGCATCCAGGTTCTTGCCGAAGTGCGGGGGGAACAGAAACGCGTCGGCGATGCCTTCCAGCACCTCCTGCTTTGACTGTGCGTTGGCGAGGTTGGCGTACAGGAAATGCTGGCCGCTCGCCTGGGCGGCCTGCATCAGGTCGTCCACCCGATACGCGCGGATGGCCTGCACGATGTTTGGACGGACGGTCTGCAAGAGCATGGTCACGATCCTCCTGGGTTCACTCAAATCGGTGCAGTCGACGCTCATTGCACGATGCGGCGAAAGCTCGCGTAGTGGTCGTCGGTGTAGTAGCAGGCTTCAGGGCGGGCGGGAACCTGGCCGCCGCATACGATGCGCCGCGCACCCCGGTTGGCCGCGCCTTGCGACTTCACCGTGTACTCGCGGTAATAGCCGCGAGGGTGGCGCGGCAGCTGTCGTTCGCGATTGCCGAACACGCTGCCATCCTTGGCATACGGGAACGGGCCACCGGCACGGATGAGGCGCTCGGTGGCCTGGGCTTCCTGCGGCAGTGCAGCGAACTGCACGGTCGAAAGACCCGCTGCCGAGGTCGGGGATGAAAGCGGCCGGGCTTCCACCCCTTGCATCGACAGAAGCGCCGTGGTCAGTACACCGACGGCGGTGGCTGCGAGTCCCATCTTCCGAAGTGACTGTCGCAGCGACGACCGGGCAGCCTGACCCACGGGTTAACCCTGAAATCTGAAACCGTCATGGTACCGAAACAGGGCGCAAACCTCAAGCGGCTGCCTCAAATTGGAGCAGCAATTGAAGGATATGAGTGTGCGCTCACATAGATGGGCGCGCTCAAATTATCAGCGGGCGGCATTTGCGTCCGTCACGGCAAGCGCGGTCATGTTCACGATCCGGCGGACCGTGGCCGATGGCGTGAGGATGTGCACCGGCTTGGCCGCCCCCAGCAGCACTGGACCGATCGCGATGCCGCCGCCTGCCGCGGTCTTGAGCAGGTTGTAGGCGATGTTGGCGGCGTCGATGTTCGGCAGCACCAGCAGGTTGGCCTCTCCCGTGAGCGCGCTGCGCGGCATGATCTCTGCCCGGTAGCGGGCATCGAGCGCGGTGTCGCCGTGCATCTCGCCGTCCACCTCCAGCCAGGGTGCCTGCTCGCGCACGAGGGCGAGCGCGTCTCGCATCTTGATGGCGGATGGCTGGTTGCTGGAGCCAAAGTTGGAGTGCGACAGCAACGCGGCCTTCGGCACCAGCCCGAAGCGGCGCATCTCCTCGGCGGCCAGGATCGTGATTTCCGCGATCTGCTCCGCGTCCGGGTCGTAGTTGACGTGCGTGTCCACCAGCATCACCTGGCGCCCGGGCAGGATGAGCCCGTTCATGCAGGCGTAGGTCTTTACGCCGGCGCGCTTGCCGATGACCTGGTCGATGTAGGTCAGGTGCGTGCCCGTGGTGCCCCAGGTGCCGCAGATCAGCCCGTCCACCTCGCCCTTGTGCAGCAGCATCGAGCCGATCAGCGTGAGGCGGCGTCGCATCTCGATCTTGGCCAACTGCGCCGTCACGCCGCGGCGCTCCATCATGCCGTGATAGGTTTGCCAGTAGTCGCGGTAGCGGTGGTCGAACTCGGTGTTCACGAGGTCGTAGTCGCGCCCCGCCTGCAAGCGCAGGCCGAACTTCTCGACACGCTGCGCGATCACGGCGGGCCGCCCGATCAGCGTCGGCCGCGCGAGGTTTTCGTCCACCACCACCTGCACCGCACGCAGCACGCGCTCCTCCTCGCCCTCCGCGTATGCCACGCGCTTGTGCTCGGCGCGCTTGGCCACCTGGAACAGCGGCTTCATCGCGTTGCCAGAGGCGTACACGAAGCTGTGAAGCCGTTCGCGATACGCGTCCAGGTCGGCCACCGGGCGCAAAGCCACGCCGGAGCGCGCCGCCGCTTCGGCCACAGCCGGTGCAATCTTCATCATCAGGCGCGGGTCGAACGGCTTCGGGATCAGGTATTCGGGCCCGAAGCTCAGCGTGGCGCCGGCGTAGGCCGCAGCCACCACCTCGCTCTGCTCGGCACGCGCCAGGTCGGCGATGGCCTGCACGGCCGCGATCTCCATCTCGTCGGTGATCGTGGTGGCGCCGGAATCGAGCGCGCCACGGAAGATGTACGGGAAGCAGAGAACGTTGTTGACCTGGTTCGGGTAGTCGGTACGGCCAGTGGCGATGATCGCGTCGTCGCGCACGGCCTTTACCTCCTCCGGCAGGATCTCCGGCGTCGGATTGGCGAGCGCGAAGATCAGCGGTTGCGGTGCCATGCGAGCCACCATCTCGGGTTTCAGCACCCCACCGGCGGACAGGCCGAGGAAGATGTCGGCACCCGCGATCGCCTCGGCCAGCGTGCGCTGGTCCGTGGCCTGGGCGAACTGCGCCTTGGCCGGGTCCATCAGTTCGGTGCGGCCCTGGTAAACGAGGCCGGCCAGGTCGGTCACCCAGATGTTCTGGCGCGGCACGCCCAGCTTCACCAGCAACGTGAGGCAGGCCAGTGCCGCGGCGCCGGCGCCGGAGGTCACGAGCTTGACCTTGGCGATGTCCTTGCCGGAGACCTTCAGCGCGTTCAGCAGCGCTGCGCCGACGACGATGGCCGTGCCGTGCTGGTCGTCGTGGAACACCGGGATGCGCATGCGCTCGCGCAGCTTGCGCTCGACGTAGAAGCAATCCGGCGCCTTGATGTCCTCGAGGTTGATGCCGCCGAACGTGGGTTCGAGTGCTGCGATCACGTCGACCAGCTTGTCGAGATCCTTCTCGTTGATCTCGATGTCGAACACGTCGATGCCGGCGAACTTCTTGAACAGCACCGCCTTGCCTTCCATCACCGGCTTGGCGGCCAGCGGCCCGATGTCGCCCAGCCCCAGTACTGCGGTGCCGTTGGTGACCACGGCCACGAGATTGCCGCGCGACGTGTAGCGGAACGCGTTCGTCGGGTCGGCCACGATCTCCTCGCAGGCCGCCGCCACGCCGGGCGAATACGCGAGGGCGAGGTCGCGCTGGTTCACCAGCTGCTTGGTCGCGGCGATCGCCACCTTGCCGGGCGTCGGAAACTCGTGGTACTCGAGGGCATGGCGACGCAGTTCGGCGCGCTTTTCTT
The DNA here is from genome assembly GCA_946480245.1 of uncultured Pseudomonadota bacterium. The sequence goes on from CAMLIZ010000051.1 coordinate 14,861, forward strand.
CATAGCTCGGCATGGGGTTTCTTTCGGGGCAGGCGGCCAAAGGGCTGCAGATTTTAGGGGTTTTCCTCTATGCGGCCGGCGCAGTGTGCCCAGCCCGGCGTCGCGTGGCGATGCGCAATTCTGCGTAGGTGGCGCTCGCGCAGCGCCCCGCATACTGGCGCGGCGATGAGTGCCGCACTCGCTTCTCCTCCCCCCGCCGGCGCCGCTGCACGCCGCTGGCTGCGCCGGCTTCCGTGGGTGGCGCTGGTGGCGCTTTTGCTGGTGGCGCAAGGGCTGTTGGTCCTGCTGACGATCGAGTACGAGTCAGCGCGTGCGCAGGAGCGCGTGGACCGCGTCGCGGCAGAGGCGGCCTCCGAGCTGCGCCGCACGATCGCGCGCAACCTGCAGCTGCTGCAGGCCCTGCAATGGCAGGCGAGCACGCCCGACCAATGGCACGCACAAGCCTCGCAAATGCTGGTCGAGCATCCGGAGCTGTTGCGCCTCGAGCGTCGCACCACGAAGCTGGCCATCGAGGACGCCGTGAATGCCCGGTCGCGCCCGCCGCTGTTCAGCCACATGCCGCGCTCGGCGCTCGACGTGGAGACCGACATCGCCTGCAGCGCCGCGCGTCGCTCGGCCAACCCGGTGTTCTCGCGCAGCTACTTCGTGCCGCAGGCCGGTGGCCTCGGGCTGGAGGTGATCGACGCCTGCATCCCCTTGCAGGCCGAGGGGCGCGATGACGGCTTCTTCATCGCGACGTTCTCGATGGCCGCGTTGCTGGAGGCCGCCACCACCCCGGCGCGTGCGCGCACGCACGAGTTCTCGTTCGTGGAGGCCGACGGCACACGGCTGGCCCGCTCGGGCATGACCCGCGGTGCTGGCGTGTACCGCGCCGAGCGCATCGTGTCGCTGCCCGGCTTCACGTTTCAGTTGCGTGCCGACAGCGAGGAGCGGCGTCCGCAGTTGATCCCCAACCTCAGCGCCGCGCTGGTGCTCGGCCTGTCGCTTGCGCTGTGCGCGGTGGTGCTGCTGTTGTTGCGCGACGTGCGCAAGCGGGCGCTGGCCGAGGGTGCGTTGGCCGAGGCGCTGGCCTTCCGCAAGGCGATGGAGGATTCGCTGGTCACCGGCTTGCGCGCACGCGATCTCGAGGGCCGCATCACGTACGCCAATCCGGCCTTCTGTGCGATGGTGGGCTGGTCGGCCGAGGAGTTGACGCAGGCGGGGCGCCCACCGTACTGGCCGCCCGAGCACGTGGACGAATACCACGCCCGGCAGCACAGCCGCATGGCCGGGGGCGACGCGCTGCAGGCCGCACGCGAGGGCTTCGAGACGGTGTTCATGCGCCAGAACGGCGAGCGCTTCCCGGTCATGATCTACGAGGCGCCGCTGGTCGACGGCCACGGCCGGCACGCGGGTTGGATGAGCACGGTGCTGGACCTGTCCGCCCAGCGCCGCATCGAGGAGCTGTCGCGCCAGCAGCAGGAGCGCCTGCAGGCGGCGGCCCGCCTGACCACGGTGGGCGAGATGGCCTCGCTGCTCAGCCACGAGCTGAACCAGCCGCTGGCGGCAATCGCCAGCTATGCCAATGGATCGATGAACCTGCTCGCCGAGCCCGACGGCCAGACGCCGGTGATGCTCAAGCAGGCCGTGCAGCGCATTGCCGAGCAGGCCGAGCGTGCGGGGCGCGTGATCAAGAGCGTGCACGACTTCGTGCGGCGGCGCGAGCAGGCGCGCGAGGCGATCCGCGCCGACCAACTGATCGACGCCGTGCTGCCGCTGGTGCGCCTGCAGGCGCGCAAGAGCGGCACGCGCATCGAGCTCGACCTGCCTCAGCCGGTGCCGCGCGTGCTGTGCGACCGCACGATGGTCGAGCAGGTGCTGCTCAACCTCACGCGCAACGGCATCCAGGCGATGGAAAGCGGCACCCAACTGGACGCACGGGTACTCACCTTGCGCGTGCGCGCAGTCGACCAGCGCTGGGTGTTGTTCAGCGTGATCGACGCCGGCCCCGGCATAGCGGCCGACGTGGGCGCGCGGCTCTTCACGCCGTTCTTCACGACACGCAGCGAAGGCATGGGCCTCGGCCTGAGCCTGTGCCGCACGGTGATCGAGCAGCACGGCGGGGCGCTCGATTTCACGAGCCCCGCGACGCCAGGCGGCCGCGGCACCGAATTCCGCTTCACACTGCCGGCGCAAGCCACGCAGGAGGAACCCTGATGACGCCACCGTCGATGCCGCTGGGCCTGCCGATGGTCTACCTCGTCGACGACGAGGACGTGGTGCGCGAGGCGCTGGCCTGGCTGCTGCGCTCGCGCCGGCTGCTGTCGGAAGAGCATGCCAGCGCGGAAGCCTTCGAGGCGATGCTCGACGCGCAGTGCGCGCCCGGGCGCAGTGCGTGGCCCGCCGCGCCTTCGTGCCTGTTGCTGGACGTGCGCATGCCGGGCACCAGCGGCATCGTGCTGTTCGAGCGGCTGGCCGAGCGCGGCTTGCTGCAGACGCTGCCGGTGATCTTTCTCACCGGCCACGGCGATGTGCCCACCGCCGTGGCGGCGGTCAAGCGCGGCGCCTTCGACTTCGTCGAGAAGCCGTTCTCCGACAACGCGCTGGTCGACCGCGTGGAGCAGGCGCTGGCCGCCAGCGCCCAGGCCATCCAGGCACGGCGCGCCCGGCATGCAGTGCAGCAGGCACTGGCCGAGCTGACCGAGCGTGAACGCGAGGTGATGCAGCTGGTGATCGAGGGCCGTGCCAACAAGCTGATCGCCGATGCACTGCAGATCAGCGTGCGCACGGTCGAAGTGCATCGTGCGCGCGTGTTCGAGAAGATGCAGGTGAAGTCGGCGGTGGAGCTGGCCAACCTGCTGCGCGAGCACGGCGCCAGCTGACGCGCGTGGCCGGTGTGGCGGGCACAATCGTGCGTCATGCACCCCCACGTCCACTTCGTTCGCTGCCTCCCGAGAGGGCGCTCGGCGCTTTGAAATGTCCCTCGGCGAATTCGACCTGATCGAGAAGTACTTCGAGCGCCCGGTGCGCCGTGCCGCGCTCGGCATCGGAGACGACTGCGCCCTGCTGCAGCCGGCGCCGGGCATGCAGCTCGCAGTCTCCACCGACGCGTTGGTGGAGGGCCGGCACTTCCTGTCCACCGTCCCTCCACACCGCTTGGGCCACAAGGCGCTGGCGGTGAACCTGAGCGATCTCGCCGCGTGTGGTGCGCGGCCGCTGGCCTTCACGCTGGCACTGACCATGCCGCGCGTCGACGAAACCTTCCTGCAAGGGCTGGCGGCCGGCATGTTTGCACTCGCGGAGCAGCACGGCGTGGAGCTGATCGGCGGCGACACCACGGCCGGCCCGCTGAATCTCATGATCACCGCGTTCGGCGAGGTGCGCCCGGGCGAGGCCCTGCTGCGCAGTGGCGCGCGGCCGGGCGACGATGTCTACGTGAGCGGCCGGCTGGGCGACGCGCGGCTCGCGTTGGAGGTGTTTCGCGGGCAATGCGCGCTCGACGCGGCCGCGTTCGAGCAGGTGCGCCTGGCGATGGAGTGCCCGCAGCCGCGCGTCCAGCTGGGCCAGGCGTTGTGCGGCATCGCGAGCAGCGCGATCGACTTGAGCGATGGCCTGGTCGGCGACATCGGCCATGTGCTGCGGCGCTCGGGCGTGGGCGCGACGCTGGCGCTGGGGCAGCTGCCGTGCAGCGAGGTGCTGGCCGGGCAGCCGGCACCGTTGCAGCAGGAGTGCCTGCTGGCCGGCGGCGATGACTACGAGCTTCTGTTCACCGCGCCGCCCGCACGGCGCGACGCGGTGCAGCGGGCGGGCCGCGAGGCTGGCGTGCCGGTCACGCGCATCGGCGCGATCGACGCCGAGCCGGGCCTGCGCGTGCTCGACGCCGACGGCCGAGCGCTGGCCATGCAACGCGCCGGTTTCGACCACTTCAAATGATGACGTCGGCCACGCGACCCAGCGCCCACTTCATGCTGCGCCACCCCGCGCGCTGGCTCGCGCTCGGCTTCGGCAGCGGCTTGTCGCCCTGGGCCCCCGGCACGGTCGGCACGCTGTGGGCCTGGGTGGCGTTCCTCGCGCTGCAACGTTGGATGACGGACGCTGCGTGGGCTGCGGTTCTGGGCGCCGGCTTGCTGGTCGGCTGGTGGGCCTGCACGCGCACCGCGCGCGAGCTGGCCACCCCCGACCCGAGCGCGATCGTGTGGGACGAGATCATCGCCTTCTGGGCCGTGCTGTGGCTGGTGATGCCGGCCGGTTTTGCCGCGCAGCTCGCGGCCTTTGCGCTGTTCCGCTTGTTCGATGCCGTCAAGCCGGGGCCGGTGGGGTGGGCCGATCGCTGCTTCAAGGGCCGGCCTGGCCAGACCATCGGCTGGGCCCAAGGCTTCGGCGTGCTGTTCGACGACCTCGTTGCCGCACTGTGCACGCTGCTGGTGATTGCGCTGTGGAGGTGGCTGCTGTGAACGTCGATGCGCTGCAATCGCAGGCTCTCGCATTGGGCGACGCGTTGCGCCTGCGCGCCTGGCGCATGGCCACCGCCGAAAGCTGCACCGGCGGCCTGATCGCGGCCGCCTGCACCGGCGTGGCCGGCTCCAGCGACTGGTTCGAGCGCGGCTTCGTCACCTACAGCAACGAGGCCAAGGCCGACCTGCTCGGCGTGCCGGCCACCCTGATCGCCGAGCATGGCGCGGTGAGCGAGGCGGTGGCGCGCGCGATGGCGCTGGGCGCATTGGCGCACGCGCCCGTGCAACTTGCCGTCGCTGTCACCGGCATTGCCGGGCCAGGCGGCGGCTCGCCCGACAAGCCCGTGGGCACCGTGTGGCTCGCGCTGGCATGGCGATCGGCAGCGGCTGAGGCCGTGCGCGTGGAGGCGGCGCGGCTGCAACTGGCGGGCGACCGCAGCGCGGTACGGCGCCAGACCGTGGAGCAGGCCTTCGTGCGGCTGGCCGCGGTGGCGCGTTAGAGCGCCGCCACCGCCTGGCGCAGACCGCCCAGCAGCGCCTTCAGCCCTGGCTGCTGCAGCGCAGTGCGCCACGCGAGCAGCCCGATCTCGCGCTGAGGGGCGCGCCCCGGCAGCGCGACCGCACGCACGCCGCGCGTGCGCGACACCGGCAGCAGCGCACCCGGCACGATGGCGCAGCCCAAGCCAGCGGCCACCATCTGCAGCAGCACACCGGGCTCGTCGAGTTCCACGCGTTCGCGCACCCACAGTCGTCGCTGCTGCAGGAACTGCTCCACCAACTGCCCGCCATGCGACTGGCGCGCATAGCGCAGGAAGGGCTGCTGGCGCAGCAACTCACGCAGCTCGGTGGGCGCGCCGGCCGGGGCGACCACGACGAAGCGCTCCTTCAGCAGCGGTACCCAGCGCAGCGCCTCCGGCAGCCCGAGGCGGGGCCGCACGATCACCGCGGCTTCCAGCTCATGCGCGTCGACCCGCGCCAGCAGGCCGGTGCTGGTGCCGGGTTCGACCTGCAGCGCGGTGGCCGCAAGCGCGTCGCCGGCGTGTGCCAGCGCTGCGGGCAGCAGCGCCTGCTGCACCGTGGAGATCGCGCCGATGCGCAGCGGCGGGGCCGGCTCCGCGCTGTCGTTGCCGCGCTTCATCGCGTCGTAGCCGTGCACGATGCGCTCGGCCTGCGCGAGCCGCCGCTGCCCCTCGACGCTCAGCCGTACCGACTTGCCGGTGCGATCGAACAGCGAGCAGCCGAAGTCCTCTTCCAGCTTGCGGATCTGCAGGCTCACGGCCGATTGCGTCAGGCCCAGCTGCTCGCCCGCGCGCGAGAACGACGCGGCGTGCGCCGCGGCGACGAAGGTGCGCAGGTAGCGCAGGTTCATGACGAATCGTGATCCTCAGGCCCAGAAGAAGTCGTTTGATATTAGCGCCGCGCATGCATACAGTGGCGCGATGAAGACACCTCCGCTGTTCCATCTCGCGTTTCCGGTGCACGACATCGCCGCCGCCCGCCGCTTCTATGGCGAACTGCTGGGCTGCCCGGAAGGCCGCAGTGCCGACGCCTGGGTCGATTTCGACTTCTACGGCCACCAGATCGTGGCGCATCTCGCGCCGGCCAGGTCCGAGCATGCAGCTCGCAACGAGGTCGATGGCGACCACGTGCCGGTGCCGCACTTCGGCGTGATCCTTCCGATGGCCGACTGGCGCCAGTTGGCCGAGCGCCTGCGCGCGGCCGGCACGAAGTTCGTGATCGAGCCGCACGTGCGCTTCGAGGGCCAGGTGGGCGAGCAGGCCACCATGTTCTTCCTCGATCCGTCGGGCAATGCGCTCGAGATCAAGGCCTTCGAGGACATGAGCCAGGTGTTCGCACACTGAGCGCGCCGTGATGCGGGTTCTGCTCGCCGGCAGCTTCGACGCCGAGGAGCGCGAGGGCTGGCGCCAGGCGCTCGAGCGCGCGCTGCCGCAGGCGGCGTGGTGCACCGAAGCTGATCCCTCGGTGAACGTGGCGGTGGTCGCCAATCCGCCGCCAGGCGCTTTGCAAGGCCTGCCGCGCCTGCGCCTGATCCAGTCCTTGTGGGCCGGCGTGGACCGGCTGCTGGCCGACCCCACGCTGCCGCAGGACGTGCCGATCGCGCGCATGGTGGACCCGGCGATGAGCCGCGCGATGGCCGAGACCGCGCTGTGGGCCGTGCTGTCGCTGCACCGGCGCTTCTTCGACTACCAGCAGCAGCAGCGCGAGCGCCGCTGGCACGCCTTGCCACAGCGGCGCGCCGACGAAGTGGCCGTGCTGGTGCTGGGCCTGGGCGAGATGGGCCGCAGCTGCGCGGCCGCGCTGGCCGCGCAAGGCTACCGGGTGAGCGCATGGCGCCGCGAGGCCGGGCCCGCAGCGGCCCAGGTACCGGTGTGCAGCGGTGCGGGCGCGTTGCCCGCTGCGCTGGCCGCCGCCGACGTCGTGGTCAACCTGCTGCCGCTCACCGACGACACGCGCGGCCTGATCGACCGACGCTTTCTGGCGGCGATGAAGCCGGGTGCGGCGCTGGTGAACCTGGCGCGCGGAGCGCATGTAGTCGACGCAGACCTGCTGGCGGCGCTGCAGGGCGGCACGTTGTCGCACGCGGTGCTCGACGTGTTCCACAGCGAGCCCTTGCCGGCATCCCATCCGTTCTGGGCCGACCCGCGCATCACGGTGCTGCCGCACGTGGCCGCGCTCACCGACATGCGCAGCGCGGCCGAGGTGGTGGCGCACAACCTGCGCCGCCTTGCCGCCGGCGAGCCGGTGCAGTACCTGGTGCGCCGCGAGCGCGGCTACTAGCGCGTCAGGCCGAAAGCGCCAGCGTGAGCCGGCCGCGCGCGCCGGCGGCTGGCGCACTGTGCTGCATCACCAGCAGCGCAAGGTGTTTCAGCCCTTCCCAGGGGTCCGCCGGCCAGTCGGGATGCTTCAGCCCCTTGACCAGGCCGTCGCAGATCTGCGCGGCCTCCACCAGGTGCGCCAGCGCATGCTCGCTGAACGAGGGCAGCACGCGCTCGAAGAGCTTTTCTTTCACGCCCCAGACGCGCTGTTCGCGCAGCGCCATCGGCAGCGGCTTGCCGGCGGCCAGCGCGTCCTTCACGCGCTTGAGCGTACGGATGTCCTCTGCCAAGGTCCAGTGCACCAGCACCGCCGCCTCGCCTTCCGCATGCAGGCCGTCGAGCATGCGCAGCGCGCGTGCCACCTGGCCGGCCAGCACCGCCTCACCGAAGCGGAACACGTCATAGCGCGCCACGTTCAGCACCGCGGACTCGACCTGCTCGAAGCTCAGCACGCCGCGCGGATACAGCAGCGCCAGCTTCTGCAGCTCCTGGTGCGCGGCCAGCAGGTTGCCCTCCACGCGATCGGCCAGGAAGGCGAGGGTCTGCTGCCCCGCATCGCCGTCGGCCACGCGCTGGCCCTGCGCGGCCAGCCGCTGCAGCAGCCATTGCGGCAGCGCGCGCCGCTCCACCGGGTCGATGCGCACGGACACGCCGGCACCGTCGAGCGCCGTGAACCACGCGCCGCCGAGTTGCTGACGGTCCAGCCTCGGGCACAGCACCAGCGTGAGCGTGCCGCCATCGGCGGGCAGCTCGCAATAGCGCTGCAGCGCCTCGGAGCCGTCCTTGCCGGGCTTGCCCGTGGGCATGCGGATCTCGATCAGCTGGCGGTCGGCGAACAGGCTCATCGCCTGCGCCGCACCGAGCAGGGCGCTCCAGTCGAAATGCGCGCCACTCACCGTGAACACCTTGCGCTCGGCATAGCCGGCCGCGCGGGCCGCTGCGCGCACCGCGTCTGCGGCCTCCTGCACGAGCAGCGTCTCGTCGCCGTGCACCGTGTACAGGGGCTTCAGGCCCTGCGCCAGGTGCGTGCTCAGTTGCTCGGCGCGCAATTGCATCGTGCCAACTCCTCAGGGCTTGACCGCCGACAGCCGCCGCATCACCTGCGCCACGATGTCGCTCTGCAGGGCGCGGAACAGTTGCTCCGACTCCTGCTCCTTCGCGAGCGCATTGGTTTCGTTGTAGCTCATGTCGCGCGACAGTACCAGCTCGTCGCTGGGCAGCAGTTCACGGCCGTTCGCCGCAACGGCGCGGAACCTGAAGCGCACGCGCAACTGCAGCTCGCGCACCTGGCCGTCGGCGGTGACGGCCACCACCGAACGTTCGCGCGCATCGGTCTGCGACTCCAGCACCACTTCGGCCTGCGCTTCGGGCACCACCTGCGCCACGGTCTCCAGCGAACGGCGCAACTCGTCGGCCAGCGGCGAGCGCGGCGCGAAGCCACGCAGCGCAACGGTGCGAAACGGCATCTGAGGTGCCTGCCGCAACCGGAAGCCGCAGCCCGCCAGTGCTGTTGCACCCAGCGCCGTGAGCCAGGCACGGCGCGTGCGCATCGACTCAGACGACCACATTCACCAGGCGTCCGGGGACGACGATGATCTTCCTCGCCGGCTTGCCTTCGGCGAACTTGGCGAACTCGGGCGCCGCCAGCGCCGCCGCCTCGATCGCCGCCTTGTCGGCGCTCGCCGCGACCGTGATGGAGCCGCGCAGCTTGCCGTTGACCTGCAGCACGAGCTCCACTTCGTCCTGCACCAGCGCGCCTTCGTCCACGTGCGGCCATGGCGCGTCGAGCAGTTCGCCCCATTCGGCGGCGTAGCCCAACTGTTGCCACAGGCCGTGCGTGATGTGTGGGCATGCCGGGTACAGCGCGCGCAGCAGCACCGAGAAGCCTTCGCGCAACGCGGCCTGCGCGCCGGCGCTGCCGTCCGAGGGGAAGTCCTCGAGCGCGTTCAACAGCTTCATCGCACCGGATACCACGGTGTTGTACTGCATGCGCTCGTAGTCGTAGCTGATCTGCTTGAGCACGGTATGCACGTCACGGCGCAGCGCCTTGGCTTGTGCGCCGAAGGCACCGCTGCCGCTGGCCGGCAGGCGCAGCGCAGCCTCGTTCTTCACTGCGAAGCCCCACACTCGCTTCAGGAAGCGGTGCGCGCCTTCGACGCCGGCGTCGTTCCACTCCAGCGTCTGCTCGGGCGGCGACGCGAACATCACGAACAGGCGCGCGGTGTCGGCGCCGTACTGGTCGATCAGCGCCTGCGGGTCGACGCCGTTGTTCTTCGACTTCGACATCGTGCCCACGCCTTCGTAGGTCACGGCCGAGCCGTCACTCTTGAGCTTGGCGCCGGTGATCTTGCCGTGCTCGTCGAAGGTGTTCTCCACGTCGTGCGGCCAGAAGTACTCAATGCCGCCCTGCGCGGTGCGCCGCGAGTAGATGTGGTTCAGCACCATCCCCTGCGTGAGCAGGCGCGTGAATGGCTCGCCCACCTGCACCAGCTTCAGGTCGCGCATCACCTTGGTCCAGAAGCGCGCGTACAGCAGGTGCAGGATCGCGTGCTCGATGCCGCCGATGTACTGGTCCATCGGCATCCAGTACTGCGTGCCCTCGGCCACCATTGCGTCGCTGCGCTGCGGATCACAGTAGCGCATGAAGTACCACGACGAGTCGACGAAGGTATCCATCGTGTCGGTCTCGCGCCGTGCGGGAAGGCCGCATTTCGGGCAATCGACCTTCAGAAAGGATTCGCACTTGTTCAGCGGGTTGCCGGAGCCGTCGGGGATCAGGTCTTCGGGCAGCACCACCGGGAGGTCCTTCTCGGGCACCGGCACCGGGCCGCAGGCGTCGCAGTGGATCATCGGGATCGGCGTGCCCCAGTAGCGCTGGCGGCTGATGCCCCAGTCGCGCAGGCGCCAGGTGGTCTTCTTCTCGCCCAGGCCCTTTTGCTGCAGCGCGTGGGCCACGGCGTTCACAGCATCCTTGTAGTTCAGGCCGCTGAAGCTGTCAGAGTTGATGGTCACGCCGCGCTGCTTGTCGCCGTACCAGTCCTGCCACTGGTGGTAGTTGAACGTCTCGCCGTCCACCAGCACCACCTGCTTGATCTCGATGCCGTACTTGAGGGCAAACGCAAAGTCGCGCTCGTCGTGCGCTGGCACGCCCATCACGGCGCCGTCGCCGTAGCCCATCAGCACATAGTTGCCGACCCAGACCTGCACCTTTTCGTCGGTGAGCGGGTGGGTGACGAACAGGCCCGTGGGCACGCCCTTCTTCTCTTGCGTGGCCAGTTCGGCCTCGGTGGTGCCGCCGGTCTTGCACTCTTCGATGAATGCGGCAAGAGCCGGGTTGCTCTTGGCAGCGTGGGCGGCCAGCGGATGCTCCGGCGCCACGGCGCAGAAGGTCACGCCCATGATGGTGTCGGCGCGCGTGGTGAACACGTACATCTTGCCGTCGCCGATCAGTGCGCCGTCGTCGCCAGCGATGTCGTGCGTGAATGCAAAGCGCACGCCTTCGCTCTTGCCGATCCAGTTTTCCTGCATCAGCTTCACACGCTCGGGCCAGCCGGGCAGCTTGTCGCCGGTCACAAAGCCCAGCAGCTCTTCGGCGTAGTCGGTGATCTTGAGGTAGTAACCGGGGATCTCGCGCTTTTCGACCACGGCACCGGTGCGCCAGCCCTTGCCGTCAATCACTTGCTCGTTGGCCAGCACGGTCTGGTCCACCGGGTCCCAGTTCACGACCTGGGTCTTGCGGTAGGCGATGCCCTTTTCCAGCATCTTCAGGAACAGCCACTGGTTCCACTGGTAGTACTCGGGGTCGCAGGTGGCGATCTCGCGGCTCCAGTCGATGGCCAGCCCCATCGCCTGCATCTGCTTTTTCATGTAGGCGATGTTGTCGTAGGTCCACTTCGCCGGCGGCACCTTGTTCTTGATCGCCGCGTTTTCGGCCGGCAGGCCGAAGGCGTCCCATCCCATCGGCATCAGCACGTTGTAGCCGCGCATGCGCAGCTGGCGCGCCAGCATGTCGTTGATGGTGTAGTTGCGCACGTGCCCCATGTGCAGCTTGCCGCTGGGGTAGGGCAGCATCGAGCAGGCGTAGAACTTGGGCTTGTTCGGGTCCTCGACCACGCGATAGGCGTCGCGGGCGGCCCAATGCGCATGGGCGGCGGATTCGACCTCGGCGGGGACGTACTTGGGATTCATCCCCGAATTGTAGGAGGGGGATTCAGTGGACCGGTGCCGGCTCCGTGATGAAGCCCACCTGGCTCAAGCCCGCCTGCTGCACCCAACCCAGCACCTCGGCCACCCGGCCGTAGGGCACGCTGCGGTCGGCGCGCAGCTGTACTTCCATCTGGGGGTTGGCCTTGCCGGCGGCTTGCAGGCGCGCCACGAACGCCGGCTGCGGCAGCGCGTCGTCGCCGACGAAAAGACGCCCCTGCGCGTCGATCGCGATCGCGAGGAACTGCGGCGCGTCGCTCGGCTGCGCAGCTTCGGTCTTCGGCAGGTCGAGCTTGAGGCTGGAGGTCATCATCGGCGCGGTGACCATGAAGATCACCAGCAGCACCAGCATCACGTCGATCAGCGGCGTCATGTTGATGTCGCTCATCGGCGGCGCCGCCGGGCGACGTTCCAGGCGGCCAAAGGCCATGGCGTCAGCCTTCGCTGCGGTGCTGACCGGCGCGGTCCAGCACCATCTCGCGCAGGTCGTGCGCAAAGCCTTCCAGCTCGGCCTCGCTGCGGCCCACCCACTTGCCGAACACGTTGTACGCCAGCACCGCAGGGATGGCCACCGCCAGGCCCGCAGCGGTCATGATCAGGGCTTCGCCCACCGGGCCGGCCACCTTCTCGACCGTGATGCTGCCGCTGCCGGTGATCGCTTGCAGCGCGTGATAGATGCCCCACACCGTGCCGAACAGCCCGACGAAGGGCGCTGTACTGCCGATGGAGGCCAGCAGCACCTGACCGAACTGAAGATGGTGCAGCGAGCGGTGCAGCGCATCGCGCAGGCGCCGCGTGAGCTGCGACTCGAGGTGGCCTCCGGCGTCGAGCGTGCCGGCGCCGGGCGCCACCAGGGCGGCGGCCACCAGCGGCTGCACGATCTGTTCGCGGTCCAGTGCCGACAGCCGCGCTTGCCCGTCGTCGAGCGAGGTTGCAGTCCAGAACGCCGCCACCGCACGATCCAGATCACCGGCAGCGCGGCGCAGCACCCAAGCCTTCCACAGGATTACGACCCAGGCGCTGATCGACATGCCGAGCAGCAGCAGTGCCACTGCGTGGCTGATGCCGTCGCTGGCGGACCAGAAGCGGGCGAAGCCGTTCATGCGAGGTCAGAGGCCGAGCACGTCGGCCATGCTGTACAGGCCGTTGGGCTTGCCGGCCAGGAAGCGCGCCGCGCGCAGGCTGCCCTGCGCGTACACCGCGCGGCTGGTGCTCTTGTGCGTGATCTCGACGCGCTCGCCGATGCCGGCGAACAGCG
>CAMLIZ010000052.1 GCA_946480245.1 uncultured Pseudomonadota bacterium
AGCCGCATCGCGTTCCAGGCCGGCACGCAGCACGTGTTCACGCTGGACGACGACCGCAGCGGCAGCCTGCTGGAGCGCGCCGCGCATTGCAGCGACCGCCATACACCGGTGCACAGCGGCGCCGACGACCTGGGCTGCATCGTCTACACGAGCGGCACCACCGGCCGCAGCAAGGGCGCGATGCTGTCGCACGGCAACATGCTGAGCAACGCGCAGGTGCTGAAGGCGTTCTGGGGTTGGCGTGCGGACGACGTGCTGATCCACGCACTGCCGATCTTCCATGTGCACGGCTTGTTCGTGGCGCTGCACGGTGCGCTGCTCAACGGCAGCCCGATGATCTGGTTCGCGCGCTTCGAGCCGCGCGCGGTGATCGGGCGCTTCAAGGACGCCACGGTGTTCATGGGCGTGCCCACGCTGTACGTGCGCATGCTGGCCGAGGCCACCCTCACGCGCGAAGCCTGCGCGCACATGCGCCTGTTCCTCAGCGGCTCGGCGCCGTTGCTGATCGAGACCTTCCATGCCTGGACCGAGCGCACCGGCCACACGATCGTCGAGCGCTACGGCATGAGCGAGACGGTGATGCTCACGTCGAACCCGTACCACGGTGACCCGACTGCCCGCCACGGCGGCACCGTGGGTCAGCCGCTGCCCGGCGTGCAGGTGCGCGTGATGGACGACCACGGCGCGCCCTGCCCCACCGACGAGATCGGCCACATCCAGGTGAAGGGGCCGAACGTGTTCTCGGGCTACTGGCGCATGCCTGAAAAGACGGCCGAGGAGTTCAGCGCCGACGGCTGGTTCAAGACCGGCGACGTGGGCCGCTTCGACGAGCACGGCTACCTGACGATCGTGGGCCGCAGCAAGGACCTGATCATCAGCGGCGGCTACAACGTGTACCCCGCCGAGGTGGAAGGCGTAATCAATGAGCTGCCCGGCATCGCCGAATCGGCGGTGGTGGGCGTGCCGCACCCGGACTTCGGCGAGGGCGTGGTCGCGGTGGTGGTGCCGCGCGCCGGCGCGGTGCTGCAGCCCGACGAGCTGATCGCCGCACTGAAGAGCCGCATCGCCGGCTACAAGGTGCCCAAGCGCATGTTCGTGGCGCCGGAGTTGCCGCGCAACACGATGGGCAAGGTGCAAAAGAAGCTGTTGCGGGAACAGCATCAGGGTTTGTTCCAGGAGTGAGCGGTTGCGCGCACGCGCGCAACGCAGTGGCGCGCCCTGCACCAACACGGGCAGAGCGCGTTTCACGCGCACCCCCCGAAAGGGTGATTGCTGCGTCGATCGGCCTCCCTAGACTCCGCTTCCTTCCATAAGAAGTTTCTGCCGAGAGGGGCTTCCGATGATGCGGTGCTGGTGCCACGCGGCGATGGCCGGCTGGCTGGGTGCTTCCGAGCGCACGGCGCGCGCCACGCCGAGTTCGGCCGTGCTGCGCTGGCAGCATGAATGCGAACGCGCCGGCGGCGACTGCGCCGCGCGCGTGGAAGCCATCGCGCTGTGCATGCCGTGCTCGCGCGCGATACGGCGTGGCACCGCGCTGAAGCTGTACACGCGCAGCGGCGAGATCGATCTCACCGACCCGCCGGGGCAGGTGCTGCACTACCGCTACCTCGGCCTGCTCGACCCCGGCCAGTTGCACCTGCTGTGGCGCCGCAACCGCGACGGCGAGCGCTTCGTCACGCTGGACGACCGCAGCGGCGACCAGCGCACGTTCGAACACCTCGCGCACGCGCTGCAGACGGTGCGCGCGCCCGCCGCCGAGCCGCGGCTGGACACCGCGCTCGGCTGAACGCGCGCCTCACACGTCGAAGAACACCGTCTCGCGCGCCGGGTCGGCGCTCTGGATCACGATGTCGAAGCGGTACACCGCCAGCCCGTCGCGCTGCTGGCGTTGCGCCAGCAAGGTGTTGCGCCGCACCGCCCACTCGATGCTGGTCAACGCCGGGTCCACTGCATTGGCGGCCGCCTCGTCGGCGAAGTACATGCGCGTGTGCAGGCCGATGTTGATGCCGCGCGCGACGATCCAGAAGTTGATGTGCGGCGCCTGGACTAAGCCCTTGCGACCTGCCACGGGCCCGGGCTTGACGGTCTCGAAGCGGTACACGCCCGTGTCGAAGTCGGCGCCGGTGCGGCCCCAGCCGCGAAAGCCCGGGTCGAGCGGCTTGCTCGCCTGCGGGTCGCCGGGGTGGGCATAGCGGCCCGCCGCGTTGGCTTGCCAGATTTCGATCAACACGTCGCGCAACGGGGTGCCGGAGCCGTCGAACACCTGGCCCTCGACGACGATGCGCTCGCCCGCCACGCCCGGTCCGGCCAGCACGTTGCCGAAGTTGCGCTCGAAGATCTCGAAGCCGGCCTGCTGCGGCGCCAGCCCGATGTGCACGTAGGGGCCGCCGGTCTGCGAGGCGGTTTCTGGGAGGTTGATCAGCGTGTCCATCAGACGATCTCGTTCTCGAACCAGGTGGCGCGCCGCCCGCGCAGCACGATGTCGAAGCGGTAGCAGCGGCTGTCCAGCGCGATGAAGTGCGCGCGGTCCTGCAGCGCGATCAGCCCGCGCACCTGTGCCTCGGTGGGCACGCATTGCAGGATCGGGCAGCCGGGGATCAGCGGGTCGCCCTCGAAGTACATCTGCGTGATCAGGCGCTGCGACCAGCCGTCGCCCGAGATCGAGAAGTGGATGTGCGACGGCCGCCAGTCGTTGATGCGGTTGCGCCACGGGTACGGCCCGGGCTTGATCGTGCGGAACACGTAGTGCCCCTGCGCATCGGTGAGCATGCGGCCGCAGCCGCCGAAGTTGGGGTCGATCGGCGCCAGGTAACGGTCGTTCTTGTGGCGGTAGCGCCCGCCCGCGTTGGCCTGCCACACTTCCACCAGCGCGTTCGGCACCGGCCGGCCGTACTGGTCGCGCACGCTGCCGTGGACCACCAGCCGCTCGCCGATCGGCAGCCCGTCCTTCGCGAAATTGAGGATCAGGTCGTTGTCCTTCGGGCCCAGCTCATCGGCGCTGAACATCGGCCCGGTGGCTTCGGACAGCGTTTGCGGCAGCGAGATCAGCGCCTGCTTCGGCGAGCGCAGCACGCTCGTCTTGTAGGCCGGCGTGTACGCGGGCGGGTGCAGCGCACTGTCGCGTTGCGCGAACTCCTCGATCATTCGGCTCTCCTGTGGGTGGCGCCGACTGTAGGCAGCGCCGCGGTGCGCCGCAATTGAATTCTGGGGCGGCCTTCGATCAGCCGCGGTTAAGCGGTGCACGCAATGCCGCCCGCAGCGCCGCCAGCGCGCGCGACGGCACGCCATCGGAGCGCAGCAGCAAGCCCACCGGCTCCTCGCTGCCGGCGGTGTCGGCGCGCAGCGGCTGCAGGCGTCCGGCGGACAGCTCGCGCTGCACCGCGCTCGCCGGCACCAGCCACACCGCGTCGCTGCCTTCGGCCAGTGCCACTCCGAGCGACACCGACAGCATCTCCAGCACGCCGGCGCGCGGCTCCACGCCGTGGCGCGCGAGCAGGCCGTCGGCCGCATGGCGGATCAGCGTGCCGGCCAGCGGCAGCAGCAAGGGCCATCGGCCCCAGGCAGCGGCGGCACCGCGCCGGCCCAGCAACGGATGCCCCGCGCGCACCACCACCTGCAAGGGCTCGGCCCACAGCAGCTCGAAGCTCAGGCCGGCCATCGCCTCGGGGTCGGCCATGCGCCCCACCACCGCGTCGAGCTCGCCGGCGCGCAGCTGCGTGAGCAGCGCGGCGTTGCGGCCGGCGTGCAGCTGCAGTTGCAGGCCGGGGCGGCCGGCCAGCACCGCCTGCAGCGGCTGCGCCAGCGCCGGCGCCACCGTGGGCAGCACGCCCAGGCGCAAGGGTGACTGCGGCCCCTGCAGCACGCTGTCCACCGCGGCCTGCAGCGACTGCACGCTGGCGCTGGCGTGGCGCAGGAAGGCCTGGGCCTGCGCGGTGGGCCGGGCGCCACCGCGCCCGCGCTCGAACAAGGTGCAGCCCAGCATCTGCTCCAGCTCGGCCAGCGTCTTGGTCACCGCCGGCTGCGAGATCGCCAGGCGCTCGGCGGCGCCGCGCAAGGTGCCGCTGTCCGCCACCGCCAGGAAGCATTGCAGGTGGCGCAGGCGGATGCGGTTGAGCGCGCTGTCGCGCCGGCTGGCCATGGCGTCAGCCGCGCCCGAGGTACGGCATGGTGGTCGCCATCACGGTCATGAACTGCACGTTGGCCTGCAGGGGCAGGTTGGCCATGTACAGCAGCGCATCGGCCACATGCTTCACGTCCATCACCGGCTCGGGGCGCACCGACCCGTCGGCCTGCGGCACGCCTTGCGGCATGCGCGCGGTGAGTTCGGTGGCTGCGTTGCCGATGTCCAGCTGGCCCACCGCGATGTCGTGTGCGCGGCCGTCGAGCGCGGCGCTCTTGGTGAGGCCGGTGATGCCGTGCTTGCTGGCGGTGTAGGCCGCCGAGCCCGGGCGCGGCGCGTGGGCCGAGATCGAGCCGTTGTTGACGATGCGACCGCCGCGCGGCTGCTGCTGCTTCATCAGCCGGAACGCCTGCTGCGTGCACAGGAAGGCGCCGCTCAAGTTGGTGTCGAGCACCGCGCGCCACTGCGCGTACGGCAGGTCCTCCAGCGGCACCGACAGTGCGGCCGCGCCGGCGTTGTTGAACAGCAGGTCGAGCCGGCCGAAGCGCGCGCGCAGCGCGTCGAACAGCGCCGCCACCGACGCCGGATCGGTCACGTCCGTGGCATGCGGCATGGTGCGCGCGGCGATGTCGCCATGCGGATCGCCGGCGCTCGCGATCGCCTGCTGCAATGCGTCGAGGCGCCGGCCCGCGTACACCACGCGCCAGCCGTCCGCCACCAGCGCGTTGGCGCAGGCGCGACCGATGCCGGAGCCGGCGCCGGTGACGAGGGCGATGCGGTTGTGCGGCGACGCGGCCATCGGTTCTCCTGCAGTGACGGGCGCCCAAGTCTAGGGCCGGGCGCAGCGCTTGCCGATCCGTCGCATGGCCGCGCCGCACGACGACCTCGACTGCCTGGTGATCGGCGCCGGCCCGGCCGGGCTGGTGGCCGGGCTGTACCTGCGCCGCTTCCACCGCCGCGTGGCGGTGGTCGACGGCGGCGACGCGCGCGCGCTGCGCATTCCGCGCTCGCACAACGTGCCGGGCTTTCCGCAAGGCGTGCCGGGGCCGGAGCTGCTGGAGCGGCTGCGCGCGCAGCTGGCGGCGGTGGACGGCCATGTCACGCCCGGGCGTGTCGCGCGACTGGAGCGCCAGGCCGACGGCCGCTTTGCGGCGCACCTGGCAGATCGCACGCTGCACGCCGCCACCGTGCTGCTGGCCACCGGCACCTGCGACCGCGAGCCCGCGGTGCCCGGCATCGCTGCGCTGCGCGAGCGCGGCCTGCTGCGCCAGTGCCCGATCTGCGACGGCTACGAGTTCACCGGCCGGCACATCGGGGTGATCGGCCACGGCGCGCACGGCGCGCGCGAATGCCTGTTCATCCGCAACTTCAGCGAGCAGGTGTGCTTCATCGCGATCGGCGGCGGCGAGGAGGTCGATGCCGCGCTGGACGGGCAGCTGCGCGCGGCGGGCATCACGCGCGTCGACCAGCCGGTGCAGCAGCTCGCGGTGCTGCCCGAAGGGGGCGTGCAACTGCGCCTGCACAGCGGCGACACGCAGCGCTTCGACGTGATCTACGCCGCGCTCGGCTGCCATCCGCGCGCCGACCTGGCCACCGCGCTCGGCGCGCGCACCGATGCGGCCGGCAACCTGGTGATCGACAGCCACGGCCGCACCGGCATCGCGGGCCTGTATGCGGCCGGCGACGTGACCGGCGGGCTGGACCAGATCGCCGTGGCCGCGGGCCAGGCGGCCATTGCGGCCACCGCCATCCACAACAGCCTCTGACCCAGCACAAGCCGGCGCGTCAGCCCCAGCCCTTACACTGGCCGCGCTTTGCGACAGGTGCCGCAGCTGCCTTTTTCGGCGGCGCGGTTCAACGGGAAGCCGGTGCAATTCCGGCGCTGCCCCCGCAACGGTGAAGCGAGCGCAAGGGCTGATCGCTCGATGCCACTGGGTGCCCCTCGGCGCCTGGGAAGGCGCGACCCGCCCGTGACCGTGCCCCGCACGGCCACCGCCCGCGAGCCCGGATACCGGCCTGACGCAACACCGGAGCTGGTATGGCGGAGGGCCGTGCCGAAGCCTGCGGCCCGCGCACGCGGCCCGCAGTTCGACGCGAACAAACTCCATCGGCCGGCGTTTGCCAACCCATGCTGCACGGGGCGTGCAGCGGAGTGATTCGCGTGTCCTTTCCCTCGACGGCG
Organism: uncultured Pseudomonadota bacterium; assembly: GCA_946480245.1. The sequence goes on from CAMLIZ010000052.1 coordinate 6,303, forward strand.
CCCGGCGCCACCTTCGGCCTGCTCGGCCTGGCCTTTGCCCTTTCCCCCCTGCCCGCGCTGGCGCAAGACAGCGGCCAGACGGTGATCGTCACCGCCACGCGCCAGCCCACGCGCATCGACGCGCAGCTGAGCGACGTGACGGTGATCGACCGCGACGCGATCGAGCGCGCCGGCGGCCGCACGCTGGCCGAGCTGCTGGCGCAGCAGCCGGGCCTGCAGTTCGTGAGCAACGGCGGCCTCGGCAAGAGCGCGTCGATCTCGATCCGCGGCGCGGAGGTGCGGCACACGCTGCTGCTGATCGACGGCGTGCGCTATGGCGCCGCCACCTTGGGCCAGGCCACGTTCGAGAACATCCCGCTCGAATCGATCGAGCGCATCGAGATCGTGCGCGGCCCGCTGAGCAGCCTGTACGGCGCCGACGCGGCCGGCGGCGTGATCCAGATCTTCACGCGTCGCGGCCAGCAGGGCTGGCATCCGAGCGCGAGCGTCGGCGCCGGCGCGCACCGCTTTGGCGAGGCGAGCGCAGCGCTCAACTTCGGCAGCGGCGCATGGAGCGGCGCCGTGCAGGCCGAGCACCAGCAGAACCGCGGCTTCTCCGCCACCAACGCGCACGAGCCCTTCGGCAGCTTCAACCCCGATGCCGACGGCTTCCGGCAGAACGCCGCCAACGCCTCGATCGGCTACCGCTTCAGCAGCGACTGGCAGCTGAGCGCACACGCGCTGCGCTCCGAAGGCCGCACGCACTACGACGACGGCCCCGGCGTGGACACGCGCGCCGACCTCACCAGCCAGAGCGTGGGCGCGGAGCTCGCGGGCCGCGTGCGCGAAAGCTGGCGCAGCACGCTGCGCGTCGGCCAGTCGCTGGACGTGTACGACACGCTGGCCAGCGCCGACCCGTTCACCGACCTGGGCCCGATCCGCAACGAGCAGCAGCAGCTGTCGTGGGAGAACACGTTCGCCACGCCGCTCGGCTCGCTGCTGGTGCTGGCCGACCACCTGAAGCAGAGCGTGCACAAGCCGGCACCCGACTACGAGCGCACCGAGCGCACGATCGATGCACTGGCGCTCGGCCTGGACGGCCACGCCGGCCGCCACACCTGGCAGGCCAGCGTGCGCGGCGACCACAACACGCAGTTCGGCCACCAGACCACGGGCAACCTGGCCTATGGTTATGACCTGTCGTCGGCATGGCGCGTGAGTGCGGCGGCCGGCACCAGCTTCGTGGCGCCGAGCTTCAACCTGCTGTACTGGCCCGGCTTCGGCAACCCCGACCTGCTACCCGAGCGCGGCCGCAACCGCGAGCTGGCACTGCGCTGGCGCCCGGCCGACCAGCAGCAGCTCACGCTCACCGCCTACAGCAATCGCGTGCGCAACTACATCACCCCCGCCAACACCAACGTGCCGCAAGCCAAGCTGGACGGCGCCACGTTGGCCTACGAAGGCCGCATCGCCGACTGGGCCGTGAGCGGCTCGCTCGATGAGCTGCGCGCACGGCGCGACGACGGCACGGCACTGGTGCGCAAGGCGCGCCACAGCCTGAAGCTCGGCGCCGACCGCAGCTTCGGTGCATGGAGCGGCGGCGCCACGCTCAGTGCATTCAGTGCTCGGCAGGACAGTGCGGGCTTCGATGCCAGCTTCAACCCGATCCCCACCACCTTGGCCGGCTACGCCACGCTGGACCTGCATGCCGACTGGCGCTTCGCACCCGACTGGACGCTGCAGGCGCGGCTGAACAACGTGGGCGACCGGCGCTATGAAACCGCCTACGGCTACAACCAGCCCGGGCGCGAGGCTTACCTCACGCTACGCTGGGCCATGCGATGAAGCTCCTGCGCCACTGGCTTGTGCTGCTTGCGGCGCTGCTGTGCGGCGCAGCCGGCGCCGTCACGGTGCGCGACGACCGCGGCGTGGCGGTGCAGCTCGACGCGCCGCCGCAGCGCATCGTGACCTTGCTGCCCTCGCTCACCGAGACCGTGTGCGCCCTCGGCGCCTGCGACCGCCTGGTGGGCACCGATCGCTTCTCCAACTGGCCGGCGCAGGTGCTTGCGCTGCCCAAGGCCGGCGGCCTGGAGGATGCCAACGTGGAGCGCATCGTGGCGCTCAAGCCCGACCTCGTGCTGGCCGCCAGCTCGGCGCGCGTGCTCGGCCGGCTGGAAGCGCTGGGCCTGAAGGTGGTGGCGCTGGAGCCGAAGACGCATGCCGACCTGCAGCGCGTGCTGCACACGGTGGCGCAGTTGCTCGGCCGCGCCGATGCCGATGCGCTGTGGGCGCGCATCCGGCAGCAGACGGCGGCGGCGGCCGCGCGCGTGCCGCCGGCATGGCACGGCAAGCGCGTGTACTTCGAGGTCGACGAAGGCCCGTATGCGGCCGGGCCGCGCTCGTTCATCGGCGAGACGATGCAGCGCCTGGGCCTGGGCAACATCGTGCCGGCCGACGAAGGCCCGTTCCCCAAGTTGAACCCGGAGTTCGTGGTGCGTGCGCAGCCCGACCTGCTGATCAGCAACGGGCGCGAGCTGGACGACATGCGCAGCCGCCCCGGCTGGAGCGCGTTGCAGGCACTGCGCCACGACCAGGTGTGCCGCTTCGAGCGCGAGCAGGCCGACATGCTGGTGCGCGCCGGCCCGCGCCTGGGCGAAGGCGCCGAGCTGCTGGCCGATTGCCTGGCGCATTTGAAGGCGCCACAGTGACCCGTTTCCGGCTCGCGCTCGCCCTGCTCGCCGGCAGCCTGCTGCTCGGCGCCGCGGGCCTGCTCGCGGGCAGCCAGGGCTGGAGCAGCGACGTGCTGCGTGATCCCGCACTGCACGACGTGCTGTGGCGCATCCGCGTGCCGCGCACGCTCGGCGCCTGGCTCACCGGCGCGCTGCTGGGCCTGGCCGGTGCGCTGGCGCAGGGCCTGTTCCGCAACCCGCTGGCCGACCCCTACCTGCTCGGCTCCTCCGCCGGCGCCGGCCTGGGCGTGGTGCTGGTGCTGGCGGCGGGCAGCCTGCACGGCACCGCGCTGGCGCTGCTGGCGCCCGACCTGCTGAGCCGCCTGGGCCTGGTGGGCGCGGCCTTCGTCGGCGCGCTGCTCGGTGTGGCGCTCACGCTGGTGCTGGCGCGCGGCGTGCAGCGCAGCACCGGGCTGCTGCTGGCCGGCGTGGTGGTGGGCGTGGTGCTGGGCGCGGTGGCCGACGTGGTGACCATGGCCGCGCCCGAGGCGCTGCGCGGCAAGCAGGTGTTCATGCTCGGCACCACCGGCTACCTGGGCTGGGGCAGCTGCGCAGTGCTCGCCTTGGTGCTTGCGCTCACGCTGCCGCTGGCCTGGCGCTTTGCGCGCGCGCTGGACGCCTTGACCTTGGGCGACGACAGCGCGCGCAGCCTCGGCCTGCCGCTGCCGCAGGTGCGCGCGCTGCTGGTGGCGCTGCTGGCGCTGGCCACCGGTGCCGCGGTGGCGCAGGCCGGGCTGATCGCGTTCGTCGGCCTGGTGGCGCCGCACCTGGTGCGCCACGGCCGGCCGGCGCCGCATCGCGCCACCTTGGCCGCCGCCGCGGCGATGGGCGGCCTGCTGCTGCTGGCCAGCGACGTGCTCGCGCGCAGCGTGATCGCGCCGCAGGAGCTGCCGGTGGGCGTGCTCACCGCGGTGCTCGGCGGCAGCTACCTGCTGTGGCGCATGCATCGCCGGAGCGTGCAGTGAGCGCGCCGCTGCTGCACGGCCAGGGCGTCAGCGCGGCGCTGGGCGGGCGCGAGGTGCTGCACGAGGTGTCGCTCGCGCTGCCTGCCGGTCAGTGGTGCGCCATCGTCGGCCCCAACGGCGCGGGCAAGTCCACCTTGCTGCGCGTGCTGGCCGGGCTGTTGCCGCCGCTGCACGGCCAGGTGCAGCTGCAGGGTCGCGCGCTGGGCTCGTGGAGCGCGCGCGATCGGGCCCAGCGCGTGGCATGGCTGTCGCAGCAGGGCGACGACGCGCGCAGCGAGCTGGCGGTGCGCGACGTGGTGCACCTGGGCCGGCTGCCGCACCTGGGACTGATGGGCTCGCCCGGCCCCGAGGACGACGCGATCGTGCAGCAGGCGATGGCGCTCACCGAATGCAGCGACTGGGCCGAGCGCCGCATGGATGCGCTGTCGGGCGGCGAGCGCCAACGCGTGCTGCTGGCGCGCGCGCTGGCCGTGCGTGCGCCGGTGCTGTTGCTCGACGAACCCACCACGCACCTCGACCCGCCGCACCAGGTGGCGCTGGTGCGCCTGCTGCAGCAGCTGGCGCACAACCAAGGGCTGGCGGTGGCCTGCGTGCTGCACGACCTGTCGCTGGCGCTGCAGGCCGATCGGCTGGTGGTGATGGCCCGCGGCCGCGTGATCGCCGACGGGCCATGCGACGAGGCCGGCGTGCGCGACGCGCTGGCCGCCGTGTTCCAGCATGCGATCCGCATCGAGCGCCTGCAAGGGCAGTGGGTCGTCGTGCCCTCGATGCGATGAAGACCGCAAGCTGCGTGATGGTGCTGGGCACCAGCAGCGGTGCCGGCAAGAGCTTTCTGGCCACCGGCCTGGCGCGCTGGTATGCGAACGCCGGCTTGCGCGTGGCGCCGTTCAAGGCGCAGAACATGAGCAACAACGCGCGCGTGGTGGCGGCGCCCGACGGCGCGCCCGGCGAGATCGGCGCGGCGCAGTACTTCCAGGCGCTGGCCGCGCGCGCCGAGCCCGACGTGCGCATGAACCCGGTGCTGCTCAAGCCCGAGGCCGACACGCGCAGCCAGGTGGTGGTGTGGGGCCGCGCGCGGCCCGAGCTGGCGCAGCTGCCGTGGCGCGAGCGCAGCGCGCTGCTGTGGCCGCATGCGGCGCGCGCGTTGCACGAGCTGCGTGCATCGCATGACGTGCTGGTGATCGAGGGCGCCGGCTCGCCGGCGGAGATCAACCTGGCGGCCAGTGACTTCGTGAACACCCGCACCGCGCTGGAGGCCGAGGCCGCCTGCCTGCTGGTGAGCGACATCGACCGCGGCGGCGCGTTCGCGCACCTGTACGGCACGCATGCCTTGATGGACCGCGGCGTGCAGCGGCGCCTGCGCGGCTTCGTGCTCAACAAGTTCCGCGGCGAAGAGGCGCTGCTGGCCCCTGCGCCGCAGCAGCTGCAGCAGCTGACCGGCGTGCCCACGCTGGCCGTGCTGCCGATGCAGCGCGACCATGGCCTGCCCGAGGAAGACGGCGTGTTCGACGACGCGCCCGCGGCCGCGTCGCCCGGTGCGCGCACCGTGGTGGTGGTGGCGCCGCCGGCCGTGAGCAACCTCGACGAGTTCCAGCCGCTGCGCGCGCTGCCCGGCGTGCGCCTGCTGTGGGCGCGTGATGCGCACACGGTGGCGCAGGCCGAGCTGCTGGTGCTGCCGGGCAGCAAGCACACGCGTGCCGATCTGCAGTGGCTGCGCGAGCGCGGCATCGATGCAGCCATCGCGGCCCATGTGCAAGCGGGCCGGCCGCTGCTGGCCGTCTGCGGCGGCCTGCAGATGGCGGGCCGCACGATCGACGACGCGCTGGGCGTGGAAGGCGGCTCACCCGGCCTTGCCGAAGGCCTGGGCCTGCTGCCGCTGGCCACGCGCTTCGAGCCGGACAAGCACCTGCGCCGCACGCACACCGCGTTCGGCACGCTCACCGGCCCTTGGCGCGCGCTGGCCGGCCTGCCGATCGACGGCTACGAGATCCGCGCCGGCCGCACCAGGATCAGCGACACCCGGCCCGCCTGCACCGAAGCCTTGCCGCACGGCCTGGGCTGGCAGCGCGGGCCGGTGCTGGCGCTGTACCTGCACGGCCTGTTCGAAAACGCTGCCGTGCTGCGTGCCCTGTTCGGCGCCGGCGTGCCCACCTGGGACCAGCGCTTCGATGCGCTCGCGCACACGCTGGAGCAGCGCTTCGGCGCCGACACGCTGCTCGGCCTGCTCGCCCCAGAGCACCCATGAAAAAGCCCGCCTCTGCGGGCGGGCTCGGATGCGCTCGGAAGGCCTTGCGGCCTCCTGCTTCGAGGAGCGGTCAGTCGTTGGCGTAGATGTTCACGTCCTTGGTCTCGCGGATGAACAGCGTGCCCACCACGAAGGTGACACCCGCGATGATGATCGGGTACCACAGGCCGTTGTACATGTTGCCCGTCTGCGCCACGATCGCGAACGCGGTGGTGGGCAGCAGGCCGCCGAACCAGCCGTTGCCGATGTGGTACGGCAGGCTCATCGAGGTGTAGCGGATGCGCGTGGGGAACATCTCCACCAGCATAGCCGCGATCGGGCCGTAGACCATCGTGACCAGGATCACCAGCAGCGTGAGGATGCCGACGATCTTCACCTTGTCCATCTTCGCGGGGTCGGCCTTGGCCGGGTAGCCGGCGGCCTTGAGCGCGGCGCCCACGTCCTTCTTGAACGCGGCTTCCTTGGCCTTGGCCTCGTCGGCCGGCAGGCCCTTGACGCTGAACGAGCTGATCACCTTGTCGCCGATGTGGATCTGCGCGGTGCCGCTGCCCGCTTCGTTCTCGTAGCTCACCGAGCCGGAGGCCAGCACCTGCTTGGCCACGTCGCACGAGCTGATGAACTTGGCCGTGCCGGTCGGGTTGAACTGGAACGAGCACTCGTTGGGATCGGCCGTGATCACCACGCGGTTCTTGGCCTGCGCGGCGGCGAGGTCGGGGTTGGCCGCCTCGGTGAGCGCGCGGAACAGCGGGAAGTAGGTGAGCGCGGCGATCAGGCAGCCGGCCATGATGATCGGCTTGCGGCCGATCTTGTCGGACAGCGTGCCGAACACCACGAAGAACGGCGTGCCGATCAGCAGCGACAGCGCGATCAGGATGTTGGCCGTGGCCGCATCCACCTTCAGCTGCGCCGTGAGGAAGAACAGCGCGTAGAACTGGCCCGTGTACCAGACCACGGCCTGGCCGGCGGTGAGGCCGATCAGCGCCAGGATCACGATCTTCAGGTTGCGCCACTGGCCGAAGGATTCGGTCAGCGGAGCCTTCGAGGTCTTGCCCTCCTCCTTCATCTTCTTGAAGGCGGGCGACTCGTTCATGCTCAGGCGGATCCACACCGACACCGCCAGCAGCAGCACCGACACCAGGAACGGAATGCGCCAGCCCCAGTCGGCGAACACCGGCTCGCCCAGCTGCGTGCGCACGCCCAGGATCACCAGCAGCGACAGGAACAGGCCCGCCGTTGCCGTGGTCTGGATCCACGACGTGAACGCGCCCCGCTTGCCTTGCGGCGCGTGCTCGGCCACGTAGGTGGCGGCACCGCCGTACTCACCGCCGAGCGCCAGGCCTTGCAGCAGGCGCAGGCCGATCAGGATCACCGGCGCCGCCGCGCCGATGGCGGCGTAGCTGGGCAGCAGGCCGACCACGAAGGTGGACAGGCCCATGATCAGGATCGTCACCAGGAAGGTGTACTTGCGGCCGATCATGTCGCCCAGCCGGCCGAACACCAGCGCGCCGAACGGACGCACGATGAAGCCCGCGGCGAAAGCCAGCAGCGCGAAGATGAATGCGGAGGTCGGGTCCAGCCCCGAGAAGAACTGCTTGGCGATGATCGGGGCCAGCGAACCGTAGAGGTAGAAGTCGTACCACTCGAACACGGTGCCGAGCGACGAAGCGAAGATGACCTTCTTCTCCTCGCTCGTCATCGGCATCGCGGCAGGTGCGCGAACCGCTGAAGATGGAATGGCCATTGGATGTCTCCTGTTATGCGCCACGGGCCTCGTGACAGCTGGAGACAACTATGGGTTTGCGCTCTGACCCGCTTCTGACGTGAAGCCAACACGGGCTGACGATTTACGTGCAAACCCTCAGCGGGAAGGGGTTGACAGGTTCACTCACCGCAAGCATCCGCCGCGAGCTGCTCGCAGCGCGACGCATCGATCGGCTGGCCGGCGTCGCGGAAGCGCCCGGCCGCCATCCACATCTTTCGTCTCGAGGCCTTGACTATGCACTCAACTGCATAGTTATAACCTCGGCCATGAACTGCCAAGCCACTCCGCTTCTCCTCCTTCCCGGCCTCATGAACGATGCGCGCGTCTGGAGTCCGCTGGCGAACGTCGTCGCCGAAGAGCGCAACGTGCATGTCGCCGCCACGCACCTGCACGACAGCATCGCCGAGTCGGCCCGCGACGCGATCGCGTCAATGCCACCGGGCCCATTCGCCGTTGCAGGGTTCTCGCTGGGTGGGTACGTCGCCCTGGAGGTCTGCCGCCAGGCGGGCGACCGCATTACCGGGTTGGGTCTCGTGGACACGGGCGCCCGCGCCGACACGGAGGAAATGAGAGAAGTTCGCCAGCAAATGATCCGCGCGGTGGAAGGTGGCGAGCGCGGGGGCACCGCAACCTTCAGCCAGGTGGCCCAGGCCTTTGCCGCGCGGATCGTTCACGCCCCGAGGCTGCAAGACCGGGCACTGCTGCAGCTGCTGGCGGATATGGCACGAAGCGTCGGAAGCACGGGTTTCGTCCGGCAGCAGCGGGCCGCAATGAACCGAGTGGACACCCGTGACTTGCTCCCTCAAGTGAAAGTGCCCGCAGTGGTGGTGTGCGGGCGTGAGGACCAGGTCACCCCCCTCAGCTTGAGCCAGGAGCTGGCGTCGCTTCTGCCAAACGCTGAGTTGGTGGCGGTGGACGAGGCGGGCCACATGTCGATCCTCGAGCAGCCTGCGCCGGTGGTGTCGGCACTGGTACGTTGGCTGCGACGCGTCGATGCCCCAGCTGCAGGCGTCGGCGAAATGCCTGTGCCAGCGTGAGAACGTCTGCTTCGAGTGGAAAGCGGCCGCCCGCCCGCCACATTGAATGGTCCCAACTGCTGCACAGCCGCCGTCGAATCGCTGCCCGGCGCTCGGCGCCGCTCATGCGCGCAACGCCGTTTCGGCGATCAATACGGCTGGTCGCGCAGCCCCCATCGGTGCGTCAACCACGCGAGCGGAATCTCCAGCAGAAAGAACGCGACGGTGATACCGGCGATCTGCACCCAGCTCAGGCCGAGCGGGCCCTGCAGCAGCAGCAGCGGCACCAGCGCTTCGGGGATCTGGTCGAGCCCGGTGGCGCGGCTGCTGGGCTTCTTGCCGATGCGGCGCTTGATGAAGCTGGATGCCGCATCGCCCAGCATCGCGCCAGCCCCGAGCAGGGCGCCCGCGCGCGCGGGCAGCCCGAGCAGCGGCGCCGCGACAAGGGCGGCGACGACGGCCGTCACGAAGCCGCGCACGGTTTTCGAGGCGCCCAGCAACGGCCGGCCGTCGAAGAACTGCAGCCCGCCGTCGAGCCGGGCGGCGAAGCGGTCGCCCAGCCATCGCTTGGCCACCAGCGGGGCGGTGTTGGCCACGCCGAGCAACAGGAGCAGGCGCACGCTCTGCATCATTTCATCCATCGGTCGCTCCTTGCGCCAACGCGGCGCCCGGCTAGCGCGCCACGCCGCGGTTCTGCATCGCCTTGCGGCCCCATACCAGCACGTACTGCAGCCCCGACCACACGAGCGTGAGCAGCGCCGCCCACAGCAGCAGCTGCCACCAGCGGCCGTGCGGCACCAGGCCGGCCTGGGCCGCCAGCGTGGCGAGCAGCAAGGCGAACTGCAGCCCCGTGTTGATCTTGGAGATCCGGCTCGGCGCCATGTCCACCGGCCCCACCCACAGGTGGTAGGCCAGTGCGCCACCGACGATCACCGCGTCGCGCAGCACCACGGCCAGCGCAAACCACCAGGGCAATGCCTGCTGAAGCGCCAGCAGGCCAGCCACCGTGAGCATGGTGAGCTTGTCGGCCAGCGGGTCGGCAATGGCGCCGAACCTCGTGGTCTGGTTCAGCCGGCGCGCGACGATGCCATCGGCCAGGTCCGACGCGGCCGACACCACGAACAGCACGAACGCGGCGCCGTACTCGGCCCGCAGCAGCCGCCATGCGAGCGCCGGCACCAGCGCAAAGCGCAGCAGCGTGATGGCGTTGGCGAGGTTGAACACGCGGGTGCTACCGAAGGGTGGCGCTTGGGGCGGCCGTGGCGTCGGTGCCCCCACCCGCACGCAGCGTCACGCGCACGATCTCGGCCGGGCGCCACAGGCGCATGCGCGGACCCCAGGTGCCGGTGCCGCGCAGCACGATGACGGTGGTGGCACCCAGCTGGTACCGCCCCTCCAGCAACGGAAACCACCGTCGCACGAGCAGGCCGAAGGGCCACAGCTGGCCGCCGTGCGTGTGGCCCGCGAGCATCAGGTCCACGCCCGCGTTGGCGGCCACCTCCGGCGACACCGGTGCGTGGCTGAGCACCAGCGTCGCGCCCGGCGGGTGGCCTGCCAAGGCCCTGGCGAGCGCCGCGGCGTCGACGCCCGGGTTGCGATGGGTCAGCTGGCCCTCGACGCCTGCGATCAGGAGGCCGGGGCGCAGCTCGACCCAGGTGTCGTGCAGCAGGTGCACGCCGCTGCCCTCGAACAGGCCATCGATCGGTTGCCCCGAGTAGGCCTCGTGGTTGCCGGCCACGCCCCAGGTACCCAGCGGCGCTTGCAGCTGGCGCAGCAGGCTGCGCAGTTCGGCTGGCGCGGCACCGTGTCCTTCGAACACGTCGCCGAGCAGCACGATGGCGTCGGGCCTGAGCTGGCGCACCTGGTCGATGCGCGCCGCGAGCCAGGTGGGGCCCAGCATGGCGCCGAGGTGCAGGTCCGACAGGGCCACGACGACCGTGCCGTCCAGCGCGGCCGGCAGCCGGGCGCTGTGCACCTCGTAGCTGCGCAACACCGGTGCGCGCAGCCCTTGGTAGAGCGCCAGCGCAACCAGAACGCCGCCGAGCGTCAGGGCCACGCCGCGCAGCCGCGGCGCGGCCTTTGCAAACAGCAGGCCGAAGCCCGTGGCCAGCTCCACCGGCAGCAGCGCCACCGTCATCAGGAACAGGGCACCCAGCCAGGTCATGCTCCAGAACTGCAGCGGCCCCGACAGCGGGCCGAGGAATCCCGGCGCCGCCAGCGCACCGAGAACGAAGGTTCCCCACAGCACGGCGCCGGCCCCGCGCAAGGCTGCGGGAGAAACGTGCCGGCGCAGCACCGGCACCGAAGCGGCACGCCAGAACACGTAGCCCTGCAGGAGCGTCTGGGCGAAGACGAGGATGAGCGCGAACACCATGCGGCATGCGGCGCCGGTCAGAAGTCGCGGCCCAGTTGATAGGCGCGCTGCAGGTGGGTGCGCCGCCTGGCATCGTCGGCGCCATGGACGGCGTGGAAGTACTCGTGCTCGACCCGCTGGATGCCGGGGTAGCGCAGCGCGTAGTCGTCGATGAGCACCCGCATCGCCTCCTTCAGCCCGGCGGCGTAAGACGCCTCGTCGAAGATCGTCGTCTGCATGATCAGCGCCTTCTCGTGCCGCAGCAGCGGGATGCGGCCCGCCACGTCGCCGCGCCAGCCTTGCGGCGACAGCTCGAACGCGAACCCCAGGCTGAACACGCGTTCGATCCATCCCTTCAAGATGGCCGGAAAGCCCACGAAGTACACCGGTGCGATGAAGGCAAGCGCGTCCGCCTTGGCCACCTTGGCCTGCTGCGCTGCCACGTCGGGCGGGGGCCCGAGCGCATGCAGCCGTTGCGCCACCTGCCGGTCGTCGCGGTCGCCGATCCAGCGCTTGACCATCAGCCGCCGCAGCGGGTTGCGCGCGCCCTCCAGCAGGGATGCCTTCACGCGCATGTGCGCGAGCACGTCGTCGGGCACGCTGTCGTCGATCCAGTCGGGGCCGTCGCGGTCCTGGAACACGGGATCGAACCCGATCGCGTACAGGTCGACCACCTCGTGCGCGTGCCCCGCATCGCGGAGCCCTTCGTCGAAGCGTTCGAGCACTGCGTGGCAGAAGGAGCGCGGGTTGTGGTGGGCGTAGATGGTCAGGACTCTCATGGAGCACGCCTGCGTTGCCTGGCCAAGGTAGTGCGCGGCGTCGGCGCGGGTCTTGCGCTTGCGCAAGCGGCGCAGGCCCGTCAGGCCGATCGGCCGGTGTGAAGGCGCCCGGTTCGCGCGCGCGCACGCGCCACGCTCAGCGGCAGCTCACTGCAACGGCACCGACCATTGAATGGCCACCTGCCCGCGCCCGACGCTCACGGCGACCGGCGCCCGGTCCACCAGCAGCCAGCTCGAGGTTGCCGCAAGCGCGGCCGAGCCGGCCACGTCGGACCAGCGGTGCCGCTGGCTCTGCACGCGGGTGTAGCCCACGTAGGTGGCCAGCACGTACAGCGGCAGCGCCGCCTCGGCGCCGTGCCGCCGGTGAACATAGGTGGCCGCGGCGAAGGCGCGCGCGGCATGCCCAGAGGGGAACGACTGGTCGTTGGTGCGATCGGGCCGCTCCACGTGAGTGGTGCGCTTGAGCACCTCGGCCGCCGCCACGGTGGTGACGAACGACAACCCGAACTGCCTCGACCCTTCGCGATCGCCACGCCACATTTCCGACGCCAGCACGCCGGCGGGCAGCAGGTAGCTCAAGGCATCGCCGGTGCGGCGCTCGGCATCGCTGCCGGCCGATGCCGACACGGCCGCGCCCGCGAGCAGCAGCACGCAGGCGGTCTTGCGCATCGGACGCGGCAGCAGAGTTGGCATGGCACGAACGATTCTGCGGCGCAGCGCACTCGCGCGATTGCGCTGGCGCAAGTCGAGCCGCCCCGGTTAGGGGGCATCGCAAGCGCTCACCCCCCGCGCACCACCCCCGGCGTCGCCTTCGCCACACCCGCCCAGTGCTCCGGCTCGAACCACGCATCGCCCTGCAGGCAGGCGGCCACCATCTCCAGCGCGTCCACGCCCCAGAACAGCCGGCCGCCGACATCGATCGTCGGCACGCCGAACAGGCCCTTGGCGATCGCCTCGTCGCTGCTGGCGCGCAAGGTGTGCTTCACGGCGTCGCTCGCCGGATCCTGTGCGCGCGGCAGCGCGGCTTCGAGCGCCTGCAGCCGTTGTGGCTCGTTGGGGTCGGCGCCACCGGTCCACACGTGGCGGAACACGGTTTCCACCGCGTGCCGGTTCGGCAGCGCGCCGGGCGCTGCGCTGGCCACCAGCAGGCGCAGCAGCGCCAGCGGGTTGAACGGATGCACCGCGGGCAGCTGCAGCGCGATGCCGTGGCGGTGCGCGATCCACGCGATCTGCCGCATCGTCCAGTCGCGCTTGGGGGCGATCTCGGCCGGGCCCTTCTGGCCCCAGTGCTTGAGCAGGCCGGCGAACAGCACCGGCCGGTAGTTGACGACGTACGAGCAACCCTCCAGCGCTTGCGGCAGGCGCTCGAACGCAAGGTACGCATAGGGCGAGATCGGGTCGAACCAGAAGTCGATGGGCGTCATCGCGTGTCGTCTCCGCCTCGGTTGAGTTCCATTCGGCGCTGTTCCAGTTCGTTCCACACGCGCCGCTTGGCGGCTTCGGTCATGGTGCCCCAGGCGGCGATCTCGTCCAGCGTGCGCAGGCAGCCTTCGCACAGCCCGGTGGCGGGGCTCATGCGGCACACGCTGGTGCAGGGGCTGGGCACCGGTGATTCGCGCTGCGTCATGGCGCCACCACGTCGACCACGGGCGCGCCGGTCATGCGCTGCAATTGCGCCGGGGTCAACGGGAACACGCCGTTCGGGTGACCCGCGGCAGCCCACACTTCCTCAAAGCGGAACAGCTCGCGGTCGATCAGCGTCACCAGGCTGCGCCCCTCGGGTGTGGCGTGCGCCAGCGGCGCCACGCCGCCGATCGAGAAGCCGGTGCCCTCCTTCACGAAGGCCGCGTCGGCGCGCTTCAGGGGGCCGGTGAGCGCGCTCACCTTGTGCTCGTCCACGCGCTTGTCGCCCGAGGTGATCACCAGCACCACGGCATCGTCGGCCGCGCGGCGAAAGATGATGCTCTTGGCGATCTGGCCCACCTGCAGCCCCAGCGCCTCGGCCGCCTCCTGCGAGGTGCGCGCCGGCACCTCCAACCAGCGCGGCGTGTGCGGGTGGCCTTGCGCCGCAAGCGCCTGCGCCACGCGCTGAAATCCCTCGGGCCTGCTGTCGTCGACGGCTGCCATCATGCAGCCCGCTTGGCCAGCAGCGCGCGCCCGGCGCGCGACACCGGCGCCCGGCCCAGCACCTCGGAGATGAAGGCGCCGGCATCGACCAACGCCTCCAGGTCGATGCCGGTGTCGATGCCCAGGCCCTGCAGCAGGAACACCACGTCCTCGGTGGCCACGTTGCCGGTGGCGCCCTTGGCATACGGGCAGCCGCCCAGGCCGGCGATGCTGGCGTCGAAGGTGTGGATGCCGAGCTCCAGGCAAGCGTAGATGTTGGCCAGCGCCTGGCCGTAGGTGTCGTGGAAATGGCCGCTCACCTCCACCAGCGGGTAGTGCTTGAGCGCGCGCTCCATCACCGCCTGCACGCGCTTGGGCGTGCCCACGCCGATGGTGTCGGCCACGCCGCAGTGGTCCACGCCGATGTCCTTCATCAGCCGCACCACGCGCTCCACCTCGTCCGGGCTCACCTCGCCCTGGTAGGGGCAACCGAGCGCGCAGGAGATCGCGCCGCGCACCTTCAATCCCGCATCGTGTGCGGCCGCCACCACGGGGCGGAAGCGCTCCATGCTTTCTTCGATGCTGCAGTTGATGTTGCGCTGGCTGAAGGCCTCGCTGGCCGCGCCGAACACCACCACTTCGTCGGGCTGCGTGGGCAGCGCGGCCTCCAGGCCCTTCATGTTGGGCACCAGCACGCTGTAGCGCACACCGGGGCGGCGCTCGATGCCCGCCATCACCTCGGCGTTGTCCGCCATTTGCGGCACCCACTTGGGGCTGACGAAGCTGGTGACCTCGATCTCCTTCAGCCCCGCGGCCTGCAGGCGGTGCACCAGCTCGATCTTGTGCGCCGCGCCGACCGGCTGCTTCTCGTTCTGCAGGCCGTCGCGGGGGCCGACATCCACCAGCGTCACTCGGGAAGGGAGCATGGCTTACACAGCCTTTCAATAAATCACGCCGACACCCCCGGAATGCTGGGGGAAATCAGAGGGTTTAGGGATGGGGCCCTTGGCCGCCCGCTGCAAAATCTACGGCAACCACTACAAAGCTACGAGACCTGGAATGCCCGCCAACCTGAGCCGCCTGCAGATTGCCGCGCGCATCCATTTTTTCCTGAAGCGCGAGCTGGGCACGGGCATCGACGTGGAGACCATGCTCAAGCGTCCGAGTTATGCCGGCGAGGTGCTGGCCATGTGCGACAAGGCACGCGGCACCGAGCTGGAAGAGCTGGCGCGGCGCTTCCGCGTGGCCACGGCCGAAGCCGAGCGGCCCGCGCACAGCCGCGTGCCACAGCCCTGGAGCGCGGACACCTCGGGCTTCGGGCTGTCGCGCCCGTGGACCGGCAGCGACGATCAAGACGCCTCGCCCAGGCGCAGTAACTCGCCGCCTTCGGGCACCTGATCGCCCACGGCAAAGAGCAATTCGGCCACGGTGCCGTCGCGCGGCGCGGCGATCGTGTGCTCCATCTTCATCGCCTCCATCACCGCCAGCGGCTGGCCCCGCTTGACCACGTCGCCGGCCTGCGCCAGCAGCGCCACCAGTTTGCCGGGCATCGGCGCCGTGAGGCGGCCGCCCTCTTCGCCGCTGTCGGCGGCATGCGCGATAGGGTCGATCTCGCGCAGCAGCGCCGAGCCTTGCGGCGCGAACACCGCCAGCTGCTCGCCCTGCGCATACACGGTCAGGCGCAGGCGCTGCGTGCCGAGGGTGACGTCGTATCGGGCGTCACCGAGCGCCACGGCCTGCAACGGCCAGTGCTGCTCGCCCAGCTGCATGCGCAGCGCGCCATCGTGCAGGCGCTGCAGGCCCAGGCTGTGGTGCACGTCGCCCAGCGCCAGCTCGAAGCGCCGGTGCGCGCCGCCGTGCAGACGCCAGCCGTCGCGGCGTGACCAGGGGTCCGCGTCCTGCAAGGCAGCCTCGGCGGCCAGCGTGTGGGCGATGGCGCCGGCAGCGGCCACCTGCAGCGGCAGGCCCGGCGCCTCGAACAGCGCGGCGCGCTCACGCTCGATCAGCGCGGTGTCCAGGTCGGCGGTGGCAAACGCGCGGCTGTTGACCACGCGGCGCAGGAAGGCCACGTTGGTGTGCAGCCCCACGATGTGCGTGCCGGCCAGCGCGGCATCGAGCCGCGCCAGCGCCTGCGCGCGGTCCTCGCCCCAGACGATCAGCTTGGCGATCATCGAGTCGTAGTACGGCGAGATCTCGTCGCCTTCGCCGAAGCCGGTGTCCACGCGCACCGTGCCGCGCCGGAACGCCACATGCTCCGGCCAGCGCATCACCTGCAGCCGGCCGGTGGCGGGCAGGAAGTTGGCGTCGGGGTTCTCGGCGCAGATGCGCGCCTCGATCGCATGGCCGTGGATGCGCAGCTCCTGCTGCTGCAGCGGCAGCGGCTGGCCGGCGGCCACGCGCAGCTGCCACTCCACCAGGTCGAGCCCGGTGATCGCCTCGGTCACCGGGTGCTCCACCTGCAGCCGGGTGTTCATCTCCATGAAGTAGAAGCGCAGGTCGCCGTCGCCCGCCGGCTCGGCGATGAACTCCACCGTGCCGGCGCCCACGTAGCCCACGGCCTGCGCGGCAGCCACGGCGGCGGCGCCCATCTCGGCGCGGCGCGCCTCGCTCATGCCCGGTGCCGGCGCTTCCTCCAGCACCTTCTGGTGGCGCCGCTGCACGCTGCAGTCGCGCTCGAACAGGTACACGCACTGCCCTTGCGTGTCGGCGAACACCTGGATCTCGATGTGGCGCGGGCGCGTGACATAGCGCTCCACCAGCACGTGGTCGTCGCCGAAGCTGGCCTGTGCCTCGCGCTGGCACGAGGCCAGCGCCGCGATGAAGTCCTGCGGCCGGTCGACGCGGCGCATGCCCTTGCCGCCGCCGCCGGCGCTGGCCTTGATGAGCACCGGATAGCCGATGCGGTCGGCCTCGCCCATCAGGAAATCGGCGTCCTGCTTGTCGCCGTGATAGCCGGGCACCAGCGGCACGCCAGCCTTGTCCATCAACGCTTTCGCGGCCGACTTGCTGCCCATCGCCGCAATGGCCGATGGCGGCGGGCCGATGAACACCAGGCCTGCGTTGGCGCAGGCCGCGGCGAACTCCTCGTTCTCGCTGAGGAAGCCGTAGCCGGGGTGCACCGCCTCGGCGCCGGTGGCTTGCGCCGCCTCGAGGATGCGCTCCCAGCGCAGGTAGCTGTCGCGCGGCGCAGGGCCGCCGATCAGCACCGCCTCGTCGCAGGCGGCCACGTGCTTGGCGTGGGCGTCGGCCTCGGAGTACACGGCCACGGTGCGCACGCCCAGGCGGCGCGCGGTGGCCGCCACGCGGCAGGCGATCTCGCCACGGTTGGCGATCAGGATCTTCTTGAACATCAGGCGGCCCTCTTCAACGTGGCTCGGAACGGATCGGTCGGGATGGCCAGCCGCGCAGCCACAGCGCGCGCACGAAGCGGAACAGGTGCGTGGCCAGCCACAGCATCAGCGCCAGCGCGAGCAGCAGTGCCATGCCGAACAGCAGCGGGTGCGTCCATGACAGCCACAGCATGGCCGGCACTGCGGCGTCGCCGGTGAGCGACAGCGCGAGGTTCGAGAACGGCTCGGGCGACGTGTTGACCGCCGCACGCGTGCTGGCCTTGGCCGCATGCGCGGTGGCCGCCAGCGTGCCGCCGAGCAACGCCGCCACGGTGGCCGCGGTGGCATGGTCCCAGCCGAACACCGACGCGGCCAGCAGCGCACCGGCCGGGATGCGCACCAGCGTGTGCAGCGCGTCCCACACCGAATCGACCCACGGGATCTTGTCGGCGAAGAACTCGACGAACACCATGAAGCCGCTGGCGACCAGCACCGGGGTGGTCTGCAGCAGCTGCAGCCCCGGCGGCAGCTGCACCCAGCCGAGCGCGCCGGCGAGCCCGGTGAGGAACAGCACCGCATAGAGCCGCAGCCCGCTGGCCCAACCCAGTGCGGCGGCCACGGCGATCAGATGCGGGGTGTCCATGGCGGCGCACGAGCATCAACCGAGCCAGGACGGCGCGCGCTTGTTCAGGAAGGCCTGCACGCCCTCGCGGCCCTCCGCACTGGCGCGCACGTCGGCAATGCGGCGCGCGGTCTCGGCACGCAGCGTTTCGTCGATCGGCCGGCCGGCGAAATCCTGCACCAGACGCTTGCAGGCCTTCACCGCGGCCGGGCCGTTGGCACACAGCGCGCCGGTGATCTCGTCGACCTTGGCGTCGAGCGCGTCGGCGGCCACCACCTCGTGCACGAAGCCGATGCGCTGCGCCGTGGCGGCGTCGAACCGCTCGGCGGTGACGAAGTAGCGCCGGGCCGCCTGCTCGCCCATCGCGCGGATCACGTAAGGGCTGATGGTGGCCGGCAGCAGGCCGAGCCTGGCCTCGCTCAAGCAGAAGTGGATGCCCTCGGCGGCCACCAGCACGTCGCACACCGCGGCCAGCCCCACGCCGCCTGCGTAGCAGTCGCCGTGGATGCGGCCCACCACCGGCAGCGGGCAGGTGTAGACGGCCCACAGCATCTCGGCCAGGCGCTGCGCGTCCGCCTGGTTCTGCGCCCAGTCGTAGTCGGCCATGCTGCGCATCCACGATAGGTCGGCGCCGGCGCAGAAAGCCTTGCCCTGCGCGCCGAGCACGATCGCGCGCAGCGAGGTGTCGACCGCGAAGCCGGCGAAGGCGTCGCGCAGCTCGGTGATCACGCTGTCGTTGAACGCGTTGCGCACCTCCGGGCGGTTGAGGAACACACGCGCAACCGCGCCCCGGCGCTCGATCTGGAGGGTGGTGGTCATCGCGGTGTTCCTCGCTTGCGTGGTATCAGGCCTGCGCCTGCAGCCCCAGGCGCTGCATCAGCGCGCGATCGCGCTCGGCCTGCGGGTTCTCGGTGGTGAGCAGCCGGTCGCCATAGAAGATGGAGTTGGCGCCCGCCAGGAAGCACAGCGCCTGCAGTGCGTCGTCCATTTGCTCGCGCCCGGCCGACAGCCGCACCATCGCCTTGGGCATCGTGATGCGCGCCACCGCAATCGTGCGCACGAACTCGAACGGGTCGATCGGCTCGGCGCCTTCCAGCGGCGTGCCGGGCACCTGCACGAGGTTGTTGATCGGCACCGACTCGGGCTGCGGCTGCAGCGCGGCCAGTTGCGCGATCAGGCCCGCACGATCGGCGCGGCTCTCGCCCATGCCGACGATGCCGCCGCAGCACACGTGCAGGCCGGCCTCGCGCACATGCGCCAGCGTGTCCAGCCGCTCGTCGTAGCTGCGGGTGCCGATGATCTCGCCGTAGAACTCGGGCGAGGTGTCGAGGTTGTGGTTGTAGTAGTCCAGCCCCGCATCCTTCAGCGCATGCGCCTGCTCCTGCTTGAGCATGCCCAGGGTGACGCAGGTCTCCAGGCCGAGCGCCTTGACGCCGCTGATCATCGCGGCCACGGCGTCGAGGTCGCGCTCCTTCGGCTCGCGCCAGGCGGCGCCCATGCAGAAGCGCGTGGCGCCCTGCGCCTTGGCGGCCTCGGCGGCCTGGAGCACCTCGTTCAGCGCCATCAGCTTGCTCGCCTTCAGGCCGGTGTCGTGGTGCGCAGACTGCGGGCAGTAGCCGCAATCCTCCGGGCAGCCGCCGGTCTTGATCGACAGCAGCGTGGACAGCTGCACCTGGTTGGCCGGGTGGTGCTCGCGATGCACCTGCTGCGCACGGAACAGCAGGTCGTTGAACGGCAGCTCGAACAGCGCGAGCACGCGCTCGGGCGTCCATGGCGCATCGGCCGGAAACGGACGCGCCTTGCGCGGCAGCGTGATCGTGGCTTGTGAGGGCGTGGAGGAACAGGCAGTCATGGGAAATCAGCAAGTCGACGGAACAGGCGCAAGTGTCGCCGCAGCCCGCGTCTCAGATGCGAAACACGCCGAACTTCGTCTCCGGAATCGGTGCATTGAGGCTCGCCGACAGGCCGAGCGCCAGCACGCGCCGCGTGTCGGTGGGCGCGATCACGCCGTCGTCCCACAGCCGTGCCGACGCGTAGTACGGATGGCCCTGCGCCTCGTACTGCTGGCGGATCGGGGCCTTGAAGGCCTCCTCTTCGCCTGCGCTCCACTGGCCGCCACGCGCCTCGATGCCGTCGCGCTTCACGGTGGCCAGCACGCTGGCCGCCTGCTCGCCGCCCATCACGCTGATGCGCGCGTTGGGCCACATCCACAGGAAGCGCGGCGAGTACGCGCGGCCGCACATGCCGTAGTTGCCCGCGCCGAAGCTGCCGCCGATGATCACCGTGAACTTCGGCACCGTCGCGGTCGCCACGGCGGTCACCATCTTGGCGCCGTGGCGTGCGATGCCTTCGTTCTCGTACTTGCGGCCCACCATGAAGCCGGTGATGTTCTGCAGGAACACCA
>CAMLIZ010000053.1 GCA_946480245.1 uncultured Pseudomonadota bacterium
TCTTCTCGCACCTGGCCAACGTGGGCGACTGCCGCTCGCTGGTGATCCACCCGGCCTCGACCACTCACTTCCGCATGGACGACGCGGCGCTGGCGCAGGCCGGCATCACGCCGGGCACCATCCGCCTGTCGATCGGCCTGGAAGACGCGGCCGACCTCATCGACGACCTCAAGCGTGCACTGAAGGCCGCGGAGAAAGCCGCATGAAGCTCCACGTTCAAGGCCGGGAGGCCTATGCGTACGCCGGCGGCAAGGCCTTCGACCCCGCCCTGCCATGCGTGGTCTTCCTCCATGGCGCACTGAACGACCACAGCGTGTGGACGCTGCTGGCGCGCTGGTTCGCACACCACGGCCATGCCGTGCTGGCGGTGGACGAACCGGGCCACGGCCGCAGCGCAGGCGCCCCGCTGCCCAGCGTGGAGGCGCTGGCCGACTGGACGCTGGCACTGCTCGACGTTGTCGGCGTGCGCCAGGCGGCGCTGGTGGGCCACAGCATGGGTTCGCTGATCGCACTGGAGGCGGCTGCGCGCGCGCCCGAGCGCGTGACGCGCCTGGTGATGGTGGGCACGGCCTATCCGATGAAGGTGTCGGAGGCGCTTCTTGCCACCGCGAAGGAAGCGCCCCTGAAGGCGATCGACATGGTCAACGCGTTCTCCCATTCCACGCTAGCGGCCAAACCTTCGTATCCCGGCCCGGGGAGCTGGTTGCACGGCGGCGGCCGCGCGTTGATGCGGCGCATCCAAGCCGGACAGACGCAGCTGAACCTCTTCGAGCACGACTTCCGCGTGTGCGACGCCTACGCCAACGGGCTGCAGGCGGCCGCTCGTGTGCAGTGCCCGGTGACTCTCGTGCTGGGCGAGCGTGACCAGATGACCTCCCCCAAGGCCACGCGGGAGATCGCCGCGGCGCTCAAGGCCCAGGTGCTCACGGTGCCGGCAGGGCACGCCCTGATGCAGGAAGCGCCCGACGGGGTGTTGAATGCACTGAGGACCGCTCTCGCCTGAGGTGCCGCGCATGAACACCACCACCCTGCCCGCCGACGCCGCCGATCCGCGCTCGTTCAGGAGCTTCTCGCAGTTCTATCCGTTCTACCTGGGCGAGCACCGCAACCGCACCTGCCGGCGCCTGCACTTCGCGGGCTCCACGCTCGCGCTGCTGTGCCTGGCCACCGGGCTGTGGCGCAGCGCGCCGCAGTACCTGCTGTATGCACTGCTGTGCGGCTACGGCTTCGCCTGGATCGGTCACTTCGTGTTCGAGAAGAACAAACCCGCCAGCTTCAAGCGCCCGCTGTACAGCTTCATGGGCGACTGGCGCATGTACGCCGAGATCTGGCTCGGCCGCATCCCCTTCTGACCTTTCAGAACATCACCGGCACGCGCAGCGTGAGCGTCACATCGGGCGTGTCGCGCGTGAGGCCGGCCCCCAGGCTCAGGCTGAAGCTGCGCTGCGGGCTCAGCCGGTAGGCGTAGCCCATCAGCAGCGTCCCCAGTTGCACCTGCACGGCGCCCGGCGTGGGTTGCCCGTTTTGCAGCGTCTTGCCCACCGAGCTGTGGTCGTAGCCAATGCTGAACGACGAGCGTTCGTTCAGCGCCAGACCCATGCCGAAGTTGAAGCCGAACACGCCGCCGGGCTTCACGCTGCCCAGCGCTTCTGGGCCGCTGGTGGTGTTGCGCACCACGTTGTTGCGGCCGAAGCTGTACAGGTAGCTCACGGAACCGAAGAACACGGCCGGATCCGAGGGGTACAGCACGGTCAGTGACGGCTGCAGGCCGTAGAAGCCGGATCCGGTCGGCAGCTCCGTCTGCAACGCATCGCGTATGCCCTGGATCGTCGATGACGTCTGCACCTCGAACGGGTCCTTGCCGGTGCGCGATTTCACGCGCAGGCCGCCAATGAAGTAGGGACTGTCGGCGCCGCCGTCGTTGAACTGCAGGCGAGCACTGAGCTCCACGTCGCCAATACCCTGGCCCGAGGCGTCGAACACCGTGTCGCTCGCCGCGCCGTCCAGCACCTCGCGTCCCACCGTGGAGTCGGCGCGGTACACGTAGGGAATGCGTGCTTCCAGTTCGAAGCGGTTGGTCACGCCGTAGCGGCCGGTGAGCGTGCCGGTGAAGGTGTTGCGCTTCACCTCGCGCACGTCGATCACGCCGATCACGATGGCCGGGATGATGGTGTAGCCGACGAGCGCAACACGATTGGTGGAGGAGTACGAATACTGCAACGACGGTTCAAGCACGAACCTGCCGTGCGGGGTGAGCACGCCGGGCTGCTCGAAGATCGGCGCCACCTGCGGCGAGCGATGATCTTCCTGCGGCGCCTGCCCCACTTGCGTGGGCGCCTGGGCCACGGTCTGCCTTGGGGACGGCGCGGCAGGGGCAGGCGGCGCGGCCTCGGCGCGCTGCCGGACGGCATTCTCGAGACCCAGCGCGCGCTGGATCTCGGCCAGCCTCGCCTCCTCCTCCGCCAGCGCGCGACGCATCGACTGCAGTCGTTCGGCATGCGCGGCCACCTCCTGGCGCAGCGCCTCGACACGCGCCGCGTTGTCATCGGATTGCGCTTGCGCAGCCTGGGCGACGCAGGCAGCTGCAGCGGACAGAGCAATCTTGCCGAGCTGGCTGTGCCGCCCTGGCGACAAGTTCTGCATGGGGCCTCCCTTCAAGTTCAGCGCCGCAACGAATCGACGATGGCATCGTCGATCGACCGCTGAAGCTGCATGGCCTTGAGCATCGCCAGGCTGTTGACGGTAGCGTTGACGACGGTCAAGGTCTGGAGCTTCTGGTTGTCGAGACTGTTCTGGATCACGGTGGCCGCGCTGCCCGGCGGCAGGCCGCCGGGCGCGAGGCTGTTGCTCGCGCCGAGTTGCACGAGTGCCGCGGTCGCGTCAACACCGGGCGGGCCTCCGGCCACCTTGTCGAGCCCGTTGAGCGTGAGGCTCGTGCTCGTGACCAGCACGCCGTTGAGGTACACCGCCCTCTCGATACCGAACGACACCTGCAACCCGCCGGGCAGACTGAAGCCGCCGCGCATCCGGTCGAGCCGGTTGTCGTCGACCGCCAGCGCCACGGGGTGATCCACGGCCGGCGGCGGCGCAGCGCTCACCGTCGTCGGCAGTGGCGGCAACAACGAGTCCGCCGTCACCGGCGCGTCCGTCTGCAGCAGTTCCGGCTCTTCGAGGGGCGGCATTTCCATGGCAGGCCGCGGCACCTCCGCCCGCGGGTATGCAGGCCCGTCCGCGAGCATGGAGGCCAGCAACGCGAGTACCTGGTCGGCGTGCGGCGGTGGGGGCGCGGGCACGACGGTCTCGTTGATTGACGACTCCGCAAGCGCGGCCGGCCGCGGCGCAGCGGCCTGCACCGCCACGGCTTGCGCCGCGTCGTCGGCAGGCGCTTCGAGGCCGTGCAACAAAGCCTCGACCTCTGCCTCGGAGGGCCAGGGCGCCGCCTCGGCCTGGGCACGCGCAGGTGCCATGGCCAAGCCCAGCCCCACGGCCGAGAGGCTGAAGGCAAGAGGGGCGAGCGCAGGCTTCATCGCAGCGTCCCTCAGAAGTCGCCGGGGCCGAGCTTCGGCAGCGCCATGGCGCCGGCGCCGTCGTGCGCAACACCGCGTCCGAGCGGCGCGCGCTGCAACACCGCCCAGTCGGATGCCTGGTTGAAGCGCGCACGGTCGGTGGCATTGGTGATCACGAAAAGGATGCGGTTGGTCCACATGGCGTCGAAAGCGTTGCGCTCCATCACGCGCGTGCCGCTCGCCGGATCACCCAGCAGCACCTTGCCCGGCTGCACGCCCTTGACCACCACGAAATGGTTGTAGCCCCCCTCGTCGAGCAGCACGATGGCCGGCAGGCCGGCCTGCGCCAGCTTGTCCAGCGGCGCCTCGAACCCGTCGGCCTGCAGGCCGTTGGCATCGAGGTAGCGCTTCATGTCCAGCAGCGAGAAGCCCTCGCGCCGGATCTTCTGCTGGTCGCCCGCGCGGTACATCGCCTCGAACACCGTCTGCTCGTTCACCTTCATGCCGTACTGGTAGGTGAGCAGCGTGGACAGCGCGGCCGAGCCGCAGCTGAAGTCGTACTGCTGGTGCACCGTGGAAAGGAAACGCGCCTCCTTGAGGCTGACCGTCGGCACGGCAAAGGCACCGCCCACCTGGAGCGGCAGTTCCACGGTGCCGGCGAGCGCCGTGCCGCGGGCCGCGGCCAGCAGCGCGGCGAGCAGGGTCGAATTGAGGGCTCTGAGGGCGGCACGCATCACTTCAGCTGCACGTTCACGATGGTGGCGTTCTGGATCAGCACGTTGTTGCCCGAGTTCTGGATCACCATCGGCATGCCGGCAGAACCGGCCAGCGCCCCATCCGAGATGAGGTTTGAACCGGTGGTGACGTTGACCGCCTGGTTGTCCGTGACCACGCCTTTGAGCTTCATGTCGTTGAGCACGTCGGCGCCGCCACGGGCTTCGGACAAGCGTTGCGCCTGCAACGGCGGCGCGCCGAGAAGCCCGAGCGCCGGCGCCTGGGTGGCCTCCTCCGCCGAGGCTGACATGCCGGTGGCCGCAACCACCAACGCGCCGAGCAGTGCATGTGTTCGCTGGTTCATTTCTTCTCCCGCATGGCAAGCCGGGCGACTTGCGCCGCCCGGCGTTCCCACTACTTGCCGACGTTCAGGTTGGCCTGCACGTTCACGCTTTGCTGCGTGAGCGCGGCGATGCCGGTGTTCTGGCTGATCACCAGAATGCCGGCCGCGCTTTGCGCCGTGCCCGTCATGGCGTTGGACAGGTTGAACGTGCCGGCATCGACGGTGTTGGTACCGCCGTTGCCGCCTGCGCCACCCACCGCGCCGTTGCCGGTGCCGCCGCTGCCGGCGCCGCCGTTGCCGGTGCCGCCTGCGCCGCCCTGGCCCGTGCCGCCCGCGCCGCCGGTGGCGCCGACCGCGCCGCCCGCACCGTTGCCGGCCGTGGCGCTGCCGTTGCTGGCCATCGTCGAGGAGCCGCCGTTGGTGGCACTGCCGTTGGTGGCGCTGCCGCCACCGCCGCCGCCGCCGCCGCTGTTGGACGCAGCCGCGCCATTGCCGCCGGTGCTGTTGGCTGCGCCGCCGGTGCCGGTGACCGTGCCGCCTGTCGCGCTGGCATTGCCGGCCGTACTGCCGCTGGTGCCGCTGGCACTGCCGCCGCTGCCGTTGCCGGCCTGGCTGCTCGCAGAACCTTGCGCTGCACCACCGGTCGCCGAGGTCGCGCCACCGCTCGAGGCGCCAGCCTGGTTGCTCGCGCTGTTGCTCGATGCGCCGCCGGTCGTCTGACCGGTGCCGGAGCCACCGGCCGACGCCGTTGCGGCGCCGGCACCACCGTTGCCGCCCGCGGCGCTACCGCCGGCCCCACCGGAACCGCCGAGCGCGCCGCCCGACCCACCGTTGGCGCCAGAGGCCCCGCCGCCGGTACCCGTGCTGCCCGCGCCACTGCTGCCCCCCGTGCCACTGCCATGGGCCCCGGCCATGGTGCCGGACCCTTGCTTGGAGCCGGCCGAGCCGCCGAGCGACGCGCTCTTCGACCCCGCCGCACCGCCGGATGCGTGGTCCTTGGCAGCCGCCGAACCACCCACGCCGGCACTGATGGCGCCCGCGTCGCCGGTGCTCTGCATGTCGTGCGCCATGGCGTTGCCGCCGTAGCCCTTGCCGTCGCCACCGGTCGCGCCGGCCGTGCCGCCGTTGCCGCCATAGGCGCCCTTGGCGTCACCGCCCTTGCCGCCGTTGCCGGCCACCGCGCCGCCGTTGGTAGCGCTGCCGTTGACCGACGGCCCTGAGCTCGCGCTGCCGTTGTTGGCGTTGCCGCCGCTGCCGCCGCTGCCGCCGTCACCGCCGGCTCCGCCGTTGCCGCCCACGCCGCCGGAGGCCGAGCCGCCCTGCGCCGCTCCGCCATTGCCCACGCCGCCATAGCCGGCCCCGCCCTTGCCGCCGCTGCCGCCACTGGCATCACCGGTGTTGTAGGCGTTGTTGCCCAGGCCATGCACGCTGATGTTGCTCACCGAACCGCTGAGCTTGCTCACGGCCACGGCCTTGCTGCTGTTGAACGAGTTCGAGAAATTGGCGTTTGCCGTGCCGCCGTTGTTGGCTGCGGCGTTGCCCAGCCCTGCGGCACTGGCCTTGCCCTTGTTGCCGCGGTTGGTGCCGCTGCTGGAATCCGACAAGCTGGTGTTCATGGTGTGGGTGGTCGTGGCCCAACTCGATGTCTGGCTCACCGCGCCCAGACTGGCACTGTTGGTGTTCGACTGGGCCCACGCCGGGCTGGCAAAGGCCACCGCGATCGCAGACCACATGAGGCTCTTCTTCATTCGCTTCTCCTTTACGTGTGACTCGAAGTGGTTTGGCGCCATGCCAATCCGACGAGCCGCTCCGCAAGAAGAAGGCCAGCGCTGCGTTGCAGCATCCAAGTGCTTGATACACCCGGAATAAATCGCAACGATGTCGCCACACGCTGGGCCTTGAAAGCGCGGATTCCGCATGAAGTGCCACGGCCGTGTGACACCTCGTCGGCGGGTCGGAGGGCGGCTGCGCGCGAGCCCTCGGCCGCCTGCAAGAGAGCTCCCTCGTGGATCGGGCGCCGGCGCCAAGACCAAGGCTGCGTGCCCCCCTGCTTGAGGGGCGTCACTCCGATGTGACAGCAGCGCCGCAGACCTCAGTGCTCGATACCGTGCTTGGCGATCAGTCGGTACAAGGTCATGCGGGACACGCCGAGCCTGCGGGCTGCCTCGGTCACGTTGCGGCCCGCCTGCAGCAGCGTCGTCGAAACGGCCTGGCGCTCCGCCTCTTCGCGGGCACCGTCCAGCCCCGCGGGCGCAGACTCCGATGCGCCGAGGCCGAGATCCGCAGGCGTGATCAGCCGGCCTTCTGCCATCACCATCGCGCGCCGCACCCGGTTGATGAGTTCGCGCACGTTGCCCGGCCACGAGTGGGCCACCATCGCGTCGGCCGCGGCCCGGCTGAAGCCGCGCACGTGCGCCATCTTCTCGTCGGCGAAGACATTGAAGAAGTGCTCGGCAAGCTGGGGCACGTCACCCTTGCGCTCGCGCAGCGAAGGTACGCGGAGCGGCAACACGTTGAGGCGGTAGTACAAGTCTTCGCGGAACGCTCCAGCGGCCACCGCCTCCTCGAGGTTCACGTTGGTGGCCGCCACCACGCGCAGGTCAAGGGTGATGGTGCGTGTGGACCCGACACGGTGAATGGTCTTTTCCTGCAGGAAGCGCAGCAGGTTGATCTGCAAGGGCAACGGCAGGTCGCCGATCTCGTCGAGAAACAGCGTGCCGCCATCGGCCGCCTCGAGGAGGCCCGCCTTGTCCCGATCGGCGCCCGTGAAGGCGCCGCGCACGTGGCCGAACAGCTCCGACTGGATCAGCGAAGGCTGCATCGCGCCACAGTTGACGGGCACGAACGGTCCATCCGCGCGCCTCGACAGTCGGTGTATCTCCTTGGCGGCCAGCTCCTTGCCGCTGCCGCTTTCTCCAGTGATGAGCACGGGCGCGTCGGCCCGGGCAACACGCCGCACATGCGACAGCAGGTCGCGCATCTGCTCGCTGTCCCCCACGATGGCGCCATTGCACCTGTTGGCGCCGCCGGTGTGCAGCGCGCTGTCCCTGATGCCCGCCCGCCCCAATGCATGTCCGAGCGTCTGGCTCAGGCGTTGGGAGTCCAACGGCACCGTGTGGTGGTCGAACAGGTGGTCGATGATCAGGTCCCGGCAGCCCGGATGTTCGAGCACCCGGGGCCGGAACGCGCCCACCCATTCGGGCTGGGAGTGCGCACGCAGGAAGCGATCGACCTCCGCCAGCGCCAGTGGGCCGGCAAGGTTGCCAACCAGCAGCAGGGCCACCTGGAACCGCTGATTCCTTAGCGCGCGCTCGGCAGCATGAAGGCCGCCGGCGACCTCCACGGTCCAACCGGCGTTGCCTAGCTGCTGCACGATGGAGTCGTCCGACTCCTCCAGCGCGACAAGAAGAACATGTCTGTTATTCATTCTTGTGCTTGCTCCCTTCAACCGTTCGACTGTAGGGGCACGCGCGCGTCGGGAGTTGATGCCGCGCAGGCGCGGCATCTACCGCTATGCGGTCACTTGCGTCGTCCCCTCCAGCTGCAGGTTCTGCAGCATGTCGTCAACCATCGCCTGCAGATCGTACTGCGGACGCCAGCCCCAGTCGCGCCGGGCCACGCTGTCGTCGATCGAATTGGGCCAGCTGGCGGCGATCTGCTCGCGGAAGTCGGGCTCGCAGGTGAGCGTGAAGCCCTGCACGCGGCGCGCAATGGCTGCAGCGATCTGCGCCGGTGTGAAGCTCACGCCGGCCAGGTTGTAGCTGCCGCGCTCGGTGATCGCCGAGGCCGGGGCCTGCATCAGCTCCGCCGTCGCGCGCAGCGCGTCGGGCATGTACATCATCGGCAGCGCCTGGCGCTCGCTGAGGAAGCTGGTGTAGCGCCCGTCCTTCAGGGCGGCATGAAAGATCTCGACCGCATAGTCGGTGGTGCCGCCACCGGGCGGCGTCTTCCAGCTGATGAGGCCGGGGTAGCGCAGGCTGCGCACGTCCACACCGTGATTGGCGTGGTACCAGGCGCACCAGCGTTCGCCCGCCAGCTTGGAGATGCCGTACACGGTGGTCGGATCCATCACGCAGGCTTGGGGCGTTTCGTCGCGTGGCGTGCGGGGGCCGAAGGCGGCGATCGAGCTCGGCCAGAACACGCGCTCGATCTTCTGCGTACGCGCCAGCTCCAGCACGTTCAGCAGGCCCACCATGTTGAGGTTCCAGGCCCACTGCGGGTGCTTCTCGCCGCTGGCCGACAGCGCGGCGGCCAGGTGGTAGATCTGAGTGATGCCATGGCGCTTGACCACGGCGGCCAGTGCGGCGGCGTCGGTGACGTCGAGCGCCTCGTGCGCGATGCCTGGCACGCGACCCACCGGCGCCAGGTCGCTGGTGACCACCGCTTCCGCACCGTCGCGTTGCACCAGCAGCTCGGCCAGCTCGGTGCCGATCTGCCCGTTGGCACCGATGATCAGCGCCTTCATTGGCCGCCCCCGATCAAGCCCAGCTCTTCGCCCGCCTGGCGGAAGGCCGCCACCGCGCGCTCGAGGTGCTCGCGCTCGTGCACCGCGCTCATCTGCACGCGGATGCGCGCCTGGCCCTTGGGGACCACCGGGAAGAAGAAGCCGACCGCGTACACGCCCAGCTCCAGCAGGCGTGCGCTCAGGCGTTGTGCCATGACTGCGTCGTACACCATGATCGGCACGATCGGGTGCTCTCCCGGCTTGATCTCGAAGCCGGCTTCGGTGATGGCGCGGCGGAAGAAGCGCGTGTTCGCCTCCAGCTTGTCGCGCAAGGCGGTCGAGCCTTCGAGGATGTCCAGCACCGCGAGCGAGCCGCCCACCACCACCGGCGCCACCGTGTTCGAGAACAGGTAGGGCCGCGAGCGCTGGCGCAGCAGCTCGATCACCTCGCGCCGGCCGGCGGTGAAGCCGCCCGAGGCGCCGCCCAGCGCCTTGCCCAGCGTGCCGGTGATGATGTCGATCTGCCCGAACACGCCGCGGTGCTCATGCGTGCCGCGGCCGGTCTTGCCGAGAAAGCCGGTGGCATGCGAATCGTCCACGCCGAGCAGCGCGCCGTGCTGGTCGCACAGCGCGCGAATCTTGTCGAGCTGGGCGATCGTGCCGTCCATCGAGAAGGCGCCATCGGTGAACACCAGCGTGAAGCGTGCGCCGTCGGCCTGCGCCTGCTTCAGGCAGCGCTCCAGGTCTTCCAGGTTGTTGTGCTCGTAGCGGTAGCGCTTGGCCTTGCACAGGCGCACGCCATCGATGATGGAGGCGTGGTTCAGCGCATCGCTGATGATCGCGTCCTGCTCGCCGAGCAGCGGCTCGAACAGCCCGCCGTTGGCGTCGAACGCGGCCACATAGAGGATCGCGTCCTCGGTGCCCACGAAGTGCGCCAGCCGCGCCTCGAGCTCCTTGTGGATATCCTGCGTGCCGCAGATGAAGCGCACGCTGGACAGCCCGTAGCCATGCGTGCGCAGCGCCTCGTGCGCCGCCGCGATCACCTGCGGGTGCGACGACAGGCCGAGGTAGTTGTTGGCGCACAGGTTGATCACCTCCCGGCCGTCGGTGGTGCGCACCACGGCGCCTTGTGGCGTGGCGATGATGCGCTCGGTCTTGAACAGGCCCGCCTCGCGGATGCCTTGCAGTTCGCTGCGCAGATGCTCGTAGAAGCTGTCGGTGCTCATGGTGTGGCCCTTCGCGTGAGGCACAATCCTGTTGTGCGTTTTGTCGAACAGAGTTCGTTATATCGAACTTTTGTGCAGTATCCTGAAATCCGAATCCGAGGTCAAGGAGGCCCGATGGCCCGCAGCACAGGTGCCGCTGCCCCGCCCGAACCGCCCCGCGTGGGCAGCAGCTTGCAGGCATTGCGGCAAACGCAGGGCCTGTCGCTGGACGAGTTGTCCCGCAAGGCGGGAGTCTCCAAGTCGATGCTCTCGCAGATCGAGCGCAACCAGGCCAATCCCACGGTG
The DNA here is from genome assembly GCA_946480245.1 of uncultured Pseudomonadota bacterium. The sequence goes on from CAMLIZ010000053.1 coordinate 10,519, forward strand.
GCGGTGGTATGGCGCCTGGCCACGGCGCTCGGCGTACCGGTGGGCGAGTTGCTGGGCGGCGCCCGGCCGGCGGCGCCCGCCATCGTCACCGTGCCGGCGCACGGCACGCCCACCTTGAAAAGCCCGGATGGCAAGTGCGAGCTGCGCATCCTCGGGCCGATCGATCTGGCCGGGCAGTTCGAGTGGTACGAGCTCACCGTGCAGCCGGGCGGCACCCTGGAGTCGCAGCCGCACGAGCCGGGCTCGCGCGAGCACCTGAGCGTGCTATCCGGCGCGCTCGAGGTGCGCGCCGGCAGTGACAGCACGAAGCTGAAGACCGGCGAGACAGCGCGCTATGCAGTGGACGTGGCCCATGCGATCCACAACCCGGGCAAGAGCGGCGCTTCGGCGCTGCTGGTGGTACTGCACAGCGCCTGACCCGCGCTCAGGCGTCCAGCACGTCCTGCAGGCTCAGCAAGTCGAAGCGGGCGCGATGCCAGAAGTGCTGCAGTTCGTCCGCGGGCTGCAGCAACAGCGCGGCCAACAGCGGCTGCGCCGGCGTCAAGGCCGGCTCGCAGAGCAACACGTGGCGCTGCGCACCCGCCTCGTCCAGCCGCGCGGCCCAGTCCAGCTGCACCAGGCGGTCGAGGATGGGCTCGATCTGCAGGGGCTCGATGCGCAGGTGCCGGGCCAGCTCGTTGATGCTCAAGCCGTGGCCTTGCTCACTGCGCGCCACGGCCAGCGCGCGCAGCACCGCCACCGCCAGGGCAAAGCGATGACCCGGTGTGGCGGGCCAGCGCACCAGCCGCATCTGCAACGTGGGCGTGTAGGCGGCCACGACGGCACCGAGCAGCACGACCACCCATCCGAGGTACATCCACACCAGGAAAATCGGCACGGTGGCAAACGCGCCGTAGATGGTGGAATAGGTAGGCACCGACTGCACGTACCAGGCCAAGGCCCGTTTCGCAATCTCGAAGCCCACCGCCACGAACAGCCCGCCCGCCAGCGCATGGCGCCACAAGACCGGCGTGTTCGGCACGTAGTGGAACAAGCCCGCCATCGCCGCGGTGAGCAGGCTGAACTGCAGCACCGCGAGCACGACGCTCACGCTGCCGGGCATGGCCCCCACCCAGCCCTTGGACGCGGTGATCGCATACGAGGTGAGTGACAGGCTGACCCCCAGTACCAGCGGGCCCAGCGTGAGCGCAGCCCAATACACGAGCACGCGCTGCGCGATCGGCCGCGGCGTGCGCACGCGCCAGATCGCATTGAGCGTGCGGTCGATCGTGAGCATCAGCGTGATCGCGGTGAACAGCAGCACCACCAGGCCCACGCTGCCCACCCGGCTGGCCTTGGCAGCGAACTGCGTCAGCGCCCCCAGCACGGGCCGCGCGATCGCGTCCGGCACCAGAGTGCGCAGGAAGTACTTCTCCAGCGCGCCGCGAAAGTCGCTGAACATCGGGAACGCGGCGAACACGGCGAGCATCACCGTGAGCAGCGGCACCAATGCGATCAGCGTGGTGAACGTGAGGCTGCCAGCCGTGAGGCCGAGGCGGTCTTCGCGAAAGCGCAGGCGCAGCGTTCGCAGCGTGTCGAACCAGGGCCAGGTGCGCAAGGTGCGCAACAACACCGTGGCCGCTTCTGTCCAGGTGGCGGCCTTCAGCAACGAGGGCAAGGTCATGCTGGCTATCATGCCAAACATGGTCGTGACCTCGGAGTGGCCCGCAAGGGCGAATGCAGCGGGCACGCTGCGCCGCACGCACGTGCTGGCGCTCGGCAGCCTGCTGGCGCTGATCGTGCTCGGGCTCGTGTGGGAGCTGTGGCTGGCGCCCACCGGGCAGCGCACGCTGGCACTCAAGGTGCTGCCGTTGCTGCTGCCGCTGCCGGGCTTGTGGAAGAGCCGGCTCTACACCTATCGCTGGGTCAGCCTGCTGGTGTGGCTGTACTTCACTGAAGGCGCGGTGCGAGCCACGAGCGAGCCGCCCCCCGGCGCCTGGTGGGCCGCGATCGAAACGGCCCTGAGCCTGCTGCTGTTCACCGCCTGCGTGCTGCACGTGCGCGCAACACGCACCCTGGCAGCGGCGCCGGCCAAGGAGACGCGCGCATGAGTGGCGAGGTGTTGAACGCGTTGCGCAGCGCGGTGGGCGCCGAACATGTGCTGACCGACGGCGACCTGAGTGCCTGGGAGCTCGACTGGCGCAAGCGCTATCGCGGCAAGGCGCTGGCGGTCGTGCGGCCGGGCGGCACCACGGAAGTGGCTGCGGTGGTGCGCGCCTGCGCCACGCACGGCACCGCGCTGGTCACACAGGGCGGCAACACCGGCCTGGTGGGCGGCGGCGTGCCGGACGCCAGCGGCACGCAGGTGGTGTTGAGCCTGACCCGCCTGAACCGCATCCGCGGCATCGACAGCGCCAACCTCACCCTCACGGCCGAGGCCGGCTGCGTGCTGCAGACCGTGCAGGAGGCCGCGGCCGCGCAGCAACTGCTGTTTCCGCTCAGCCTGGCGGCCGAGGGCAGCTGCACGATCGGCGGCAACCTGGCCACCAATGCCGGCGGCACGCAGGTGCTGCGCTACGGCAACGCGCGCGAGCTGTGCCTGGGCCTCGAGGTGGTCACCGCTGGCGGCGAGGTGTGGCACGGACTCACCGGCCTGCGCAAGGACAACACCGGCTACGACCTGCGCGACCTTTTCGTCGGCAGCGAAGGCACGCTCGGCATCATCACCGCGGCCACCTTGAAGCTGTTCCCGCAGCCGGCCGCGCGCATGACGGCGCTGGCCGCCTGCGACAGCATGGAGCAGTGCGTCGCCCTGCTTGGGCTGGCCCAGCGCCTGCTGGGCCCCAGTCTCACCGGCTTCGAGGTGATGGGTGGCTTCGCGCTGGCGCTGGTGGCACGCCACTTCCCGCAGCTGCCGCAGCCGCTACCCGGCGCGCCGTGGACAGTGCTGCTGGAGCAATCCGACAGCGAGAGCGAGCAGCACGCGCGCGCGCTGTTCGAGGCGGTGCTCGAGAAGGCGCTGGAGGGCGCCGTGATCACCGATGCCGTGGTGGCCGAGAGCATGGCGCAGTCCAAGGCGCTGTGGCACCTGCGCGAATCGATCCCGCTGGCGCAGGCCGAGGAAGGCCTGAACATCAAGCACGACATCGCGCTGCCGGTGTCGCGCATCCCGGCCTTCGTGAGCGCCACCGACGCCGCGCTGCTGCAGCGCTTTGCGGGCGCGCGGCTGGTCAACTTCGGGCACCTGGGCGACGGCAACCTGCACTACAACCTGCAGGCACCCGAAGGTGTGGTGGCCGACGAGTTCCTGGCCGCGCACGAAGATGCCGTGAATACGCTGGTCTACGACGCCGTGCAGGCGCACGGCGGCTCGTTCTCGGCCGAGCACGGCATCGGCGCCCTCAAGCGCGACGATCTCGCGCGGCGCAAGCCTGCGGTGGCGCTGCAGCTGATGCGTACGCTGAAGCAGGCGCTGGACCCGCACGGCCTGCTGAACCCCGGCAAGGTGATCTAGCCGTCGATCCAGGGCGCGCTGTCCGCGTAGCGCCAGCGCAGCGCCAGGCACTCGCCCAGCAGCTTCAGCAGCGCGTCACGCTCGATCGGCTTCACGAGAAACGCGTTCGCCCCGGCGGCCAGGCAACGCGCGCGGTCGGTGTCCGCGGTGTTGGCGGACACCATCAACACCGGCAGTTCGCGCCAAGCCGGCTCGCCGCGCAGGCGGCGCGTGGCCTCGAGACCGTCCATCACCGGCATGGCCACGTCCATCAGCACGAGATGCGCGGGTTGGGCCTGCAGCCGCGCCAGCGCCTGCGCCCCGTCGCAGGCCTGGTCCACCTCGAACCCGAGGGCTCGCAGCAGGTCGGCCAGCATCGCGCGATTGCCCGGCACGTCGTCGACCACCAGCACGCGGCGCGGTGCGCCCTCGTAGCCGCAGGGCACGCGCGCCTGCGGCGCCGGCAACGCAGGCGCCGCAGGCGGTGCGAACCTGAGTTCGAAGTGGAACACGCTGCCCTGCCCCGGCCCGCTGTCGACGCGGATGTCGCCACCCATCATGCGCACCAGCTGACGGCTGATGGCCAGGCCCAGCCCGGTTCCGCTGGCACGCCGGTGTGCATCGCCGGCCTGCTCGAAAGGCTGGAAGATCTGCTCGGTATGCCGGGCGTCGATGCCGATGCCCGTGTCATGCACTTCGAAACCCAGCGTTGTGCCGCCTTGCGCGTCGACGCCTTGTGCGCGCACCACCAGCCGCACCTCGCCATGGTCGGTGAACTTGACCGCATTGCCCAGCAGGTTGAGCAGCACCTGGCGCAGACGCTTCTCGTCGGCACGTATGGCATCCGGTGCGGCAGGGTCCGTATCGAGCGTGAACAACAGCTGCTTCTCTTCCGCCTTGATGCGGATGATCTCGCCCACGCCATGCAGCAGCGGCTGCAGCGCCACGGTGTCGGGGTACAGCTCCGCCTTGCCGGCCTCGATGCGCGACAGGTCCAGGATGTCCACGATCAACGTCAACAGGTGCTGCCCGCTGGTGTGGATGGTCTCCAGCCCGGACAGCTGGCGTGCACTCAAGCCCTCGCCAATGCGCAGCAGCTGTGCATAGCCGAGGATCGCGTTGAGCGGCGTGCGCAGCTCGTGGCTCATGCGCGCCAGGAATGCGCTCTTGGCCTGGTTGGCCACCTCGGCACGCTCCTTCGCGTCGCGCAGCTCGGCGGTGCGCGCCACCACCAACTCCTCGAGATGGTCGCGATGGCGACCCAACTCGTCCTCGCGCTCGCGCAGCGCGCCGATCATGCGGTTGAAGGTCTGCGCCATCGCCTGGATGTCGCGCGGGCCACCCACATCGGCGCGCACGTCGGCCTCGCCGCGGCCGGCCCGCTCCATGGTGGCTGACAGCTCGGCCAGCGGGCGCGTGAGGCGCGCCGCCAGCAGCCGCACGAGCAGCAGGAACGCGAACGCGAACGACAGCGACACCCCGAGGTTCACGAGGAACACGTTGCGCTGCATGCGCGCGAGCGTGACCTTGCTCTGCACCACGCGCACGAACCCGAGCAGTTGCCGCGCGCGTTCGGTCACCTCGAACGGCGTGCTGTCGCTCGGTGCCGCCCATACCGGCGCGACGAAGCGCCAGTCGTCGTCCGTCTCGGCCTCGAGGTGTGCGCTGGCCGGCACGCCGTGCGCGGGCGCCGCGTCGGGCAGAAGCGGCCCCCCTTTGGCGCTGCGGCCCACCAGCAGGTGGCCGGCGCGGTCGCGGATCTCGACCGCAGTGACGTCCGGGAAGGTGAGCGTGGCGCCGATCGCCTCGGCCGCGTTGTCGGCCGACGCATACACCAGTGCCAGTTCGCCGCGCGCCGCCAGGTTGGCAGCCAGGCTTTCGCCCTGGCCCAGCAGCGTGGCGCGGATCTGGCGGCTGCCCTGCCAGGAGCTCACCAGCGACGAGCACAGCACCAGCCCCAGCACGCCGGCGGCCACCGCCAGGCTCAGCTGCTCCCGGAAGCTGGTGTCGCGCGCAAAGCGAACCAGGGGATGGCGCCGCAACGAGAGCACGGGCTCGTCGCTGCCGCTGCCAGGTGCAAGGGTTGAGGAGAAGTTGGTGCTCGGCGGCATGCGCGTGGTGGTCAAGGTTCGGGAAATGCCAGGCCGTAGCTGGCCAGCCGAGGGCCGAGCACGATGCCGAGGTGCTGCGCAGTGCGCGTGTTGATGGCAGCGCGCACATCCTGCAGTGGCAGCACGCCGTCGGCGGCCTTGGCACCGGCCAGGCGGCGCAGCGCAGCGTCGGCGAGCGTGCCGCCGAGTTCGCCGTTGTCGGGATACAGCGCGAACAGCGCGCCGCGTTTCACATGAGACAGGTTGCTCGAGAAAACCGGAAACCCGCGGTTCCACGCCTCCTTCAGCACCAGCGGCAGCACGGCGCTGTCTTCGACGGTAGTCGAGTCCTGGGGCAGCCACACGGCGTCGTGCGCTGGGTCGGCAGTGGTGAGCAGCGGGGGATACAGCCGCAATGCGGCCGGCAGATCGCGTGCCTCGAGTGCGACCAGTTCGAGGCCCTGTGCGTGCGCTGCTTCACGCGCACGCCGCACCAGCCAGTCGTTTTGGTGCGGGTCGTACACGACGCTGATCTTGCGTACGGCGGGCAGCAGATCGCGCAGGTGCGCAAACAGCAACGCGGGGTCGGGTGCCAAGGTGTAGACCGAGTAGCCGCGCACCTCGCTCTCCGGCACCGAGAGCACACAGCCCGCCACGATGGCCAGCCCGCCGTCGACGGCCGTGGCCGCGCGCAAGCCCTGGCGCCCCAGCGCGATCAGCACGCGCGTGTCGCGGCGGCGCAGCTCGCCGGCCAGCTGCTCGGTGGCGGAGTTGGGGCCGATCGGGAACACCGGCACCGGGGCTTGCGTGCGTGCCTCGATGCCGTCGACGATTTGCGTGAAGACGCTGCGAAATGGCTCGCCGATCTCGGGCTGCAGCACGGCGATGGCACGGCCGGGCTCGACCGCGGCGATGGCACGGCGGAGGTGGCCCGCGGCGGCGAGGGCCCACGCCGCCGTGACGCCCATCGACACCAGGCGGCGCCTGGTGGTCGCAGCCTTCTTCAAACCTCGGCTCCCTTCCTGGTACGCCCGGCGGGGCGCGCGCAGAGTGTAGCCCTCAGCCCCGTCGCATCGAATGCGAAGAAGCACGCGAAACGGCACGAGTTGGTTGACGATCGAAGGGCGTGTGCGTAACGTGCGCGCGGCAACGCACCACAACCCCATACCCACAGAGGGACCCCGATGCGACCTGCGCATTGCATTCGCGTGGCCGCCGCCGCGATGCTGCTGACCCAGGTGTGCCGCCTGGCCGCGCAGCCGGCCAGCGAGGAGGAGGAGCTGGCGCTGGCGTATGGCGACAAGTCGACGATCAGCATCGCCACCGGCAGCGCGCAGCCACTGCGCCGCGCGCCGGCGGTGGCCACCGTGATCACCGCCGAGGACATCGCGGCGATGGGCGCACGCGACCTCGACCAGGTGCTGGAGTCGGTGCCGGGCATGCACGTGAGCCGCGGCAGCGGTGCCTACACCCCGCTGTATCTCGTGCGAGGCATCTACAGCGAGTTCAATCCGCAGACGCTGATGCTGCAGAACGGCGTGCCGATGACGACGCTGTACGTGGGCAGCCGCGGCATCATCTGGGGCGGCCTGCCGGTAGAGAACATCGCGCGCATCGAGATCATTCGCGGGCCGGGCTCGGCCCTGTACGGCGCCGACGCGTATTCCGGCGTGATCAACATCATCACCAAGGGCCCGCAGGACGTGCAGGGCCTGGAGATGGGGGTGCGCGCGGGCTCCTTCGATACCGACGATGCCTGGCTGCAGTACGGCCGCCCGGGCCCCTTGGGCGTGGCGGCCTTCCTGCGCGTGGGGCGCAGCAGCGGCTCCGACGAGCGCGTGACGGCCGACGCGCAGACCGGCCTGGACGCCCTGCTCGGCACGCACGCCAGCCTCGCACCCGGGCCCGTTCACACCGGCTATCACGCAGTCGACGGTGGTCTCGAGCTGAGCCGCGACAAGCTGCGCCTGCACGTGGGCTACAAGCTGCGCAGCGATGTCGGCACCGGCGCCGGCATTGCGGGTGCGCTCGACCCGGTGGGCCGCATGCGCTCGGAACGCCTGCACGCGGACCTGGCTTACAACGACATCGAGCTCGCGCGCGACTGGCGCATGCAGCTGACGGGCAGCTACCTGCGGTACGTGCAGACCCTTCCGCAGCCGGTGCAGTTGTTCCCGCCCGGCGCCTTCGGCGGGGCGTTCCCGAACGGCGTGTTCGGCGCCCCCAACACCTGGGAGCGCCAGCTGCGCCTGGGTACCGCGGTCACCTACACCGGCATCGCCCAGCACACGGTGCGCCTGGGCCTCGGCCACGACGACTTGAACCTGTATCGCACACAGGAGTTCAAGAACTTCAGCGTCATCACTTCCGGCCCGCTCACCGGGCTGCCAGTGCCCACGGCGACCGGCGAGGTGCAGGAGTTCCCGGTGGCCGACTCGTTCCTCGCACCGCACCGGCGCACGGTGAACTATGCGTACGTGCAGGACGAATGGCGCTTCGCCAACGACTGGGCGCTGACCGGCGGCGTGCGCCGCGACCAGTACTCCGACTTCGGCGGCACCACCAACCCACGCCTGGCCCTGGTGTGGGACGCCAGCCTCGACCTCACGGCGAAGCTGCTGTACGGAAGCGCCTTCCGCGCCCCCTCGTTCAACGAGCAGTACGGCGTCAACCCGGTGGCGGCGGGCAATGCCGCGATCGAGCCCGAGACCATCCACACGCTGGAAGCGGCGCTGGAGTGGCAGGCGCGGGAGAACCTGCAGCTGCGCGGCAGCCTGTTCCACTACGCGATGGCTGACATCATCCGTGCCACGGCCAATCCTGCGCCGGCGCCAGGCTCGATGTTCCAGAACGCCGGCAGCCAGCACGGGCATGGCGCCGAGCTCGAATGGGGCTGGGATCCCCGGCCCACCTTGCACGTGAGCGGCAGCTTCGCCTACCAGCGGTCGGTCGACGACACCAGCGGGCAGGACGCGGGCTACGCGCCGCACCGCCACTTGTATGCCGGCGCCGACTGGACCTTCACCGGGGGCTGGCTGCTGGGCGGGCGCCTGAACCACGTGGCCGGGCGCGAGCGCGCAGCCGGCGACATCCGCCCGCCGGTAGCCGACTACACCACCTTCGATCTGACGCTGCGCACGCGGCCGGCCAAGTCGCGTTGGGAACTGTCGGCCTCGGTCTTCAACCTGTTCAATGCCGATGCGCGCGAACCCAGCCTGCCGAGCGTGGGCATCCCCAACGACCTGCCGCTGGCGCGGCGCACCCTTTCAATCCAGGCCGTGTACCGGCTCTGAGGCCGGCGGCCAGGCGCGTGGCGGCGCGCCTTCGTAGGCGATGTGGTGGCACGAGAGCGGAAACACCGCGCCCTCCGGCAGCTCGGCACCTTCGATGAAGCAGGGCGTCATGCCGGCCAGCAGCATCGGCACCTGGAAGTGGTGGAACTCGCGCACCGACAAGCCCATGTCCGCCGCCAGCGCCGCGGTGAGCGTCGCATAGTTCATGCGCAGCCGCGCATCGTGCGCGACCAGCACGCGCTCCACATCGTGCGCCAGCGCAAGATGCGCGCCGCCATCCAGCCCCAGCTCGCGCGCCAGGCCGAGCAACCAAGGCAGGCGTTCGTCCACCGCGCTGATCGGCCGGCCGTAGCCGAGGATGCGCCGCTGCGCCAGCTCCTGCTGCACGATGGCCTCGACCGTCTCGCCCTGCTGCACCCGGCGTTGCGCCTGCAGCAGGAAGTCGATCGCGCGCACGCAGGGATGGCCCCCATACACCGTGGCCTCCGACATGCCGATGGCCGCCGCGATGCCGAGCCCCGGCGTGCTGCGCGCACTACCGGCCAACGCGGCGACGCGGTTGTTCCACAGGCGCGCGTCGGGATAGCTGGTGTAGCTCCACATCGCGTGCAGCAGCCGCACCTGGGCGTCGCTGAAGCGGCGCCCGGTGATGCCGTAGACGAACAGCGCCATCCAATCCATCTGCCCCAGATCGGCATGCAGGTCGCGCCCCCGGAAGACGGTGCGCGTGCCGACGAAGCACTGGCCCATCCGCGTGTGCAGGCGGCCGGCATGGCGGCGCAAAGTGGCCGGGCCGCTCATCGCGCGCCTCCTGCCGGATCGTCCTCGAGCGCGAGCTCGAACAACGGGAAGTCCTTGTGGCCGACCGCGCGCTGCTCGAGCGCGTGTGCCGCCGCTCCGGGCAGGCGCAGCAGCAGGTACAGCATCTCGCCCTGCTCGGGCGACAGGCCCAGCGCCACGAATGCGGCCGCTGCCACGCCGCACATTGCCAGCGGCAGCCCGGCCGCATGTTCGATCGCTGCGCGGTGCTCGGCCAGCCACCCGAGCGGGCCGGGCCCCGCCAGCGCGGACAACCCGTGCAGCGTCTGCTTCACGATGGTGGCGGTGGTCACCCCGTGCGCGTCGAAGCCGGGGGCGTGCTCGCCTTCGGGCCACAAGGTGGCGACCGTCGGTTCAGCGGCCTGAAGCGCGCGCGTCCAGGCCTGCAGGTCGCAGCCGGCGGCCTGCCACAGCTGCATCGCATGGAACACCTCCCGTGCGCCGCCGTTGCGGCCCGCGCCCACGGCGAGTGCCGCCATCAGTGCAGCGGCCGCGGTGCCGCCGCTGGCGCCGGCGCACATGGCGGCATGCACCGACGGATCGCGCGGCCCGGGGTTCGCCAGCGCGAGGGCCAAGGCATCGAGCAGCCGCGCCTGTGCAGGCGTCGGCGCCTCGCCTTGCAGCAGCAGGTACAGCATGTCCACCCAGCGCGCTCGGCCCAGCATCTGGCCGTACACGTCGTAGCCATGGCACAGCGCCGAGCGCGTGGCGAACTCGTTGCCAGGCTCCGGCTCTTCACGCCAGATGCGGCTGCGCACCTGCTGCAGTCTCGGTTCCGTGGTCATCTATTCCCCTGTGCCCAGAGTCTTCATGCGCACGTTCATCGGCGGCACCTCCTCGGCGTCGATGCGCACGTCGAGCATCGTCGGCCCGCGCCGCGCGAGCATCGAGTCGAAGTCGAGCGCGTCGATGTCCTGTGGCGTGCGGATGACGTGGCCCGGAATCCCCATCGCTGCCGCCAGTGCACAGTAGTCCACCTGCGGCAGCTCGAAGCCGATGCGCTCCGCGCCGGCCAGGCGCTGGCCATGCTTCACCATGCCGAGGGCGCCGTCGTTGAGCACGACAAACAGCACCGGCAAGCCGAGCGCAGCCGCCACCGTGATCTCCTGGCCGTTCATCAGGTAGCTGCCGTCGCCGGTGATGCACACCACGGGGCATTGGCGATTGCCAGCCGCCACGCCGATCGCTGCACCGATCGCCCAGCCCATGGGCGCGAAGTCCATCGTCACGCGCAGCCAGCTGCTGCGGCCGCTGCGCCTCTCTGCGCCACGATCCGCCGCGGGCAGCGGATCGCGCACCGCGCGCCGGTCGCGCGGCTGCAGGTAGTGCACGGCCCAGGCGGCGCTGTTGCCCGCATCGGCGACGAAGCGCGTGTGCGGCGGGCACTTCTGCGACAGCGCCTTCATCAGGCGCTGTGGCTTGATGGGGGCGTCGTCGGCGTGGTACTTGTGCGGCTCGCGCAGCATCGCCTCCAGCTGTGCCTGCTCGGCGGCACGGTCGGGAAACGGCAGCACATTGCTGCTCGCCTGCTCGCCCTGGTGCAGCGCGATCAGCCGCTCGACCACCGCCACGATGCGGCCGCGCACGTGCAGGCGCGCCATCGGCGTGCGCATCAGGTGCTCGTCGCAGCTGTCGACGTGCACGAGGCGCTCGTTCATGACGCTCGCGCTCCAGCCCCCGCTGCTGAATTCGCCGAAGCCGGTGCCGAACGCGAGCACGAGATCCGGCTCGCTGGCCAGCAGCTCGTGGGCAGTGGCGTGCCCACCGAAGCCGAACACGCCGTGGTACGCGGGATCACGTGGGTTCACGAAGCCCTTGCCGTCGGGCGTGGTGACGAAGCGCGCGCCGGCCAACCGGGCCAGCCGCACGATCGCTCCGGCCGCCTCGCCGCAGCCGTCGCCGATCAGGAACACCGGGCGACGCGCGGCACCGAGCAGCGCATGCAGTTGCTCGACCGAGCCGTGGTCGATCAGCGATGGCGTGGCCTTCAGCAAGGTTGCCGGGTCATACGCAAGCGCACCGGGCGGTAGCGGCGTGCGCAGGATGTCCACCGGCACCGACAGGTGGCTGGGGCCGTGCGGGGTGCGGCCGGCGTGCATCAGCGCGTTGAAGAGCTTGATGCGCAGCTGGTCGGGATGCGACACGAGCGAGTTGTAGCGCGTGCAGTGGCGCAGCATCGCCACGGTGTTGATCCCCGTGCAGCTCGATTCCTGCAATGCACCCTTGCCGAACGAATGGATCGGCGGCTGGCCGGTGATCACGAGCAGCGGCACGTCGTTGTCATGCGCGCACGCCACCCCGGTGATGAGGTTCGTGGCGCCCGGCCCGGAGGTGGCGATGCACACGCCGATCCGCCCCGTTTCGCGGGCATAGCCGTCGGCCATGAACGCCGCGCCGGCTTCGTGGCGCGCCACAACGGCCTTCGGTCCGCCGCGCCGCCCGCTGCGGGCGAGCGCGTTGTACAGCGGCTCGATCGCGCCACCCGGCACGCCGAACACGAACTCGACGCCGAGACGCTCGAGGTACGAGATCACCACGTCCGCCGCCTCCAGCGCAACTGCGTTGGCGGCAGGCTCCGCCGAGACGCGCAGATCCGCGTTGCTCGAAGTTTCCAAGGGGGTCCTCGTCGGCACACGTCGCCCCCGCCTGAACGCACGATGCGCCAATGCCGGGTTCGACCAGGGTTGGGGAAAGGCGCCGCCGTGAAGCGCGCCGCGCGCAAGCCTCACCCCGTCGAGTCGACGCGGTGCTGCCCGCTGCTCCCTGCCTGTGTTGTTGTGTGTGCGAGCGATCGCGGCGCGACTGTATCGAATTGAAACGCCGTTGTGCAGGGCCGACCGCACCCCGCATCAAGAGGCGGAACGAAAACGTGAATCGATCACGCGGTGGCCGGGTGAAACCCCCTAAGCGCGGGGGAGCAGGCTGCGCAGGTGTGGTAGGCCGGCCGCGCGCCCATCGCGCGATGGTCGGCGCTACTGGAGCGGGGTTTTCAGGGCATCGGGCACGGGAAGCGCCGCCACCTCGATACCTTCGTCAACAAGCGAACGTGCTTCCTCCGGCGTCGCTTGGCCCCGGATCGCGCGCTCCTGCGCTTCACCGTAGTGGATGCGGCGCGCTTCCTCCGCGAAGCGTGTGCCGACGTCCTCGGTGTGCGCCATCACGTGGCGTACGGCCTGAAGCCACAGCGCGTGGGGTTCAGGCACCTGCGCGGCTGCTGGCGCCTGCGCAGAGGCCTGCGGCTCGCGCGCGCCGGACAGGTTGAGCCGCGGGGCGCTCGGCGTGCGGCTCACTACCCGATCCGCACACAGAGGACATTCGACGAGGCCGCGGCCGTTCTGCGATTGGTAGTCCTCCTCGGAGGCGAACCAGCCCTCGAACGGATGCCCGTTGGAACAGCGCAGGTCCAGGACCTTCATGATGGCTGTATCGGCAGCGGCGGCCTGATCTTCAGGCGGGCTGCCACTGCAAGGGCCATGTACCGGCGCGCCAGCGGGCCAGCCACAGCAGGCCGATCAAGGTCTTCGCGTCGGTGAGCTCGCCACGCGAGGCCAGGGCGTCGAGCTCGGCCTGATGCATCGGCACGACCTCGATGTGTTCGCCATGATCGAGCTGCGCCTGGCCTTCCCTCAAGCCCCGCGCAAACCAGATCTCGATGCCCTCGGTGGAGTAGGCCGGAGCGTTGTGGATCACGCATGCACGCGCCCATTCGGCGGCGCGGTAGCCGGTTTCCTCGGCGAGCTCGCGGATGGCGCAGGTCTTCGGGTCTTCGCCCGGATCCTTCTTGCCTGCCGGGAACTCCAGCAGCACCTGCTGCAGCGGGCAGCGGTATTGCCGCTCCATCACGAGCCGCCCGTCGTCCAGCAGCGGCACGACCATCACCGCGCCGGGATGCACGATGTACTCGCGCGTGGCGGTGTCGCCGGCAGGCAGCCGCACCGTGTCGAGGCGCACGTCGAGGAAATTGCCCCGCAGCAGTTGCTGGGTGTGCAGCGTCGACTCGATCAGGTGAAGGTCGTCAGACATGGCGACGGCGCAACTGGCGCCAGACGAAGCCCGGGAATGCGAAGGTGGCGAACAGGCACGCGAAAGCGGCATAGAACTCCCACCCCTGCGCCTGCAACTGGCCGAGCCGGGCCTCGAGCAGCAAACCCAGTGCCAGCGTGAGCAGGCCCATCAGCAGCCATTCGACCAATCGCCAGCCAAAGGACTTGTGCGCCGGCCGCGGCCCGATGATCAGCACGCGCTGGCTGAGGAACGGCAGGTTGGCAGCGACGAGCCCCACCAGCAGCACCAACCAGACCTGCGGGCCGTGCGACATCGGCCGGGCACATCAGGTGGTCAATGCGCGCACGATGGCGTCGCGGCACACGGCCATCAGGCCCCCGGGCAGCAGCCCCAGCACGAGCACCGCCGCGCCATTGAGCCCGAGCAACGCGTTGGCACCGGGTGCGCCGACCACCGGCGCCGCATCCACCGGCGCATCGAAATACATCACCTTCACGATGCGCAGGTAGTAGTAGGCTGCCACGAGAGACAGCAGCACCGCCACCACCGCCAGCCAGATGTAGCCGATGAGGTTGGTGGTGATCAGCGCCTGCAACACCGCCAGCTTGGCGTAGAACCCCACCGTCGGCGGAATGCCCGCCAGCGAGAACATGAACACCGCCATCACGCCGGCGAGCCATGGGCTGCGCTTGGCGAGGCCCGCCAGATCCTGGATTTCGTCGGCCTCGAAGCCCTGGCGCGACATCACCATGATCAAGCCGAAGGTGCCCAGCGTGGTGAGCACGTAGGTGACCAGGTAGAACATCGACGAGCTGTAGCCGTTGGCGGCCGAGATCGTGTTCAGCGACACCACGGTGGGCGTGAAGCCCAGGATCATGAAGCCCATCTGCCCGATCGTGGAATAGGCCAGCAGGCGCTTCAGGTTGGTCTGCGCGATCGCGGCGAGGTTGCCGATGACCAGCGACGCCACAGCCAGCACGATCAGCATCTGCTGCCAGTCCTGACCCAGGCCGATCATGCCCTCCACCAGCAGCCGGATCGTGATGGCGAAGGCGGCGATCTTGGGTGCACCGGCGATCAGCAGGGTCACCGCGGTGGGCGCTCCGTGGTAAACATCCGGGATCCACATGTGGAACGGCGCCGCGCCGAGCTTGAAGCCCAGGCCGGCCACGATGAACACCACGGCAAACACCAGCACCTGCGTGTTGGGCGTGCCGGTCGTGATGACCGCGAACACGCGCGGGATGTCGAGCGAGCCCGTGGCGCCGTACATCATGCTCAGGCCGTACAGCAGGAAGCCGGAAGCCAGCGCGCCGAGCACGAAGTACTTCATCGCCGCCTCGGTGGACACGGCATGATCGCGGCGCATCGCCACTAGCGCGTAGCTGGACAGGCTCATCAGCTCGAGGCCCAGGTACACCACGAGGAAGTTGTTGGCCGCGATCATCACCGAGATGCCCAGCAGCGCGAACATCGACAGACTGAAGAACTCGCCCTTCAACAGGTCGCGCGACGCGATGTAGGGCTGGGCATAGGCCAGCGTCACCATCACCGCCAGCGTAGAGAACAGCGCGAGCAGGTGGCCCATCGGATCGCTCACCACCATGCCCTGCATGGCATACAGCGTGCCACTGGCGTCGTAGTTGGACCAGTGAAGCCAGGCCACCGCCAGCAGCGAAAGCTGCGTCAGCCAATAGGTTGGCCGCCGCAGGGGATGCGTGACGAACAGGTCCGCCAGCGCCACCACGCAGGCCATCACCAGCAGCAGGATCTCGGGGCTGATCACCCCCCAGTTCAACGAGTTCATCATCGGGTCACCCGGGCAGCTTGGAGACGGCCACGTGCTTGAGCAGTTCGGTCACCGAGGTATGCATTACGTCGGTGAAGGGTTTGGGATACAGGCCCATCCACAGCACGGCGACGGCCAGGAGCGCCAACATCGAGAACTCACGCGCGTTGAGGTCCTTCAAGCTGCGCACGTTGTCGTTGCGCACTTCGCCGAAGTACACGCGCTTGTACATCCACAACGTGTACGCCGCGCCAAAGATCAGCGTGGTGGCCGCGATGGCCGCCAGCCAGAAATTGGCCTTCACGGTGCCCAGGATCACCATCCACTCGCCGACGAAACCGCCGGTGCCTGGCAGGCCGCAATTGGCCATCGCGAACAGCAGCGCGAACGCGGCGAACTTCGGCATCGTGTTCACGACGCCCCCGTAGGCCGCGATCTCGCGCGAATGCACGCGGTCGTACAGCACGCCGATGGCCAGGAACATCGCACCGGAGACGAAGCCGT
>CAMLIZ010000054.1 GCA_946480245.1 uncultured Pseudomonadota bacterium
TGGGCGACACCGGCCCGTGCGGCCCGTGCACCGAGATCTTCTACGACCACGGCCCCGAGATCCCCGGCGGCCCGCCGGGCTCGCCCGAGGAAGACGGCGACCGCTACATCGAGATCTGGAACAACGTGTTCATGCAGTTCAACCGCGACGAAGCGGGCGTGATGCACAAGCTGCCCAAGCCGAGCGTGGACACCGGCATGGGGCTGGAGCGCATCACCGCGGTGCTGCAGCACGTGCACTCGAACTACGAGATCGACCTGTTCGTGCACCTGCTGGCCGCTGCCAAGAAGGCGGTGGACGTGGCGGGCGCAGGCGATTGCGACAAGGAATCGCCGTCGCTGAAGGTGATCGCCGACCACATCCGCGCCTGCACCTTCACGATCGTCGACGGCGTGATCCCGAGCAACGCCGGCCGCGGCTACGTGCTGCGCCGCATTGCCCGCCGCGCCATCCGTCACGGCTACAAGCTGGGCGCGCGCAAGCCGTTCTTCCACAACATCGTGCCCGCCCTGGTGGCCGAGATGGGTGAGGCCTACTCCGAGCTGCGCCAGAACGCGCAGCGCGTGATCGACGTGCTGAAGCAGGAGGAGGAAGGCTTCTTCCGCACCATCGCCCACGGCATGGAGATCCTCGATCGCGCGCTGGCCAGTGGCGCGAAGCAGATCGACGGCGAAACGGCGTTCAAGCTGCACGACACCTACGGTTTCCCGATCGACCTCACCGCCGACGTGTGCCGCGAGCGCGGCGTGACGGTCGACCAGGCGGGCTTCGATGCAGCGATGCAGCGGCAGCGCCGGGAGGCCCAGGCCGCGGGCAAGTTCAAGATGGCGCAGGGCCTGGAGTACAGCGGCGCGCCCACCACCTTCCACGGCTATGACGCGCTGGTGCACGACACCGCCACCGTCACCGCCATCTACGTCGACGGCACGGCAGTGCAGCAGGCGGCTGCGGGCGACGACGCGGTGGTCGTGCTCGACCACACGCCGTTCTATGCCGAAAGCGGCGGCCAGGTGGGCGACACCGGCGAACTGCGCAACAACACCAGCCGCTTCCTGGTGGAGGACACGCAGAAGATCCAGGCCGACGTGTTCGGCCACCACGGCCGCGTGGTGGAAGGCCGCATCCAGGTCGGCGACGCGCTCAATGCGCGTGTGGACGCCGAGCAGCGCGCGCAAACGGTGCGCAACCACAGCGCCACGCACCTGATGCACAAGGCGCTGCGCGAGGTGCTGGGCGGCCATGTGCAGCAGAAGGGCTCGCTGGTGAATGCCGAGCGCACACGCTTCGACTTCGCGCACAACGCGCCGCTCACGGCCGAGCAGATCCGCAAGGTGGAGGCGATCGTCAACGCCGAGATCCTGGCCAACGTGCCCACACAGGCGCGCGTGATGCCGATCGACGAGGCGCAAAAGGTCGGCGCGATGATGCTGTTCGGCGAGAAGTACGGTGACGTGGTGCGCGTGCTCGACATCGGTTCCAGCCGCGAGCTGTGCGGCGGCACGCACGTGCAGCGCACCGGCGACATCGGCCTGTTCAAGATCGTGGCCGAGAGCGGCGTGGCCGCCGGCGTGCGTCGCGTCGAGGCGGTGACGGGCGCCAATGCGCTGGCCTATCTGCAGTCGCTGGAGTCCACGGTGGACCAGGCGGCGGGCTCGTTGAAGGTGGCTCCGGCCGAGCTCGGCAGCCGGTTGGGCCAGGTGCTCGACCAGGTGCGCGCGCTGGAGAAGGAAGTCACCGCGCTGAAGAGCAGGCTCGCCTCGTCGCAAGGCGACGAGTTGCTCGCGCAGGCGGTCGACGTGAAGGGCCTGAAGGTGCTGGCCGCCACGCTGGCCGGCGCCGATGCGAAGTCGCTGCGCGAAACGCTGGACAAGCTGAAGGACAAGCTCAAGAGCGCGGCCATCGTGCTGGCTGCGGTGGACGGCGGCAAGGTGCAGCTGGCGGCCGGCGTCACGGCCGACGCGATGGCGAAGGTGAAGGCCGGCGAGTTGGTCAACTTCGTCGCGCAGCAGGTGGGCGGAAAGGGCGGCGGCAAGCCCGACATGGCGATGGCCGGCGGTACCGACGCCGGCAAGCTGCCCGGCGCGCTGGCGTCGGTGCAGGGCTGGGTGGCCGAGCGCGTGTAGCAGGTCGTGCACTAAAGTCGCCCCCGCCAACAACGGCTTTCGGGAGGAGGCCTCGATGTCGTGGGTGATGCTGCTGATCGCGGTGCTCGTGGGCATCGCCGTGGGAGAAGGCCTTGGCGAACGTGGCCTGGGCCTGCTCATCATCTGCGGTGCCATCGGCGCCTGGCTGGTGCAGCTGCAGGCCCGCCTGGCCAAGTTGGAAGCGCAATTGCGTTCGCTGCAGGCTGCTGCGCCGCCGGCGGCGGCTGAGCTGCCAGCGCCACTCGCGGCCCCTGAGACCGCCGCTGTACCGCTGCCCTCGCGCGACGACGGCTTCGCGCCCGACACTGTGCCCACGCCCGCCCCGGTACTGGCGGTCGACACGGCAGACGAGCAGTCCACCCGCGTCACCAGCTCGATCGCGGCGTCGGTGCTCGCCTGGTTCCGCGGCGGCAACACGATCGTGCGCGTCGGTGTCGTGATCCTGTTCATCGGTGTCGCGTTCCTGTTGCGCTTTGCCGCCGAGCATGCGGCGCTGCCGATCGAGCTGCGGCTGGCCGGCGTGGCGCTGGGCGCGACGGTGATGTGGGGCATCGGCTGGCGGCTGCGCAAGTCGCGCCCCGGCTACGGCCTGAGCCTGCAGGGCGGCGGCATCGGCGTGCTGTACCTGGTGATCTTCGCGGCGCTTCGCCTGTATGCGCTGCTGCCCGCGCCGCTGGCCTTCGGGTTGCTGGCCGCGCTGTCGGTGCTGACCGCGATGTTCGCGCTGCTGCAGAACGCGCTGCCCTTGGCCCTGCTGGCCTTCAGCGGCGGCTTCCTGGCGCCAGTGCTCACCTCCACCGGCCAGGGCAGCCACATTGCGCTGTTCAGCTACTACCTCGTGCTCAACCTCGGTATCGCCTGGATCGCGTCGCGCCAGGCGTGGAAGCTGCTCAACCTGATCGGCTTCGGTTTCACCTTCGTCATCGGCACCGCCTGGGGATTGCGCAACTATCAGCCCGCGCTGTTTGCGAGCACCGAGCTGTTCCTGGTGCTGCACTTTGCGCTGTACCTGTTCGTGTGCGTGCAGTACAGCCGGCAGCTGGTTGTGGCGCAGGACGAGGCACGCCTGCGCTATGTGGATGGCGGGCTGCTGTTCGGCCTGCCGATCGTGGCGTTCGGTCTGCAGGCGGGCATCGTCAAGCACCTGCCGTACGGGCTGGCGCTGTCGAGCGCGGCGCTGTCCGGCATCTACCTGCTGCTGGGGCGCTGGCTGTGGCGCCATGCCGGGACTCGGCTGCGGCTGCTCACGGAAGGGCTGTTGGCGCTGGGCCTGATCTTCCTGGTGCTGGTCACCCCGCTGGCGCTCGACGCGCGCTGGACCGGCGCGGCCTGGGCGGTGCAGGGGGCCGGCATCCTGTGGATCGCGTTGCGACAGCAGCGCGGCTGGGCTGCGGCGATGGCGCTGCTGCTGCAACTGGCGGCGGCGTTCGCGTTCTGGAGTCGTCCACGCGAATTCGATCTGCCGCTCGGGTTCAACGCGCATCTGCTGGGCGCACTGCTGTTGAGTGCGTCCGCGCTGTTCTCGGCGCGCCTGTTGAAGACGAGAGGCAGCGCTGCCGCGCTGCTGGCGCCAACACTGCCCCTGCTGCAAGCCTTGATGCTTGCGCTCGGCGTGCTGCAAGGCCTGGCCGGGCTGTGGCTGGAATGGCGCCGCGTGGATGCGCCGGCCCTCGACGAGGCGTGGCGCGCCGCGCTGCTGTGGGTGGCCACGGCCGTCGCACTGGAGCTGGGCGCGGTGCGCTGGCGCTGGCCGGAGCTCGGCGTGCCGGCGCGGTTGCTGCTGGCCGCGGCCGCGCTGCTGTCGGCGGCGCAACTGCTGCCGCTGTGGGGTGAGCCGCTATACCGCCGCTTCTTCGAGCACTGGGGCTGGGCGGAGGCGTTGGCCGTGCTGGGTGCCGGCGGCTGGTTGCAGCGCCGCCTGCAGGGCGGCGGGCCCTGGGCGCTGCGGCGCAGTTGGGGTGCGGAGCATCTGCTGCTCGGCTGGTATGCGTTGGCGCAGGCGGGCGCGCAGAGCTACGCATCGGCCGGTCACGCGATCGCCCATCACGAGGCCTGGACGCCACTGGCGGCGATCGCGCTGCCGACGCTCATTGCGTGGTGGCTGGCGCGGCAGGCGCAGCGCCGCAGCTGGCCCACCTCGGCGCATTTGCGGGCGTGGTGCCTTGGCCTGCTGCTGCCTTGGCTGGTGCTGCTGGCGCTCTGGTCGCTGGCGGTGGATGCGCTGGTCGACGGCTCCATGCAGCCGCTGCCCTACGTGCCGCTACTGAACCCGGTGGATCTGGGCCACCTGTTGGCGCTGCTGTATGCCGTTCATCTGCGGCGCTGCACGCTGGTCGCAGCACGGCCACTGCTGCTGGTCGGTGCGGCGGTGGGCTTCGTCTGGCTCAACGGCATGCTGGTGCGCACACTGCACCACTGGGCGGGCACGCCCATGTGGCTGGACGGCGGCTTGCACAATGGCGTGGTGCAGACCGGCTTCACGATCCTGTGGACCACGCTGGCGCTGCTAGCGATGCTGATCGCCACGCGCCGCGCCGCGCCGCCCCTGGCCCGCGTGGTGTGGCTGGCCGGCGCCGGGCTGCTCGCCGTGGTGGTGGTCAAGCTCTTCTTCGTCGACCTGTCGAGCATCGGCACGCTGGAGCGCATCGTGTCTTTCCTGGGCGTGGGCGTGCTCATGCTCGTGATCGGCTATGTGTCGCCCATGCCGCCGGCAGCACGGATGCGCGAGGGGCAGGCGTGAAGGCGCTGCTGCTGGTCGCGACGCTCGCTGCTGCAGGCGCCTGCCATGCCGAGGAATCGCCGGCCGACTATGCCGCGGTGGCCGAGATCGTCTCCGCGGCGCCCGAGGGGCTGCAACGCCTGCACCTGCCGCTGCAGGTGCTGCAGGCGTCGCGCAGCAGCGGCCTCGCCGACCTGCGCGTGTTCAATGCGCAGGGCGAGGGCCTGCCGTTCGCCGTGCTGCCGGCGCACAGCGCAAGTGTGTCGCGCGAAGCGGCCTTGCCCTGGTTCGTGTGGCCGCAGCTGCGGCAGCCCGCGCAGGGCAAGGGAGCGCTGCATGTGCAGGTGGACGCCGCCGGCGCGGTGGTGCACATCAACGGCGCGCCGCGCGTTTCCAGCGGCGTACCCACGCGCGAATGGCTGATCGACGCCTCCGCCCATGACGATGACGAGCGCTTGTCGGCGCTCGCGCTGCAGTGGGACCATCGCGACACCGGCCTGAGCAGCGCCGCGGTGCTCGAGGGCAGTGACGACTTCGTGCGCTGGCAGCCGCTGTCGCGGGCCACTTTGGTGGATCTCGACGCCGGCGGCAAAGCCTCCGTGCTGCAGAACCGCCTGGTTCTCGACGATAGCCAGCCACGCCTGAAGTACCTGCGCCTGCGCACCGACCCGCCCCTGCCGCTGCGCGGCGTGAAGGCCGAGTGGCGGCACAGACCGGCAGCGCCGGTCGACAGTGCGCTGCTGCGCTTCGAGCGCACCGCGGGCGACGAGGCCGCATGGCAGCTCGACCTGGGCGCGCCGCTGCCCGTGCGCCGGCTGCAGGTGAGCTTGCCGCAGGCGAACAGCGTGGCTGTGCTGTGGCTGGACTGGCGCGACAGCCCTGCCGCCGCCTGGCACACCGAAGGCCCGCATACCGTGTACCGCCTCACTCGCGAAGGCCGCGAACTGGTCGCACCGGCATTCGACGTGGCTGCGCCTGCGGCGCGCGAGTGGCGCTTGCGCCTCGACCCGGCGAGCCCGGGGTTGAACGTACCTGCCTTGCAGGCCGAGTTGCAGTGGTCGCAGGCGTGGCTGGCCTTCGCGGCGCGTGCACCGGCGCCGCTGCTGCTGGCGGTGGGGCGCGCACACGCGGCCGACGCCAGCTTGCCGGTGGCCGCCTTGCTCCCGGGCTACAAGGCCGACGACGAAATGCGTCTGCCGGTGGCCACACTCGGTGCGTTGCGGCCGCAGCGGGCCGCGCCGCCGTCGTGGCGCGACGCCTGGCGCCATGCCGGCCCGGCTGAGCGGCGGCGCTGGCTGCTGTGGGCGGTGCTCGCAGCGTCCGTTCTCGGGCTGGCCTGGCTGGCACGCGGCCTTGTGAAGGACATGCGCAGCGCCAACCAATGAAACGCAGGCGAACTGCGGAAGGCGCTGCATGAATGGCAGCCGCAGGCGCGCAAATGGCGCGACCGGCGCCCGACAATGAGCCCATGAGAATCGGATTCGCACTCAACGAGGGCTTGGCGCTGCTGGCGCTGTTGACGGGGCTGCTCTCCGCGGCGTGGCGGTGGCGCCGCAGTCATAAGGGCGCCCCCAAACCCTGGTGGGTCACCTGGGGGGCCGAGTTCTTCGCCGTGATCGCGCTCGTCTTCGGCTGCCGGGTGGCGCTGGCCGACTGGATGGTCGTGCCGACCGGCTCGATGGAGCCCACCGTGCGCGTGGGCGACCGGTTGCTGATCAACCATCTCGCCTATGGCCCGCGCCTGCCGTTCACCAACACCGCGTTGCCCATGGGCGAGCCGCAGCGCGGCGACGTGGTGGTGTTCCGCTCCTGGGGCGACGCCTCCGAGTTCTGGGTCAAGCGCGTGATCGGGCTGCCCGGCGACGAGGTGCGTTTCGAGCGCGACAGCGCTGCGGTCAACGGCGCACCGCTGGAGGTCCAGGCGGTGCAGCGCGGCCAGCGCCTCGACGACATGGGCCAGTGGCTGCTGCGCGAGCGTGTGGCCGGCCGCGAACATCTGATCAAGATGAACCCGGCCCTCGCCGGCCGCCTGCCGATGGCCGTGGGCGCGCCGCTGTGCGAGCAGGACGCGCCCGATGCCTGGCACTGCACGGTGCCGCCAGGGCAGTTGCTGGTGCTCGGCGACAACCGCGACAACTCGGCAGACTCTCGCGTTTACGGCTTCCTGCCGGAGCGCGAGGTCTACGGTCGTGCCGACCGGGTGATCTTCAATTTCAAGGAGATGGGCCGCTTCTGGCGCCCGCTATGAAGAAAGGGCCTTGCGGCCCCCGGGTTCACTTCTCGACGAACGCGCGTTCGATCACGTAGTCGCCCGGCTCGCCCTGGCGCGGGCTGATCGCAAAGCCGCTGGCATCCAGCAGCTTGCAGCAGTCGTCCAGCATCGCCTGGTTGCCACAGATCATCGCCCGGTCGGTCTCGGGGTTCAGCGCCGGCAGCCCGATGTCGTCGGTCAGCTTGGCCGTTTGCAGCAGATCGGTCAGGCGCCCCCGGTTGCGGAACGGCTCGCGCGTCACCGTCGGGTAGTACAGCAGCTTGTCCTTGAGCATCTCGCCCAGGAACTCATGCTCGGGCAACTCCCGCTGGATGTACTCCGAGTACGCCAGCTCGCTGACCGTGCGCACGCCGTGCACCAGCACCACCTTCTCGAAGCGCTCGTACACCTCGGGATCCTTGATGATGCTCATGAACGGTGCCAGCCCGGTGCCGGTGGCCAGCAGATACAGGTGCTTGCCGGGCTTGAGGTCGTCGACGACAAGCGTGCCTACCGGCTTGCGCCCGACGATGATCTCGTCGCCCACCTTCAGGTGCTGCAGGCGCGAGGTGAGCGGGCCGTCGGGCACCTTGATGCTCAGGAACTCCAGGTGCTCCTCATGGTTGGCGCTGGCCACGCTGTACGCGCGCAGCAGCGGCTTGCCGTTGACCGGCAGCCCGATCATCACGAAGTGCCCGTTGTGAAAGCGCAGTGCCGGGTCGCGCGTGGTGCGGAACGAGAACAGGGTGTCGTTCCAGTGGTGCACATGCAGGACGCGTTCGGTGCCGAGGGTGGACATCGCAGGGCAGAGGAGGGTGGTAAACCCTCATATTCTCCCTCAGGTCGAACCGCGGTTAAGAATCTGAAAAATCTATCTAAGCGGATCTTGATGGGCATCAGAACAGCCTGTCCGGACAGATCCACAAGCTCTTTGCCTCGCTCCGCTACAGTGCCGGCCATGGATGATGCGATCGAATTGCGGGGCAAGCGCCTGGTGTTGGGGCTGTCGGGCGGCATCGCTTGCTACAAGGCCGCGGAGCTGACGCGCGAGTTGATCAAGGCCGGCGCGGAAGTGCAGGTGGTGATGACCGAGGCGGCGGCGCGCTTCATCACCGCGGTGACTCTGCAGGCGCTCTCCAACCGGCCGGTGGTGCTGGACCAGTGGGACGCCCGTGCGCCCAACAACATGCCGCACATCAACCTGACGCGCGAGGCCGACGCCGTGCTCGTGGCGCCTGCCAGCGCCGACTTCATCGCCAAGTTGGCACAGGGCCGGGCCGACGAGATCCTCAGCCTGCTGTGCCTGGCGCGGCCGATCGAGCGCTGCCCCCTGCTGCTCGCGCCCGCGATGAATCGGGAGATGTGGGCTCACCCCGCCACGCAGCGCAACGTGGCGCAGGTGCGCGCCGACGGCGCGGTGCTGCTGGGGCCCGCTGCCGGCGATCAGGCCTGCGGCGAGATCGGCGACGGCCGCATGCTGGAGCCCCGGGAGCTTCGCGACGCGGTGATCGCGTTCTTCCAGCCCAAGCTGCTGTCCGGCAAGCGCGTGCTGATCACCGCCGGGCCCACGTTCGAAGCGATCGACCCGGTGCGAGGCATCACGAACCTGTCCAGCGGCAAGATGGGTTTCGCCATCGCCCGTGCCGCGCAGGAGGCCGGCGCTGAAGTGACGCTGGTCGCCGGCCCCGTGCACCTGCCCACGCCGGCAGGGGTGCGTCGCATCGACGTGCGCAGCGCGCAGCAGATGCACGACGCTGTATTGCCGCTGGCGCCGGCGCACGATGTGTTCGTGGCCACCGCCGCCGTGGCCGACTGGCGGCCCGTGGCCGCCAGCGAGCGCAAGATCAAGAAGGACGGCAGGGGCTCGGTGCCCGGCATCGACCTGACCGAGAACGCCGACATCCTCGCGGCGGTGGCGCGGTTGCCCGCTGCGCCCTATTGCGTCGGCTTCGCTGCCGAGAGCCACGACTTGGCGCGCCATGCACGCGACAAGCTCGAACGCAAAAAGGTGCCCTTGATCGTTGGCAACCTCGGCCCGGCCACGTTCGGCCGCGATGACAATGCGCTGCTGCTGGTCGATGCCCACGGCCAGCGCGAAATTCCCACCGACAGCAAACGCGCGCTTGCTCGCGAACTCGTGCGCGAGATCGCGCAGCGCCTGCCCCACACTGCCCGATGACGACAATTGACGTGAAAGTGCTCGACCCGCGCATGGCCGAGCAGATGCCCGAGTACGCGACGCCCGGCAGCGCCGGCCTCGACCTGCGCGCCTGCCTGGATGCGCCGCTGGTGCTGCAGCCGGGCCAAGCCCAACTGATTCCCACCGGCCTGGCCATCCACATCGGCGACCCGGGACTGGCCGCGATGATCCTGCCGCGCTCGGGCCTGGGGCACAAGCACGGCATCGTGCTTGGCAATCTGGTGGGCCTGATTGACAGCGACTACCAGGGGCCGCTGATGGTGAGTTGCTGGAACCGCGGCAGCGCCGCATTCACCGTGCAGCCGATGGAACGCATCGCGCAACTGGTGATCGTGCCCGTGGTGCAGGCACGCTTCAGGCAAGTGCCGGAGTTCGAGGCCACCACACGCGGCGAAGGCGGATTCGGATCAACCGGCAAGCATTGAGGCGGGGCGCGCCTGCTCAGTGCATGTTCTCGTTCGGTGGCATCGCATTCAACACGGTGATGCCAGCGTCGCCGACGCTGCGTGCTTCCACTTCGGCGTCCGTGGCTTCGCGCACGTCGCGCACCTTTACGTGCAGGCGCAATGCGATGCCGGCCAGCGGATGGTTGCCGTCAAGCACGACATGCGTCTCGTACACCTCGGTAACGGTGTAGATCGCGTCTTCGGGCATGTCGGGTGTGACGCTGCCTTCGGGCAGGCCCTCGAACTGCATGCCGGGTGACACCTCTTCCGGGAACAGTGAGCGGTCCTCGAAGCAGACGAGTTCGGAGTCGTAGTCACCGAACGCGCTTTCAGGTTCCAGGTGCAGGAACACTTCGTATCCGGCCTCCTGGCCGTCGAGCGCTTCCTCGACCTTCGGCAGCAGGTCGTCACCGCCGAAAAAGAACTCCACCGGTTCCTTCAGTTCGTCGATCGGCCGGCCCTGGGCGTCCGACAATTCCCAGGTCAGGCTGACCACGCAAGGGGCTTGAATCAACATCACGGCATGATCGCACAGGGCTCTGGGGCCGATGTCGCGTCGACAATCCTTGCATGGACATCGATACACCTTGCGACCTGCTCGGCGGCCTGTCGCCACAGGCGTTCATGCGCAGGCACTGGCAGAAGAAGCCGCTTCTCGTTCGGCAGGGCGTGCCGGATGTGGTGCCGCCCTTGCCACGCGCCGAGCTGTTTGCACTGGCCGCGCGCGATGACGTGGAGTCGCGCCTGATCCGGCGCAGCGACACCGGCTGGACGCTGCGACACGGCCCGCTGCCGCGCAGTGCCCTGCCGCCGCTCAAGCAGCCCGGCTGGACGCTGCTGGTGCAGGGGCTGGACCTTCACGTGCCGGCCGCGCACGAGATGTTGTCGCGCTTTCGCTTCGTGCCGCAGGCACGCCTTGATGATCTGATGGTGTCGTACGCCAGCGATGGTGGCGGCGTCGGGCCGCACCTGGACTCCTACGACGTGTTTCTGCTGCAAGTGCAAGGCCGCCGGCGCTGGCGAGTGGGCCGTGTGCCTGAGCCCGTGTGGGTGGAAGGCGTGCCGTTGAAGCAACTGGCGAATTTCAAGGCCGAACAAGAGTGGCTGCTGGAGCCGGGTGACATGCTGTATTTGCCGCCACTCTGGGGGCACGACGGTGTGGCCGAGGGCGATTGCATGACCTGCTCGATCGGCTTTCGCGTACCGGAGCGTGCGGCGCTGGCGCGTGAACTGGTCCAGCGGCTGGCCGATATGCAGGACCCAGATGCGCCGCAGCGCTTGTATCGCGACCCTCACCAACCCGCGACCGCGGCGCCGGGTGAGGTGCCGGCCGCGCTGCGGCACTTTGCGCAGGTCGCATTGCGCGAGCTGCTGCAATCATCGGACGCGCTGGCATGCGCACTCGGCGAAGTGCTGACCGAGCCCAAGCCGCAGGTGTGGTTCGAGTCCGGCCCCGCCCCGGATGGCAACGCGGTGGCGCTCGATCGCCGCACGCGGATGATGTATGACGAGCACCATGTGTTCATCAACGGGGAATCGTTCCGCGCCGCGGGGCGCGACGCACGGTTGATGCGCCGGCTCGCCGACCGTGGGCGGCTCGATGCACGTGATCTCGGGTGCCTGAGCGAAGGTGCACGAGCGCTGGTGCACGACTGGTCGCAAGCCGGTTGGCTGCGGCCGCTGCAGGACGAAAGGTGAGGCCATGTCTCGAGCACTGATCGGTCGTCGCGCCTTCATGGATGCCTTGCGCGACACCCTGCTGCAGGCGCTGGCCGATGGCGAGCGTGCCATCTGGTGCAGCGATCCCGACTTTTCCGAGTGGCCGCTCAACGAATCCCAGGTCGTGGAGGCCTTGTCCGTCTGGGCTGAGCCGCATCGTCGTCTGTGGATGCTGGCGCAGCACTACGACGAGGTGGTGCGACGGCAGCCGCGGTTTGCGCGCTGGCATCGCGATTGGAGCAATTGCGTCGATGGCCGCGTGCCGAGTGAACTGGATCCCGCGTCTCATCCGACAGTGCTGGTGGCGGGACGCAACTCGGTGGAGTTGCTCGATCGCGCCCACTGGAACGGTCGCGCTTCCGACTTGCCCGCGGATGCGCAACGGCTGCGCGCAACGCTTGACGCGATTTCGCAACGCTCGGAGCCTGGCTTCGCTGCGACCACGCTAGGCCTCTAGGTAACTTCCCTAAGAACCGTATAATCGCCGGTTAGGCATGGAAATGCTCGAGATTTCCCTGTCTTTTGGAGAGGGGGCTTGACCGGGTCTTCGGCAGTTTGAGAGACGTGTCAGTTCCCCAAAATTACCGGTAATTGGTCGAACCTTTCATTCGAGGACAAGTATGAACAAGTCGCTCCTGTTGGCTGCCCTGGTGGCGTCCGTTGCTCTGGCTGCCTGTGGCAAGAAGGAAGAGGCTCCGGCCCCCGCTCCCGCGCCCGTGGCTGCTCCGGCTCCTGCTCCTGAAGCTGCCGCCTCGGCCGCCTCTGGCGCCGAAATGGCCGCCTCCGGCGCTGCCGAAGCTGCCTCCGCTGCCGCGTCTGCCGCAAGCCAGTGAGCGTACGAGTGCTTGCGGCGTTCGCCGCAAGCCTCTCGTCAAGGCCGCCTTCGGGCGGCTTTTTTCATGCGGATGTCGCTCAGCCGCCCAGCCGGGCACCGCACTCGACACAGAACCTGGCGTCGGCATGTGCCTTGTGTCCGCAGGCTGGGCAGTAGCGCGACGGCGACGCGTCCACCTGTGACGTTCCGGCTTCTGCGGACACCGCGGGCGGTATCGATCCGCCGGCAAGCAGCGCAGCCGCCGAACTCTGGTTCTGCAATTGGGCCGCCGGCGTGGCGCTGGCCGGATGAAGAGCGCGTTCTGCGGCGGCCAGCGCCTGCATGCGGCCGAGATCGGCTTGGCTTTCGGGTGCCACCAGGCTGGCGCGCGAGCGTCCGAACTCTGCGAGATGGCGCGCCAGCGCCTTGGTCTCCGCGTCGCTCGAAAACATGGCGGTGACCTGGCGCAGGCCGTCCTTGCCGAACACCACCGACTCGATGCGCGCCCGCCAGACGCGCAAGGTCATCGACTCGGTGCGCACGATCTGGTTGCTCGTTTGCACGCGCGCCGTCAGCGCGTTGCCGGTGCCCATGGTGGCCGTCTGGTAGGTGCCGCCCATTTCCACCCACACGAGTACCGACTCGAAGTCGAAGCGGCCCCACAACTTGCTGGAGGACCGCAGGCAGAAGGCGGCCACCAGCATGAAGATCGTCGACGCACCGAGCAGCCGCAACGAGAGTTCAGGGCTGTCGCCGGACAACCCGGCCTGGCGTGCGAAGACTAGCGCGCACAGCACGGCCAGCAGCATCAGCCCGGTGGCATACAGGTCGAGTACCGCCAGCCAGCGATGGCGCTTCGAGCCGAGTGCCTGCGCAAAGCTGGGCGGTGCGGAGCCGGCAAGCGGCATCGGCTGCGTCTCCTCGAACAGCTCGCCGGCAAACGACCCCGCTTGCAGCGCCGGATCAATCGACGGAGTGGCGCGCGCATAGCGCCGGTTCGGTATGCGCTCCACCCACTGCTCCTGCAGGTGGCGTTCCAACTCGTCCAGCAGCAGGCTGGGAGGCACGTTGAGCGACAGGCGCAGCTGTTCCGAGCTGGTCTGCGTTTCCGGCGGCTGCTGCACCTGGTCGAGCGTGGCCAGCAACATCAGTGTGACGGCTACCAGACCCGAAACCAGCATCATCAGCGTCTGCGGCGCCAGCGACCAGTGGGTGGCGGCGGGCAAGCGATGCGCGATCGTTCCCAGCACTGCGGGACCGACGATGGCCAGCGCGATCAGCAGCACCAGCGAGGCGGTGGTCAGCCGCGCCGTGGACGACGAGATCAGCGGACGCAGCAGGAACAGGGCGCCGAACAGGAAGTAGCCGGCGCTGAGCCACGGGCGGGTGACTTCGGTGCCGAACACGCCCCAGGCGAAGCCGAAGCTGAGCGTGGTAACGAGCAGGGCAGCCAGGTTGAAGAACGCCACCCGGGCCTGCTGCTGGATGGCCAGCGGTGCGGTGATCAGCCGCGGCACCCAGTGATAGAGAACGCCATCGATGGCACCCGACGGCTCCGGATAGATGAGTGCGCCCTCGCGCAACAGCTTCTGCAGCAGTCCGGCCTGTGGCGAGGTGCCGACCACTGTAGGCGCCAGATCGGGCGCGAGCGACACCGGGCGGCCGCGGCCGAAGAAGAAGCGCAGCCGCTTGGCAGCGGTGCCCGCGGCCACGATGCCGGCAAACAGCAGCGCCAGCCCCACCACGATCGGGACCGGTGCCAGCGTCTGCCGGCTTGACCACAGGGACCACAACCCGCTCAGGCACAGGACCGCGGCGGCGGTGAACAACAGCTGGTTCTGCACTCGGTAAGGGTTGGGCATCTCCAGCTTGGTGCTGCTGGAGCTGTAGTCGTAGCTCATGGTTCCCCCGGTAGGCGCTTGGGCCGCCCGATTGTCAGTGCAGATCGAGCCAGGGACTGCCGCATTCCGGATCGGCCACCATCACCTCGTGCGCCGATGTGCCGAGCACGGCCGCCAGGGTCTGGGCCGCCAGCTGCGGGCGGTTGTTGCGTTCGCTCAGGTGGGCAGCCACCACATGCTTCAAGCCGGCATGGCGGCAGCGCGCGAGGATGCTTGCGGCGCAAGGGTTGGACAAGTGCCCGCGCGGCCCGGAGATGCGGCGCTTGAGGAACGTGGGATAGTCGCTCGCCTCGAGCAACTGCAGATCGTGGTTGCACTCGAGCAGCAGTGCGGTGCAGCCCTGCAACTCGGCCACGATGCGCGGAGTGTCGATGCCGGCATCGGTGAGCACGCCCAGCCGATGGCGGCCGTCGCCCACGGTCAGCTGCAAGGGTTCGCGCGCGTCGTGCGGTACGGTGTAGGGCTGAAGTTGCACCAGGTCGTCGATCAGCACTGCTTCGGCGTCTCGCGCAAAGCGCAACCCGGGTGGGGGTGCATGCTCCCGCGCAAAGCCGCGCCAGGTGCCCTCGCTCATCCACACCGGTACGCCGTGGCGTCGCATCAGCGCCGTGACGCAGCCGACGTGGTCGCTGTGCTCGTGCGTCACGAACACGGCGCTCAGGTCGGCTGGCGTGCAGCCACGCTCGGCGAGGCGCTTTGCCAGTTCGCGCAGCGTGAGGCCGCAATCGATCAGCACACACACGGCGCGCGCACCCGAGCGCGCCTCCACCAGCGTTGCGTTGCCGCTGCTGCCGCTGCCGAGGCTGCAGAACCTCAGCATGTGCGGGCCTACTTCAGGTCGTCGACCAGCAGCGAGACGATGCGCTGGGCCACGTCGGTGTTGTCCGGCTGGCCTTGCGGGTTGAGCACCGACACCATCGTGCTGTCGCCGCCGCCGCGCTTGACCTCGATGCGGTACCGGCCGGGTGCGCCGCTCTTCTTGTCGCCGCCGAACAGGCGGGAGAAGAAGCCGGGTTCGTCCTGACCCGCCATCTTGGGGTCGGCATAGCGCACGTAGTACAGGCCGTTGGCGCGGTCGCGATCCTCGACGGTGAAGCCGGCGCGGTCCAGCGCCAGCCCGACGCGGCGCCAGGCGCGGTCGAACGGCTCGTCCACCTGCAGCGTGGCCGCGGGCTGCCCGGCGACCAGGCGGGCATGCACCGGGCCGGCCGGCTGTGCGCCGCTGGCCGCTGCCGCCGCCGCGGTGGCGGCGCGCGCCTCCTGCTCCTTGGCGCCGAGCTTGAGCATGAGGCGCGACAGCATCTCGCCCTCCAGCGTCGGGTCCACCGGGCGAGGCTGCCACACGTAGTTGCCGGTGGTCTGGTCGCCGTTCAGCACCTCTTGCACGCCCTGGTGGCTGATGTAGATCTCGGTACCTTCGGGCGTGCGCTCCACGCGGGTGCGGAACTTGTCGCGTTCACCGGTAGAGAAGGCGTTGTCGAACACCTTGCCGATGGTGCGGCGGATGAAGTCGTCCGGGATCTTGGCGCGGTTCTCGGCCCAGGTGGTTTCCATCATGCCGGTCTCGGGGCTGTCGACCGCGAGCTTGAAGCCGCGCTCCTCCCAGAACGTGCGCAGTTGCGGCCACAGCTGTTCGGGCGTTTGCGAGGTGACGAGCCAGCGGCTGTCACCGGCCTTCACCAAGTGCACGTCGCCGACCTGCTGGGGGGCCACGCGTTGAACACCGGGTGCGGAGGCGGCGCCGGCCGGCGTGGGCGACTGGAACTGATTGGCGCTGACGGTGCCGCTCTGCGGCTGGAACCGGTTGTCGCGCTGCAGTTGAGTGAGGTCGGGTGGCACGTCGAGCGGCGCGATCTTGGTGGCGCCACTGCGGTAATCCATGGTGCTGTCACCCGACGACGAGGAGCTCTCCATCAGGGAGCAGCCGGCCAACATCAGGACGAAGGCCAGCGTGGCGGCACGTGCCGGGGTGACGGAGGGAAGTCGGTTCACGTTGCGCATCTCCAGCGGCCGCGCGCAAAGGGCGGGCGGCACGTCTTGAACAGGGTCAGAAAACAAGGACGATCGGCTCACAGCACGCCGGCGTCGCGCAGTGCCTGCTCCAGCGGGCCTTGTGCGGAATCGGACAGCGGCGTCAGCGGCAAGCGCAGCGTGCCGCCGATGCGGCCCATGCGATGCAGTGCCCACTTGACCGGGATCGGGTTGGGCTCGACGAACAGCTGCTTGTGCAGGCCGAGCAACTGCATGTGGATCTGCACCGCGCGCCTGGCGTCGCCGGCGATCGCCGCCTTGCACAGGTCGTGCATCGCGCGCGGCGCCACGTTGGCGGTGACGCTCACGTTGCCGTGCCCGCCGAGCAGCATCAGGGCGATGGCGGTGGGATCGTCGCCGGAATAGATCGAGAAGCCCTGCGGCGCCTGCTTGATCAGCCACGCGGCGCGGTCGATGTTGCCGGTGGCCTCCTTGATGCCCACGATGCCCGGCACCCGGGCCAGCCGCAGCGCAGTCTCGGGCAGCATGTCCGCCACGGTGCGGCCGGGCACGTTGTACAGCACCACCGGGAGGTCCACGCTTTCGGCGATGGTGCGGAAGTGGCGGTAGATGCCTTCCTGCGTGGGCTTGTTGTAGTAGGGCACGACCTGAAGG
This sequence comes from uncultured Pseudomonadota bacterium, assembly GCA_946480245.1. Next base: position 16,841 of record CAMLIZ010000054.1, read on the forward strand.
CTGCAGTCGGCGCCCACGTCCTTGGCAAACTTGGTGAGCTCGATCGCCTCGGCGGTGGAATTGGCGCCTGCGCCAGCCATGATCGGCACGCGGCCCTTGGCGTGCTCCACGGCGACGCGGATGATTTCCTGGTGCTCTGCCACGGACACCGTGGGCGACTCGCCCGTGGTGCCCACCACGCCGATGCAGTCGGTGCCTTCGGCGATGTGCCAGTCGATCAGGCGGCGCAGCGCGTCGTAGTCGACGCTGCCGTCCTCGTGCATCGGCGTGACCAGCGCGACGATGCTGCCAACAATGGGTTCCATGCGTTTTCCGTGGGAGGAATCGGGTGATTCTAGCGGGGGGCCTGGAGGCGGCCCGGGCTATCCCTGCAGCGGATAACGCGGTGGTGAGCCGGCCGCAGGCCGCTCGCGTACCGCGGCGATGCGCTGCACGAAACGCGCGGGCTCGGGCAGGAAGCCGTCTTCGTAGGCCAGCACCCGCAGCGCCCCCTGCGCCACGGCCAGCAGCTCACCCGGCTGCAGCAGGAAATCCGGCCGCGACGGGCGCCCCACGGTTTCGTTGCCGGCCGCGAAGGTCTCGTACAGCAGCAGTCCGCCGGGGGCGACAGCGGTCACCAGCGTAGGCAGCAACGGACGCCACAGGTAGTTGGTGACCACCACCGCATCAAAGGCGCGCCCCGCGAACGGCCAGGGGCCAGCCTCGATGTCGGCGACGACGATCTCGCCCAGCGGCTGCAGCGGGGCCACGGCTTGAGTGTCGCGATCGACTCCCGTCACGCGTGCCCCGCGCCCGGCGAACCAGCGCAGGTGCCGGCCGCTGCCGCACGCCACATCGAGCACGAGTGCGCCGGCGGGCACCAGGTGCGACCAGTGACGCACCCAGGGCGAGGCCTCCACGACGGCCTGATTCACGGCTTGTGCACCTCGCGGTTCAGCGCCTTCAGTGCCATGCGGTCGACCACGCGCGGCGCCAGCAGCTTGAGCCAGCGGCCGAGCTTGCCCTTGGCGCTCATCACGATGTCGCGTTGGCGGCGCTCGGTGCCCTCGACGATCAGGCGGGCGCAAGTTTCCACGCTCATCGCGCCGCGCTCGTCCAGCCCGCTGACGCCGGCCGCACGCCCCTCGGCGTTGAAGCCGCGATAGCGGATGCGGGTGGCCACCACGCCCGGGTAGGCGAGGGTCACGCTGACGCTGGAGCCGATCAGCTCCACCCGCAGCGCTTCGAAGAAGCCGGTCATCGCGAACTTGGTGGCGCTGTAGGCCGTGCGCCCCGGCACACCCATGAGCCCCGCCAGGCTGGACACGGCGACGAGCCGGCCGTGGCTGGCCTTCAGGTGCGGCAGCGCGGCCTGGGTGCACCACACTGCGCCCCAGTGGTTGATGCGCATCAGCTGCTCGTACCACGCCAGGTCGGGCACCGATTCGAAGGCCGCGTGCGCCGACATGCCGGCGTTGTTCACCAGCACGTCGATGCGTCCGAAGGCCGCGATGGCCGCGTCGATCAGGGCCCGGCAGTCGGCCGGCTCGGTGACGTCGCAACGCTGCGCCAGCGTCGCGGCGCCGAGCGTGCGGCACTGGGCGGCCACCTGCTCCAGCTTGTCGACGCTGCGGGCGCCGAGCACCAGGGCGAGGGCGCCGCGATCGCGCGCGGCCCACTGGCGCGCCATCTCGGCGCCGATGCCGTCCGACGCACCGGTGATGACGACGACCTTGGCCGGGCTGCTGCTCATGCCCGGCATCGTCGCACGATCACTGCGCGGTCAGAAGCAGGACCACACCTGATTGGCGACGCTGAACACGAAGTCGCGCTGCAGGTAGCTGGCGAACACGAGCGCGAGCACAACGCAGGCGAGGCCCCAGCCGAGCATCTGCTTGCGGCGCATGGCGTCAGGCCGCGGCCACCTGCGGCCGGGCGATCGCGCCCTCGCGCACCGGCAGGTTCACCAGCGCCGCGAACACGCCCAAAGCCACCGCCAGCCACCACACGATGTCGTAGCTGCCGGTGGCGTCGTACAGCCGGCCGCCCAGCCATACGCCGAGGAACGAGCCGATCTGGTGGCTGAAGAACACGAAGCCGCCGAGCATCGACATGTACTGCACGCCGAAGATCTGGGCCACCACCGCGTTCGTCGGCGGCACGGTGGACAGCCACAGCACGCCCATCACCGCGGAGAACACATACACCGACATCGGCGACAGCGGCAGCGTGAGGAAGGCCACGATCGCCACCGAGCGCAGCAGGTAGATGGTGGCCAGGATGTGGCGCTTGGCCAGCTTCTGTCCGAGTGTGCCGGCGGCATAGGTGCCGAACACGTTGAACAGGCCGATGAGCGCCAGCGCCGTGGTGGCCACGTCGGGCGAGAAGCCCTTGTCGCGCAGGTAGCTCGGCATGTGCACGCCGATGAACACCACCTGGAAGCCGCAGACGAAGTAGCCGGCCATCAGCAACTGGAAGCTGCGGTAGTGGAAGGCCTCGCGCAGCGCGGCGCCGATGCTCTGCTGGGGCTTGCCGGCGCCGGACGCGAGCGCGGGCTCCTTGAGGCCGAAGGCCAGCGGCATGATCGCCAGCGCCGCGCAGCCGAGCACGAACAGTGCGCTCTGCCAGCCGATGTGGCCGATCAGCCCGTTTTCCACCGGCACCATGAGGAACTGGCCGAACGAGCCCGCCGCTGCGGCCACGCCCATCGCCCAGGAGCGCTTCTCGGGCGCCACGTTGCGGCCGATCACGCCATAGATCACCGCGTAGGTGGTGCCGGCCTGCGCCATGCCCAGCAACACGCCGGCACTGCCGGTGAAGGCCAGGCCCGAGGTGGACAAGGCCATCAGCACCAGCCCTGCGGCATACAGCAGGCTGCCGACCACCAGCACCCGGAACGCGCCGAAGCGGTCGGCCAGCATGCCGGCAAACGGCCCGCTGGCGCCCCACGCCAGGTTCTGCACCGCGATGGCCAGCGCGAAAGTCTCGCGGGTCCAGCCGCGCGCCATCGTCACCGGCTGCAGCCACAGCCCGAAGCCGTGTCGGATGCCCATGGACAGGGTCACGATGGCGGCGCCGCAGATCAGCACCTGGGTCATCGACAAGCGGGGGGCGGCGGTCTTCATGGCCGCGACTCTAGACACAAATGGAAAAGTCCGCAGGGCGCCCGCCGTGCAAGCTTGCAGTCGGTTGTTGCGGCGCCGCAGGGCGCTGCCGGTCGGCTCCTAGAATCCCCCGCCATGGCAACCAAGACGAATGCGCCGGGCAGTTACGGCGAAGCCTCGATCCGCGTGCTCAAGGGCCTGGAGCCGGTGAAGCAGCGCCCGGGCATGTACACCCGCACCGACACACCGCTGCACGTGGTGCAGGAGGTGATCGACAACGCGGCCGACGAGGCGCTGGCCGGCCAGGGCAAGCGGATCGCGGTGACCCAGCATGCCGACGGCTCGGTGAGCGTGGAGGACGACGGTCGCGGCATCCCGTTCGGCCTGCACCCCGAGGAACAGGTGTCGGTGGTGGAGATCGTCTACACGCGCCTGCACGCCGGCGGCAAGTTCGACAAGGGCGCCGGCGGTGCCTACAGCTTCTCCGGCGGCCTGCACGGCGTGGGCGTGAGCGTCACCAACGCGCTGGCCAAGCGCCTGCATGTCACGGTCTATCGCGAGGGCCAGGTCGCCACCATCGCATTCAGCGGCGGGGACGTGGTCGAGCCGCTGCAGGTGCGCAAGGCCGCGGCCGGCGACCGCCGCCAGGGCACCACCGTGCGCGTGTGGCCCGACCCCAAGTACTTCGAGAGCACCGAGCTGCCGAGGACCGAGCTGATGCACCTGCTGCGCAGCAAGGCAGTGCTGATGCCCGGCGTGACGGTGACGCTGAAGAACGAGAAGAGCGGCGACCTGCAACAGTGGCTCTACAAGGGCGGCCTGCGTGACTACCTGCTGCAGAACCTGGCGGCCGACCCGCTGATCCCGCTGTTCGAGGGCGATCGATTCGCCACCGAGGGCGAAACCGAGAACTTCGCCGAAGGCGAGGGCGCGGCCTGGTGCGTGGCGTTCACCGAGGACGGCGCGCCGCTGCGCGAAAGCTACGTCAACCTGATTCCCACCGTGGCCGGCGGCACCCACGAGGCAGGCCTGAAGGACGGCTTGTTCGCCGCCATCAAGAGCTTCATCGACCTGCACTCGATGCTGCCCAAGGGCGTGAAGCTGATGCCCGACGACGTGTTCTCGCGCGCCAGCTTCGTGCTCAATGCCAAGGTGCTGGACCCGCAGTTCCAGGGCCAGACCAAGGAGCGCCTGAACTCGCGCGACGCGCTGCGCCTGGTCACCACCTATGTGAAGCCCGCGCTCGAGCTGTGGCTGAACCAGCATGTGGAGTACGGCAAGAAGCTGGCGGAGCTGGTGATCAAGCAGGCGCAGACGCGCCAGCGCGCCAGCCAGAAGGTGGAAAAGCGCAAGGGCTCCGGTGTGGCCGTGCTGCCCGGCAAGCTCACCGATTGCGAAAGCCGCGACACCGCCTTGAACGAGCTCTTTCTGGTGGAGGGCGACTCGGCCGGTGGCAGCGCCAAGATGGGCCGCGACAAGGAGACGCAGGCCATCCTGCCGCTGCGCGGCAAGGTGCTCAACAGCTGGGAGGTGGAGCGCGACCGCCTGTTCGCCAACAACGAGATCCACGACATCTCGGTGGCCATCGGCGTGGATCCCCACGGGGCCAGCGACAACCCCGACCTCACGCAGCTGCGCTACGGCAAGATCTGCATCCTCTCGGACGCCGACGTGGACGGCTCGCACATCCAGGTGCTGCTGCTGACCCTGTTCTTCCGCCATTTCCCGAAGCTGATCGAGCGCGGCCACGTGTACGTGGCCAAGCCGCCGCTGTACCGCATCGACGCGCCGGCGCGCGGCAAGAAGCCGGCCGCCAAGCTGTATGCGCTGGACGACGGCGAGCTCACCGCCGCGCTCGACAAGCTGCGCAAGGAAGGCGCACGCGAGAACAGCTGGAGCATCAGCCGCTTCAAGGGCCTGGGCGAGATGAGTGCCGAGCAGCTGTGGGACACCACGCTCAACCCCGACACGCGGCGCCTGCTGCCGGTGGCCTACGGCGAGCTCGACTTCACCGCCACCGAAGGCAGCTTCGTCAAGCTGATGGGCAAGGGCGAAGCCGCCGCGCGCCGCGAGCTGATGGAACTTCACGGCGACGCGGTGGACGTCGACGTGTGAGCGCGCGCGGCGCGTACGATCGGCCCATGCTCGACCGCGTACGCCTGCGCCCCACCATGCTCTCCGACCTCGACGATGTGATCGCGGTGGAGACCGATGCGCAGAACCTGCCCTTCATCACGCCCTGGGAACGCCCGCAACACGAAGGCGCGGTGCGCTTCCCGGACTTCCGACACTTCATCGTGGAAGCGGGTGCCGGCTACGAGCGCGCCGGCTTCGTGATCCTGCAAGGCTGTCGCAACCCGCACAAGAGCGTGGAGCTCAAGCGCATCGTGCTGCAGCCCAAGGGGCAGGGTTACGGCCGTTCCTGCGTGCGCCTGCTCAAGCAGATGGCGTTTCGCGACCTCGGCGCGCACCGCTTCTGGCTCGACGTGAAGACGCTGAACACGCGCGCCCACGCGCTGTACGGCAGCGAAGGCTTCGTCGAGGAGGGCCGGCTGCGCGAGAGCGTGCGCGCCGGCGACGGCTACGACTCTCTGATCGTGATGTCCATGCTCGACCGCGAATACCAGGCGCGCGTGGCGCTGGGGCAGGAGCTGGGGTGATGCGGCTGGCGGCGCCTGCGCTGCTGCTGGCCGCCGCGCTGCCGGCGCAGGCCGCGCTGTGGGGCTACGTGGATGCCGCCGGCGTGGCCCACGTGGCGGTGCGGCAGGTGGATTCGCATTACCGCCTCGTGCTCGGCGACGCGGCCGACACGCATGTGGCCGGCAAGACCGACGAGGTGGGCGGTGTGCTCACCTGGCTGGAGATCGCGCCCGAGGTGCACTCGGTGCAGCACCTGCTGCGCGAGGCGGCGCAAAGCACCGGCGTCGACATGGAGCTGCTGAAAGCGGTGATCGCGGTGGAGTCGGGCTTCGATGCCAAGGCGGTGTCCCCCAAGGGCGCGCTGGGGCTGATGCAGCTCACACCCGCGGCGGCCGCGCGCTATGCACCCCGTGGCGACGTGCGCAGCCTGCGTCAACGCCTGACCGAGCCGCGCACCAACATCCTGATCGGTGCGCGCATGCTGGCCGACCTGACGCGGCGCTTCGGCCGCATCGACCTCGCCCTGGCGGCCTACAACGCCGGCGAAGGCGCGGTGCGCAAGGCGGGTGGCCTGCCGCCGATCGACGAGACGGTGTCGCACGTGCAGATGGTGCTCGAGCTGTACTGGGCGCTGCTGCAGCGCCGGCTGCCGAGCCGGGCACAGGAAGTGCGGGTGGACGAGGTGGCGACGGCCGCCAGTGCCGCCAGCGCGCCGCCGCAGTCGCAGTCGCCCTGAATTCAACCGCAAGCGGCGGAGCGCGCGGCGCGCCACCGCGCGACACAGTGGTGCCCATGGTTTTCATGGAGCAAGCGATGAGCAAGCCTTTCGAGACGGACGACGCGCGCTGGCAGGCGCTGTTGCAGCGTGACCGCGCTGCCGACGGCCATTTCGTGTATTCGGTGCGCAGCACGGGTGTGTACTGCCGGCCGTCGTGCGGGGCGCGCCTGCCGCGGCGCGAGAACGTCGCCTTCCATGCGGACGAGGCGGCGGCCGAGCGCGCCGGCTTTCGTGCCTGCAAGCGCTGCAAGCCGGGGCAGCAGGCCGCGGCCTTGCAGCAGGTGGCGGCGGCCTGCCGGCTGATCGAGTCCGCGGAGCAGGCTCCGGCGCTGGCCGAACTGGCCGCGGCGGCGCACTTGAGCCCGTACCACTTCCACCGCGTGTTCAAGGCCGAGACGGGCCTCACGCCGCGCGCCTATGCCGCCGCCGTGCGCGAGCGCCGGCTGCGCGCGCAACTGCCCGGCGCGGCCAGCGTCACCGAGGCGATGTACGACGCCGGCTACGGCTCCAACGGCCGCTTCTATGCCGACGCGGCGCAGGTGTTGGGCATGCGCCCCAGCGACTTCCGCGCCGGCGGCCGCGGCGCCGAGCTGCGCTTCGCTCTCGGCCAGTGCTCGCTTGGCGCGATCCTGGTGGCGGCCACCGACAAGGGCGTGTGCGCGATCGAGCTGGGCGACGAGCCTGAGCCGTTGCTGCGCTCCCTGCAGGACCGGTTCCCGAACGCCCGCCTGGTCGGCGGCGACGCAGCGTTCGAGCGCTGGGTGGCGCAGGTGGTGGGCCTGGTGGAGGCGCCGCGGCGGGGCGCGGAGTTGCCGCTGGATGTGCGCGGCACCGCGTTCCAGCAACGCGTGTGGCAGGCGTTGCGCGAGATCCCGCCGGGCAGCACCGCCAGCTATGCCGAGGTGGCCGAACGCATCGGCCTGCCGCGCTCGGTGCGCGCGGTGGCGCAAGCATGCGCTGCCAACCCGCTGGCCGTGGCCATCCCCTGCCATCGCGTGGTGCGACGCGACGGCGCGCTGTCCGGCTATCGCTGGGGCGTCGAGCGCAAGCGCGAACTGCTGGCGCGCGAGGCACAACGATGAGCGCGCTGCCGACCGAGCAGGGCATCGACTGGCCGCGCGTGGCGCTCGAGCTGGATGCGCGCGGATTTGCCGTGATCGAGCAACTGTTGCCGCCGGCAACGTGCCACGCGCTCGCGGCCAGCTACGACGAGGCGCACCTGTTCCGCAGCCGGGTGCACATGCAGCGCCACGGCTTCGGGCGCGGCGAGTATCAGTACTTCGCGTATCCGCTGCCGCAGGCGGTGGCCGAGCTGCGCACGCGGCTGTATCCGCCGCTGGCCGAGGTGGCCAACCGCTGGCAGGCGGCGCTGCAACTCGAACCGCGCTTTCCGCCGCAGCATGCCGGGTACCTGCAGCACTGCCACGCCGCCGGCCAGGGCCGCCCCACGCCCTTGCTGCTGCGCTATGGCGCGGGCGACTACAACTGCCTGCACCAGGATCTGTACGGCGCGCTGGTGTTCCCGCTGCAGGTGGCGGTGTTGCTGTCGCAGCCCGGGCGCGATTTCAGCGGCGGCGAGTTCGTGCTCACCGAGCAGCGGCCGCGCATGCAAAGCCGCGCTTCGGTGGTGCCGCTCACGCAAGGCGATGCGGTGGTGTTCGCGGTGAACCAGCGGCCGGTGCAGGGCACGCGGGGCGTGTACCGTGTGACGATGCGCCATGGCGTGAGCGAACTGCACACCGGCCGGCGCCACACGCTGGGCGTGATCTTCCATGACGCAGCATGAGCTGTTCGCGCAGGAGGCCGTGCTGCCGCTGGCCGATGGCGCCTGCGTGTTGCGCGCCTTTGCGCTGCATGACGCGCCGGCACTCGTCCAGGCGCTGAACGCCGAGGTGCTGCCGCGGGCGCCCTGGCGCCACCTCGTCACGCCCGGTGGCTATCGCATGTCGGTGGCGATGACCAACTGCGGGCAGGTGGGTTGGGTGTCCGACGCGAGTGGCTACCGCTACAGCGCCATCGATCCGCAAAGCGGCGCGCACTGGCCGCCGATGCCGGCGATGTTTCTGCAGCTCGCGGCACGCGCCGCCGCCGCGGCCGGCTTTGAAGGCTTTGTGCCCGACGCCTGTCTCGTGAACCGCTACGTGGGCGGCAGCCGGCTGTCGTTGCACCAGGACCGCGACGAGCGTGACATGGGCGCGCCGATCGTGTCGGTGTCGCTCGGCCTGCCGGCGCGCTTTCTGTTCGGCGGGCTGCGTCGCAGCGCGCCGGTGCAGCGCGTGCCGCTGCAGCATGGCGACGTGGTGGTGTGGGGCGGGCCGGCGCGCCTGGCCTATCACGGCGTGGCGCCGCTGGCTGCCGGCACGCACGCGCTGCTCGGAAACTGCCGCGTGAACCTCACGTTTCGCAAGGCGCTGTAGCCCGCCGCCGTCGACGCCGGCGTTTCGCGACCCTGCGATTCCAGCGCCCAGCCCTCGGTGGCCGCGGCACGGCTCAGCCACTGGCACGCGGCGCCGGCCAGTTTGCGCCGCTGCGCGTACTGAACGATGTGCTCGCACTCGCCCTGGTTGAGCGACAGCGCCAGGCGCTGCCAGCGCCGCTGCACCAGCGGATGCTGCCAGGCATCGGCCATCGCGCGGCGCAGCGCGGGGCCGCTGGCCAGCGGGCCGGCCGCCACGCGGCGAGCAAGCAAGGTGTGCATGAAGACCTGGAAGG
>CAMLIZ010000055.1 GCA_946480245.1 uncultured Pseudomonadota bacterium
TCGACCCGGCGCCGGCGCTGGAGACGCTGATGCTGCACTTCTGCGGCGAGATCCGGCTGAATCACTGGTACCGGCGCGCCGCCGAGTGGCACACAGAACCGGTGATCAAGGCGATCTACGAAACGCTGGCGCGCGACGAGGCCCGTCATGGCGGTGCCTACCTGCGCTACATGAAGCGCGCGATGCAGAAGTTCGGCGACGAGGCCAAAGCCGCGTTCGCCAAGGTGGGTGTGCTGATGGCCAGCGCACGCCGCACTGCGCAGGCGCTGCATCCGACCAACCTGCACGTCAACGAGCGCCTGTTTCCGCGCGACACCGTGCAGAGCCGCCTGCCCGATCCCAGCTGGCTGGAGAAGTGGCTCGACAAGCAGATCCAGTTCGACGCCGTCTGGGAGAACAAGGTCGTCGAGCGCATCCTGCACAACATGAGCCTGCTGATGGAACGCAGCTTCGCCAGCGTGCAGGAGCTGAACCGCTACCGCAAGGAAATGGCGTCCGCCGTGGCCGCCGCCGCCGCGCACCCCGCCAGGCAGCCCGGCATAGCGCCCACCTGAGGACGCGCGCTCACCGTGGCCTGGCTGCTGCTGGCTGCCGCCGGCGCCTTCGAAGTGGCTTGGGCGCTCGGGCTCAAGGCCACCGACGGTTTTACCCGGCCGCTGCCCACCGCGCTCACGCTGGCCGCCATGGGTTGCAGCGTCGGTCTGCTCGGCATGGCGGTGAAGCAACTACCCGTCAGCACCGCCTACGCGGTATGGACCGGCATCGGCGCCGTGGGAACCGCGGCCCTCGGTGTGCTGCTCTTCGGTGAGGCCATGACGTTGTGGAAGGCGCTGAGCCTGACGCTGATCATCGTCGGCATCGTGGGCCTGAAGCTCGCCGGCTGACGGCACCCGCCCGCGATCACGCCGCCTTCTTGCGTCGCAGCACCAGCGCCGCAAAGCACAAGCCGCTGGTCAGCAGCACCGCAACCAGCACAGGGTCGGCCAAGTTGCGCAGCGCCAGCGCGGCGTCATGCAGCGCCCAGCCGGGCAGTTCCCCGAGGTAGTAGAGGATGTCCGCTTCGCTGCCGATGTGCACGGCACCGCGGTCCGGCCGGCTGTCGATCAGGCTGCGCCCGGCGCGGATCAGCAGCCCGAGCATCATCTGCGACAGCAGGTTCACGTGGTACAGCTTCTGCAACGCGAGACCGCCGACCACGCTGGCCGCCGCCAGCGCCGGCACGCCCCAGCGCTTGAGCCAGGCGGACGCCGTCATCAGCAACAGCACGACCGGTGACAGCCACAGGTTGAACAGCAGCAGCCCGAACATCAGCCGGGCCAGTCCGGCCAGGCCGGCCGGCACCAGTGTGGCCCAGGGCAGGCCCAGCCAGGCGCCGAAACCGAACTCGCGCGCCACCAGCAAGGCTCCTACCAGCTGGCTCGCCACGAAGCCGGCGGCCAGGGCCAGCGTGGGCATCAGCACCACGTGGTACAGCAGCGGCGCGGCGATGCTCTGCACATGCCCGGCCGGCAGCGAGAGCCAGAACTCGATCGAGCGATCCTGCTCGTCGCGACGCGCCAGCCCGGGCATCTGGAACAGCATCGCGATCCACGCGACACCCCACACCATGCCGGTGACGACCACGGTGGCGCCGGCATGCAGCAACAGCGGCGTCACCTTGGCGTTGCCCTGGAACTCGATCGGCGCGACGGCGGCGCCGCCGACGACCAGCAGCAAGGGCAGCGCCATCAGCAGCAGCCAGCCCCGGTGATGCTGCAGCCATTCGCGGCGCAGCAAGGTGGAAAAGCGCGACATGCCGGTCTCCTTCAGGCTTGGGTGCGGTTGAGTTCGGGAGCGCGGGTCAGCGCGACGAACAGGTCCACCAGGTTGGGCCGGAAGCGCTGGCCCAACTGCGCCAGGTGCTCCGGCGGCGCGCCGTCGAACAGCGCCGCCGCCTGGCCGCCTTGTCGGTAGCGCAGCAGCGGATGTGCGGCGGCCATTTGCTCGGCGAGCGCCGGGTCGTGGCTGAGCGCGACGAAGCGGCGGTCGATCTCCTCCAGGCTGATGTCCAGCACCAGCCGGCCTTCGTTGAGCATCAGCACGTCGGACAGCAGCGCCTCGATCTCCTCGATCTGGTGCGTGGAGATCAGCACGCTGCGCTCGCCGTCGCACCACTCGTCGATCAGCATCTCGTAGAAGGCCTTGCGCGACAGAACGTCCAGACCCAGGGTGGGCTCGTCCAGCACCATCAGGCGGGCGTCGATGGCCGCCACCAGGGCCAGGTGCGTCTGCACCACCATGCCCTTGGAGAGGCTGCCCACCTTGTCGTTCAGGCCCACGCTGGTACGCGCCAGCAGCTGGCGCGCGCGCTCGGCGGAGAAGCGCGGGTGCAGCCCACCCACCAAGGTGATCAACTCCTGCACGCGCGCCCAGCGCGGCAGCACCGCCACGTCGGGGATGTAGCACAGCGACTCCAGCAGCTGCTCGCGTTGGCGCAACGGATCCAGCCCGAGCACGCGCAGCTGGCCCCCGGCCGGCGGCTTCAGCCCCACCAGCGCCTTCATCAGCGAGGTCTTGCCCGCGCCGTTGTGTCCGAGCAGCCCCACCACGCGGCCTGCCGGCACCTTGAAGTCGACGTGGTCCAGCGCGGTCTTGCGGCCGTAGCGCAGCGTGAGGCCTTGCGCCTCGATCAGCGTGTCCATCTCAAACCTCCCAATCCAGATCGTTCGGGCCGATGCCCAGCTGCTTCAGGCGTCGAGCCAACTGCGGCCACTCTTCGCGCAGGAAGCGCCGGCGCTCACTCTCGCGCAAGCGCCGGCGGGCGCCGGCCTGCACGTACATGCCTACGCCGCGCCGGCTTTCGACCAGGCCGTCGTCGGCCAAGGTCTGCAGCGCGCGTTGCACGGTGAGCGGGTTGATCAGGTAGCGGCTGGCGAGCGTGCGCACCGAAGGCATCGCCTCGCCTTCTGGCGGTTGGCCGTCGAGCAGGTGGGCTGCGAGCCGGTCCGCCAGCTGCCGGTAGATCGGCTGGTTGTCGCTCCAGGAATGCATCGGCGCGTCCCAGGTGTGTTGCTGAGGTAGCACACCATAGCGGCGCGGCAGGCAGCGCCCAAGCGGGGCGCGACGAACGGCAGCGGCGGCAGGACGAACCGCGCAGCGCCGCCGATGAAGCGTCAGTTGTTCTTGGCGAAGCGCTCGCGGTAGCCCTCCTTTGGCACCGAGCCCGTTCTTCTTTCGCGCGCTAGATCAGGACACGGCTGCTGCCGGCCGCGGGTTCACGGCCGCCGGCAGCGTGAAGTGGAACGTGGCGCCGGCCTGCGGGTTCGATTCGGCCCAGAGCCTCCCGCCGTGAGACTCCACGATCGTGCGGCTGATCGCCAGCCCCATTCCTGAGCCGGATGCCTTCGTCGTGACGAAGGCATTGAAGATGTTCTCGATCTGGTCGGGGGCAATGCCCGGCCCCGTGTCGCTGACTGTCACCTCGAGCCCGCCATCGGCCCGCCGTGTCCTGATGAGCAGCTCGCCGCCGGTCTCGCCCGTCGCCTCCATGCCGTTGACCATCAGGTTCATCAGCACCTGCTGCAGCTGCACGCGATCGGCGCGCACCGCCGGCAGGTTCCGCGCGAGCTCGGTGTGCATCACCACCGAATGCTGCTCGGCCTCGTGGCGCAGCAGCCCCAGCATCTCGCGCACCACTTCGTTGACATCGAGCAGCGCACGCTGCTTGGGGCCGTCCTTCTTGTAGAACGCCTTCAGGCCCGCGATGATGTCCGCGGCACGTTTGCCGTCGCCCTTGATCCGCTCGATGGCATCACGCACCCGGTCGAGCTCCGGCTGCTCGCGGTTCAGCCAGCGCAGGCCGGCGCCGGCGCTCACCATCACCGCGGCGATCGGCTGGTTGATCTCGTGCGCGAGGGACGCCGTCAGCTCGCCCAGCATGCTCACGCGGTTGGTATGCGCCAGGTGCGATTCCAGCCGCCGCAGCCGCTCGCGCTCCTCTTCGGCCCGCTTGCGCTCTTCGATGTCGGTCAGCGTGCCGTACCACTTGACGACCTTGCCATGCGGGTTGCGCAGTGGCACCGCCTGCACGAGGAACCAGCGGTACTCGCCCGCAGCGTTGCGGTGGCGCGCTTCGTTTTCGAACGGCGTGCCGCTGGCCAGCGCGGTGCGCCACTTCTTGAGGTGTTCCTCGGCATCGTCGGGGTGGATCGCCGCGCCCCAGCTGCGCTCATCCTCCCGCGTGGACGCCTGGCCGGTGTACTCGAGCCAGCGCGGGTTCACCAGATCGGGCGAGCCATCCGGGTTGATGGAGAACGCCATCGCCGGAATTTCCGCGATCACCTCGCGAAGTCGCCGGCGTTCGCGCCGCAGGCGGTACAGCCGCAGTTGGAAGCCGCCCCACACCAGGCCGATGAACAGCACCGCGGCCGCGAGGCGAAACCAGGTGGTCTGGTAGAACGCCGGCAGGATCAGGAAGTCGAGCTGCGCGCCCTGCTCGTTCCATACGCCGCTGTTGTTGGCCGCCTTCACACGAAAGCGGTAGTGGCCCGGCGGCAGGTTGGTGTACGTGGCAACGCGCCGGTCCACCACCTCCTGCCAGTCGTTGTCGTGCCCTTCCAGCCGATAGCGGAAATGCGTGCTCTTCGGATCCGCCAGGGTCAGGCCGGTGAATTCGATCGTGATGTCGCGCGTCAGCGCCGGCAGGCGAACGCCGTCGGTCACCGCATAGGCCTTGTGGTCGGCGACCAGCGTCTCGATGTAGGCCGGCGGGGGCACCGGGTTGAACGGTATGTGCGCCGGGTCCACGATCTGCACTTCGCCCGCGCCTACGAACCAGAGCTTTCCATCGGGAGCGCTGGCGACTGCCGGGTTGAAGTAGGCCGGCGGGTTGTTCGTGAGCGTGACGCCGTCGGCAGCGCCCCACACTTTTGGCGACACGCGGCGGCTCGGGTCCTTGATCCACGCGCTGAGGTCTTCGCGCGCGATCCGCACCAGGCCGCAGGACGTGTACATCCACAGCGCGCCGTTGGCGTCCAGGGTCGACCAGTGGATGAGGTTGCACGGCAGACCGTTGGCAACCGAGAGCGTTGTCGTGCGGCCGTCCTTGATCCGCGCGAGGCCCAGCTTGCCGGTGGCCGCCCACAACGCGCCGTCGGCGTCCAGGCGCAGGCCGGTGACCCCGTTCTGCAAATGTTCCCGGTCCAGCATGTAGGTCTGCTCGACCTTGCCCTCCTTGACGTACAACACCCTGCCATCCCAGAGCGCCAGCCACAGCCCGCCTTGTCCGGCGAGGATGCTTTGGGGCTCGTCCGCCGAGCCCAAGGCCGCCCACGGGATGTTGTCGACGAAACGGCCCCGGTACAGTCGCGCGAGGCCCTTGTCGCCCGACAGCCAGAGGTTGCCGCCCGCATCCCCGGTGATCGCGTGGACCTGGCCGCTGGGCCCACCCTCGACCGCCACGAAGCGGTCGTGCGCGAAGTAGGCGAGGCCCCGGCCGGTGCTTACCCAGAGGCGCCCGTCGGCGTCCTCGTACTCCGACTGCATGTTCGCGTCGGGCAGTCCGTCGCGCTCTGTGTAGACGACGCGGGTTCCGTCGGGCTTCCACCGCGCCAGCCCGTTGCTCGTACCCACCCAGACGCTGCCGTCGCGCGTGCTCAGGACGGATCGGGTGACTTCGTCGGGCAGGCCCTGCCGGGTGGAGAGCACGGTGACCGGCAACCTGCGGAAGCGGTCCACGCCCTTGTCGCTGCCATACCAGATGTTGCCTTCGCGGTCCTCGAACAGGCTGCAGGTGATGTTGCCGGACAGCCCGTCCGCACGCGTGAACGCATCTGCCTGGCCGTCCTTCACGTGGATGAGGCCGAACCGGTTGGTGCCGATCCACAGGCCACCATCGCCGTCGCGCAGCAGCTTGTTCGAATTGACCTCGTTGTCCGTGAGCCAGTCGTCGCGGGTGCCGGCGCGTCGAAACCGGTAGGGCACGAGCCGGTCGCCGGCCGCCTGCAGGAGCCCGCCGCCCTGCATGCCGGCCAGCATCTGGCCGTCCGCTGTGGTGGTCATGTCACCCATCCGAGGGCCGGGAATCGCATAGCGCTGCGGCGCGCCCGCGCGCCATCGCCAGACGCCGGATTCGGCCCCCACCCACAGCGTGCCCGTGCGGTCCTGCGCCAGGCTCCAGACGAAGCCGCCGAACCCGCTGCCCTGCGGCGCGTCGCACTGCACCTGGCCGGCCCGGATCGCGCAGAGCTCGCCGTGCTCTGCGAGCACGCCCGCCCAGATGGTTCCGTCGCGATCCTCGAGCAGCGAGGTCACGAACTTTCCCTCGCCGAGTTTCGGATACCGATAGACGAATTCCTTGCCGTTCCAACTCGACAGCCCGCCGTAGGTGCCGATCCAGAGCGTGCCGTCGCGCGACACCAGCAGGCTGTAGACGCCGCTCGGCAGTTGCTGCCCGCCCGGTGGCTGCCACTGGACGAACTTGATGCCGTCAAAGCGGAACAGGCCGAACGACCCGGCGATCCAGAGGTAGCCGTCGGGCGTTTGCGCCATCGCGAAGACCAGGCCCAGCACGGCCCCGTCGCGCGCGGTCCACGAGGTGTGCGCATACTGCGACATCTGCAGCGGTGGATCCTGCGCGACAGCGGGACGGTGCGGTGCCCACAGCGACGCTGCCAGCAGCAGGCCGGGCACGAGGCGTCCTCGACGTTGACGGTGGCCGTCCGGTTGAATCACAAGGCACCCCTAGGCCGCTCGCGGCGCGGCACAGCGTAAGCGAAATGCCTGCTGTCGGGTACTCGGGGCACACCGCAGACGCTCGATCGTGGTGAGCGGTGAGTGCAGTGCGCGTTCAGAACGGGAAACTTGCCGCGTCCCGCCGCATTGCCACTCCCTGCACGTCAGTCCTTCTTGGCGAAGCGCTCGCTGTCGGCCTTGCGATCGGCGGTGACCTTCTGCGCGCTGGGGCGCTGGCCGATCCGCTGGGTGTAGGCCTTCCAGTCGACGCCATGGGCGAGCAGCAGGTCCTCGCCCAGCACGATCTTGCTGGCCATGCCCACCAGCGGCAGGCTGACGAAGGCCGCGCAGTCGGCTTGCGTGAAGGTGTCGCCGGCCAGGTACGGCGCAAAGCGGGCCAGCCGCTTGAAGCCGGGGATCGTCTTGCCCAGCTGGCGCGCCACGCGCGCCTTGTTGGCGTCACTGACCGTGCCGCCGAAGAAGGCCTGTGCGTACAGCTCGCGTGCCACCAGCTCCAGGTGCAGCTCGACGAAGGTGATCAGTTCGTGCACCTTGGCGCGCGCCCACGGATCGGCCGGCAGCAGCGCTGGCTGCGGCTGCAGCGCCTCCAGGTAGTCGGCAATCACCTGGCTTTCGCACAGGGTGCCGTGCTCGGTGCGAATGAAGGGCACCTTGCCCAGCGGCGACGCGCCAAGCACCGCCTCGTCGGTGCGACCGGTTTCCACCCGTTCCTCGGTGAACGGGATGCCCTTTTCGAGCAGCACCAGCTTGACCTTGTTGTAGTAGTTGGACAGCGAGAAGCCGCACAAAGTGATCATCGAAGCCTCCGGGATAGAACGCCGCAGTCTAGGCGCGGCCGCTGGCGTCGTCTGGCAACTGGGCGACACGGCGCTGCGGGCGGTTGACCACCGCAATGCCCCCCGCCACCGCCACCAGCGCGATCACGAGGCGCAAGGTGAGCGGCTCGCCAAGCAGGCCCACGCCGGCCAGCAGGCCGAAGATCGGCGTCAGCAGTGTGAACGACGCCAGCCGTGTCGCCGGGTAGTGCCGTATCAGCCAGAACCACAGCAGGTAGCTGGCAAACGTGACCACCACGGCCTGGAAGCCGAACGCGAGCCCCACGCGCAGGCTCATCGCCGCCGGCCACTGCTCGCCCAGCAGCAGGCCCGCGCCGGTGAGCAGCACGCCCGACACGCCCAGCTGGTACAGCAGCGTCTTCTCGGCCGGCGCGCTGGCCAGGCGAGTGGCGCGGATCACCAGCGTGGTCGCGGCCCACAGCACGGCGGACACCACGCCCAGCGCGTCGCCCAGCCACTGGCGCGGCGCCGTGGCGTTGCCGAAGCCCTCGGCAAAGGCCCACGCCACGCCGCCGAAGGCAGCGGCCAGGCCTGCCCACTGCAGCGGCCGCAGTCGCTCCGTATGCGCGATGAAGTGCATGCCCAGCGCCACCACGAACGGCGACAGGTAGATGAACACCACCATGCGCGAGGCGGTGGTGAACTGCAGGCCGAGGAAGATGCAGGCGAACTCGGCCGCGAACAGCAGCCCGGCCGCGAGCCCGCCGCGCCCGGTGCCGTCCGCATGCAGCAGCGGGATGCGGCGCTGGCGTGCCCACAGCGCCACCAGCAGCGCGGCCACCAGCGAACGGCCACCGGCTTGCAGCAGCGGCGGAATCTCCCCGAGGCCGATCTTGGCGGCCACCTGGTTCAGGCCCCACAGCACGCAGCACAGCAGCAGCGACGAGATGGCGACGGTGTCGAGGTGGTGCTTGCGGTCGGTCATGCGAAACGGCGTCGGGTGAGCACGTCCAGCAACATTGCGGCCAGCAGGCCGGCGGTGGCGCCGGTGGCGTGGGCCAGCGGCGCGATCGGTATATCCCATTGCGCCGGATGTCGCAGCGCCGGCCCCCAGGGCGCCTCGAGCAGGATCTTCACCGCTGCGCCCAGCAGCAGCGTCACGCCGACCCAGCGCGCACGGCCCCGATGTTCGCGCACCAGGTACCAGCCGGCCACCGCCACGCCGGCATGCAGCACGCCCGACAGCCCGCCGTACAGCGCGAGGTCGGGCCGCAGCAGCAGCGCCAGGTGGGTCAGCGGCCAGGCCAGCGCCCATGCGGCCGCGGCACGACGCGGCAAGGCCCCCAGCGGCCCGAGCGCGGCCACCAGCGCCAGCCCCGCCAGGTTGGCCAGCAAGTGCCATCGGCTCCAGTGCACGAACGCGGCGGTCCAGCAGCGCCAGGGCTGCGACGTCACAGCGCCCGGTTGCCACGCAAGCGCTGCGGAGGGCAGCGCCGTGGCGGCCACGGCCCCGATTCCCAGCAGCGCGGCCAGCAGCAGCCAGCTGGCCGCTGCGGTGCGTGGCCGGGTCAACCGAACACCGCGCGCCACAGCGCGAGCACGGCGTCGCGCTGGGTGGCCAGGGGCTCGGGTGGGAACTGCGTGGGCTGCTCGTCGAGACGCGCCCGATGCTGGGCGCGCCGCAGCTCGCGGTAGGCGTCGGCGGCGGCCTGCCCCACGCCCGCGGGCAGCAGCCCGGCCTGCTCGGCGCGGTGCAGCAGCGCGATGTTGCCCACGTTGTCCTGCAGCACCGCCTGCGCGGCGGCGTGCGACAGCACCAGCAGCTGCACGGCGAACTCCACGTCCATCATGCCGCCGGGGCTGTGCTTGACGTCGAACAGCCCCGCCTTCACCGGGTGCGCCGCGCGCACCTTCTCGCGCATCGCGCGGATCTCGTCGCGCAAGGCCTCCGGCGCGCGTGGCGCGCACAGCACCGCGCGGCGCACGCGCTCGAAGCGCTCGGCCAGCTCCGGCAAGCCGGCGCAGAAACGCGCCCGCGTGATCGCCTGGTGCTCCCAGGTCCACGCGGTGTTGCTGCCGCGGCCGACCTGGTACTTCTCGAACGATGCCAGCGAGGTGACCAGCAGCCCGGAGTTGCCATTCGGGCGCAGCGCGGTGTCGATGTCGAACAGTTCGCCGGCGGCGGTGCGCAGGGTGAGCCAGGGGACCAGCTTGCGCACGAAGGCGCCGTAGACCTCGGGCGAGCGTTCGTCCTCGTCGTCGTAGAGGAACACCACGTCGAGGTCGCTGCCGTAGCCCAGCTCCTTGCCACCCAGCTTGCCGTAGGCGACCACGGCGAAGCGCGGCTGCTCGCGATGCCGCGTCTTCAGGCGTTGCCAGCACCAGCGCAGGGCGCAGTCGAGCACGGCGTCGGCCAGCGCGGACAGGTCGTCGGCCACCTGCTCGACCGTGATGTAGCCCTCGACATCGCGCACCAGCGTGCGGAACACCTCGGCATGGTGTGCGCGGCGCAGGGCGTCGAGCAGCGCCTCCTCGTCGGCCTCGCCGCCGCGCTGCCAGGCCGCGTGTCGCGCATCGAGGTCGGCGATGAAGCCGTCGCGCTCGAAGCGCCCATGCACCAGGCGCTCGTCGGCCAGCTCGTCGATCACGGCGGGATGCAGCATCAGGTAGCGCACCGGCCAGCGCGCCAGCCCGAGCAGGCGCAGCAGGCGGCGCAGCACCTCGTGGCGCTCGACCAGCAGCGCCAGGTAGCTTTCGCGGCGCAACAGCGGTTGCACCCAATCGACGAAGCCCAAAGCAGCTTCCATCGTGCATTCGCCTTCGCCCACGCATTGCGCGACGCGCTTGACCAGCTTGCCAAGGCGCAGCTTGCTCTCGTCGCGCAAGGCCTGCACGCGCGGCTGCTCGCACAAGGCGCGCACGCGCTTGCCGAGCTCGGGGGGCAGGCGTTCGAGGAAGGTCTCGCTGTCCACCGGCAACGGCGGGCCGCCGCAGGTGCGACAACCGGCCTTGCCGTTGCCGCCGGCCGGTGCCTGGCCGTCGTGCAGCAGCGCGTCGAACTCGGTGGCCACGAACTCGCGGATGTCGCACAACCGGTCGAGCAGCTCGCAGGCGTCGGCATTGCAGGCGAGCGCCAGGCTGCGCGCGATCCAGCGCAGGTCGGCGTCGCCGGTGGGCAACTGGTGGGTCTGCTGATCGTCCAGGTACTGGATGCGGTGCTCCACCTGGCGCAGGAAGGTGTAGGCGTCGGCCAGGCGTTGCGCGGTGGCGGGCTTCATCAGGCCGAAGGCGGCCAGGCGCTGCAGCCCGCTCAGCGTGGCACGCGTGCGGATCTCCGGAAACTGGCCGCCGCGCACCACCAGCAGCAGCTGCACGATGAACTCGATCTCGCGGATGCCACCCCGCGACAGCTTCACGTCGTTGGCGCGCTCGGGTCGGCCGGCGGCGCGCCGCTGCGCTTCCTCGCGGATCTTGCGGTGCAGCTGGCGCAGGCCCTCGAACACGCCGTAGTCGAGGTAGCGCCGGTAGACGAACGGCGTGACCAGCGAGCGCAGCACGAGCGCACGGCCGCTGGTCACCGAAGCACGCGGTGCCACCACGCGGCTCTTGAGCCACGCGAAGCGCTCCCATTCGCGCCCCTGCACCTGCAGGTACTCCTCCAGCATGGGCAGGCTGACCACCGGCGGGCCGGAGTTGCCGTTCGGCCGCAGCGCCAGGTCGACGCGGAACACGAAGCCGTCGTCGGTGGTGTCGCCGATCAATGCGTACAGGTGCTTGGCAACCTTGGAGAAATATTCGTGTGCTGAGATCGGCTGGGGGCCCGCGGTGTGGCCCTCTTCCTCGTAGACGTAGATCAGGTCGATGTCCGACGACACGTTCAGCTCGCGTGCGCCGAGCTTGCCCATGCCGACGATCCAGAAGTCGATGCGTTGCCCTTGCTCGTTCAGGGGTGCGCCGTGCCGCGCGTCCTCCTCGGCCTGGGCATCGGCCAGCGCCAGCTCGAGCGCCACCTCGGCCAGCGCGGTCATCGCGGCGGTCACCTCGGCCAGCGACGCGCCTTGCTCCACGTCGAGCACCGCCAGGCGCTCCAGAACCAGCTGGCGCGCGACGCGCAGCGCTGAGGCGAGCGGCCGGCCCTTGGCCTGCAGCGCGTGCACGAGCGCTTCAATGCGCGGCGCATCCGGCAGGCCGGGCGGCAGCATGGCCAGTTCGGCCGCGAAGCGGCGCCGCACGCGTTGCACGAAGCGGCTGTGTTCGGCGCTGGCTGCGCCAGGCGCGTGGGAATCATCTGCCACGCCGGGCAGTGCGTTGTGACTCGAAGAACCCATAGGTCGGGAGAGGGCAGTGCAGGATAATTCCGCGTCTTACCGGGCCTTGCAGATCGGCGTCGCGTTCACGGTGGAGCGTTGGTTCCGGTACCCGGCTTCGGCTGGCGTTTCAACATCCTGATGCCTCCATCCACGCCAGAAACGGCGCCTCTCCCCACGTCCCGATTCGAGCTGCGGCAAAAGTCACGTCGCGGCATCGATTGGCGATGGCTTGCACGCGTCGGCCTCGGCCTGGTGCTTGCGGCCTGGGGCGTGCTGCTGGCGTCCTGGCTCGCGCTTCACTGGTGGATTCTGCCGCACCTCGATGATTGGCGTCCTCAGATCGAGGCGCGCGCCACACAGGCGTTGGGGGTGCCGGTGCACATCGGCCGCATCGAGGTGCGCTCCGGCGGCTGGGTGCCGGCGCTGCGGCTGAGCGACGTGGTGCTCACCGACGCGCAGGGCCACGAGGCACTGCGTCTGCCGCAGGTGGCGGCGGCCGTGTCGCCGCGCTCGCTGTTCGCGCTCACGCTGCGCTTCGAGCAGCTGCTGATCGACGGGCCGCACCTCGAGGTGCGGCGCGACGCGCAGGGCCGCATCTTCGTGGCCGGGCTGGCGCTGCCGCGGAACGATGGCGGCGGCGATCACGCGGCGGCCGACTGGTTCTTTGAGCAGCACGAGTTCGTGATCCGCCACGGCAGCGTGCGCTGGATCGACGAGCGCCAGGCGGCGCCGCCGCTGGCGTTGCGCGACGTGGACCTGGTGGTGCGCAATGGCGTGCGCCGCCATGCGATGCGGCTCGACGCCACGCCGCCCGCCGAATGGGGCCAGCGCTTCTCGCTGAGCGCGCGCTTCAGCGCGCCGCTGCTGGCGCGCGCCGGCGACTGGCGGCGCTGGAGCGGCACCGTGCACGCCAGCCTGCCGCGCGCCGACCTGAGCCAGCTGCGCCGCTACGTGCGCCTGCCCGCCGAGCTGATCGAGGGCGAAGGCGCGTTGCGCGCGTGGATCGACCTGGAGCGCGGCGAGGCACGCAGCGCGACGGTGGATGCGGCGCTCAACACCGTCGCGCTGCGCCTGCAGCCGCAGCTGGAGCCGCTGGTGCTGCAGCAGCTGCAGGGTCGCCTGACCGGCAGCCGAACGCGCGACGGCATGCAGCTGAGCGCCCAGAACCTCAGCTTCGTCACCGCGCAGGGCGACACCTGGCCGCGCGGCAACCTGCACCTGGGCCTCGTGCAGCGCCAGGACCAGCCGGATGCGCCGGTCACCGGCGGCGAGTTCAACGCCGACCGGCTCGATCTGGCGTTGATGGCACAGCTCGCCGAGCGCCTGCCGATCGGCGCGCCGCTGCACCGCTGGCTGGCCGAGTTGAAGCCGCAGGGCCAGGTGCAGGCGCTGGCGTCACACTGGGACGGCCCGCTCGACGCGCCGCAGCGCTACCAGGTGCGCGCCCGGCTGCGCGGCGTGGCGATGGCCGCCGGCGTGCCGGCATCAGCGCAGGCACCGGCGCGCCCGGGATGGCGCAATGCCGACATCGACCTCAACGCCAACCAGGCGGGTGGTGACGCCACGCTGGCGATGACCGATGGCGCGATGGAGTTTCCCGGCGTGTTCGAGGAGCCGGTGGTGCCGCTGGCGCAGCTGAAGGCGCAGCTGGCGTGGCGCATCGACACGGCACACCAGGGCGTGGCACCGGCCATCGAGCTGCAGGTGCGCAACGCGCACTTCGCCAACGCCGATGCCGAGGGCGCGCTCGACGCCACCTGGCGCACCGGTGCCGGCCCCGGCACTCGCTTCCCCGGTGTGCTCGACATGAGCGGCCAGCTCGTGCGTGGCCGCGCCACCGCAGTGGCGCGCTACCTGCCGCAGCACCTGGAGGCCGCGCGCGCCTACGTATCGGGTGCGGTGCAGGGAGGGCAGATCGACAACGCCAGCTTCAAGGTCAAGGGCGATCTCGGGCAGTTTCCGTTCACCCGCCCGCATGAAGGGGAGTTCCACGTCGTCGGGCAGGTGTCCGACGTGACGCTGGCCTACGTGCCGCCGCCGGACGCCGCCACCGCGCTGGCCTGGCCGCCTTTCACCCAGGTGGCGGGCGAGCTGGTGTTCGACCGCAACGGCATGGAGATCCGCCATGCGCAGGCGCGCGTGTTCGGCTATGCGCTGTCACAGGTGGAAGCCGGCATCCGCGACTTCGCGCAGCCCACGCTGGTGATCGAAGGCCAGGGCCGCGGCCCGCTGGCCGAGGCGCTGCGCTACGTGGGCGCTTCCCCGGTGGGCGGCTGGACCGGCGGCGCGCTGCAGGCGGCTGCGGCCAGTGGCGCCAGCGAGCTGAAGCTGGCGCTGGCGCTACCGCTGCACGACATGGAGCGCGCCACGGTCAAGGGCTCGGTCACCTTGCTGGGTGACGAGCTGCGCCTGCGCCCCGACCTGCCGCAGCTGGCACAGGCCAAGGGCCGCGTCGAGTTCGATCACAAGGGCTTTGCGCTGCGCGGCGTGTCGGCGCAGGTGCTGGGCGGGGATGCGGCGATCGACGGCGGCACGCAGACCGACGGCAGCACGCGCATCAACGTGCGCGGCACCGTCACCGCCGATGGGCTGCGCCGCGCTTCCGAGCTGCCGGTGCTCGCGCGCATGGCCAGTTCGTTCAGTGGCCAGACGCCCTACCGGCTGAGCGTCGGGTTGCTCAAGGGCCGCACCGAGTTCAGCCTCAACAGCCCGCTCACCGGCATGGCACTGGCCCTGCCGGCGCCGTTGGGCAAGAGCGCCGACACCACGTTGCCGCTGCGCGTGCAGAACCAGCTCGACCCCTCCGGCGCGGCGCGCGACACCCTGCGCATCGAGCTCGGCCGCCTGTTGCAGGCGCAGTACCAGCGCGACCTGTCGCGCGACACGCCGCAGGTGCTGGCCGGCGCCGTCGCGCTGCAGGAGCCGCTGCCGCCACCCGCCGCGGGTGGGGTGGCCAGCCTGAGCCTGGGTCGTTTCGACGCCGACGCCTGGCGCACGCTGGCCGCGCGCTGGTTCGGCGACGAGGCGGGCGCTGGCGCCGGCGGCGGCTACCTGCCGCGCCGGATCGCGCTGCGCGCCGATGAGCTGCGGCTCGGCGGGCGGCGGCTCGACCAGCTGGTGGCCACGCTATGGGCCATGCCGGACGGCGAACCGGGCTGGCGCGCCAGCGTGGTGGCGCAGCAGGTGGCGGGCAGCATGGAGTACCGGCCGGGTGCGGCTGGCCGCGTCGTGGCGCGGCTGAGCCGCCTGGCGCTGCCGCGCTCGGACGTGGCCTCGGTGGAGCACCTGCTCGACGAGGCGCCCGCCAACCTGCCGGCGCTGGACATCGTGGTGGACGACTTCGAGCTGCGCGACAAGCGGCTCGGCAAGCTCGAGGTGGCGGCCACCAACGTGGGCGATGGCAGCGCGCGCGAATGGCGGCTGTCCAAGCTGAACCTCAGCGCGCCCGACTCGCAATTCCGCGCCACCGGCGGCTGGCATGCGGTGGCCCCGGGGCGCCGGCGCATGACGCTCGACTTCACCCTCGACATCGCCGACAGCGGCGCGCTGCTGCAGCGCCTGGGCACGCCGGGCGCCATCAAGGGCGGCAAGGGCTCCCTGCAGGGGCAGCTGGGATGGACGGGCTCGCCGTTCGACATCGACTACCCGTCGCTCGAAGGCCGCTTTGCGCTGCAGCTGGGCAAGGGCCAGTTTCTCAAGGCCGGCGCCGGCGCGGGCCGCCTGCTCGGCGTGCTGAGCCTGCAGGCGCTGCCGCGCCGCTTGCTGCTGGACTTCCGCGACGTGTTCCAGGAGGGCTTCGCGTTCGATGAACTGGCCGGCGACGTGCAGATCCACCAGGGCGTGGCGAGCACGCACAACCTGCGTATGCGCAGCGTGCCGGCCGTGGTGCTGATGGAGGGCCAGGCCGACCTGCAGCACGAGACGCAGGACCTGCGCGTGGTGGTGGTGCCCGAGCTCAACGCGGGAGCCGCGTCGCTCGCATATGCCGCGATCAACCCGGCCGTGGGCCTGGGCACCTTCGTGGCGCAGATGTTCCTGCGCAAGCCGCTGATGCAGGCCGGCACGCGCGAGTTCCACGTCACCGGCGACTGGGACGAGCCCAAGGTGGAACGCGTGGAGCGCGCCGCCAGTGCCCCCTTGCCCGACATCGAGGCCACGGCGCCGCCTGCGTCGGCACCCCCTGCGCAGTAGCATCGCGAGCATGCTGCCCCCACGCTCAATGCATTCGCTGCACCCCGAGGAGGCCTGATGAAAATCGCCGCTGTCCAGATGGTCTCCAGCCCGCGGCTGGCACACAACCTCGAACACGCCGCGGCGCTGATCGGCCAGGCGGCGCAGGCCGGCGCGCAACTGGTGGCGCTGCCCGAGTACTTCTGCTTCATGGGCCAGCACGACCGCGACAAGCTGGCGATCGCCGAGGCCGCCGGCGACGGCCCGATCCAGCGCTTTCTCGCCGAGCAGGCGCGCGCGCATTCGCTGTGGATCGTCGGCGGCACGGTGCCGTTGCGCTGCGACACACCCGAGCGCGTGCGCAACAGCTGCTGCGTGTTCGGGCCCGACGGCGCGCAGGTTGCGCGCTACGACAAGCTGCACCTGTTCCGCTACCGCAACGACGCCGGCGAGGACTACGACGAAGGCCGCGTGCTGCAGGCCGGCGAGGAGCCGGTGGCTGCGCAGCTCGGCGACTGGCGCACGGGCTTGAGCATCTGCTACGACCTGCGCTTTCCGGAGCTGTACCGCCAGATGATGCAGCCCGCGTGCGACCTGCTCAGCGTGCCGGCGGCGTTCACCTACACCACGGGCCGCGCGCACTGGGAGATCCTGTTGCGTGCGCGTGCGATCGAGAACCAGTGCTACGTGATCGCGGCCGCGCAGGGCGGCCAGCACGAGAACGGGCGCCGCACCTGGGGCCACAGCATGGTGATCGACCCGTGGGGCGAGGTGCTGGCCGTGTGCGAACAGGGCGAGGGCCTGGCCGTGGCCGAGATGGACAAGGCGCGCACCGCACAGGTGCGGGCGCAGTTGCCGGCGCTGTCGCACCGGCGCTGCTGACGAGCGGCCGCTGAAGTGGGGATGCGGGTAATCCATTAATCAATCAACTTGAGTTATTAAAAGACGCAACCCACAATCGCTCCATCCGACAAGCAAGGAGACAAGCGATGCGTTGCAAGCCCTGGATCGTGCTGGTCGCCACGGGCGGCTTCCTGCTCGCCGCCGCGGCAGCCGACCCTCAGCCGCCGGTGATCGGCCTGATCACGAAGACCGAGACCAATCCCTTCTTCGTGAAGATGAAGGAGGGCGCGCAGCAGGCCGCCAAGGCCAAGGGCGCCAAGCTGCTCACCGGGGCCGGCAAGCGCGACGGCGACAACGCCGGCCAGGTGACGGCGCTGGAGAACATGGTCAACGCCGGCGCCAAGACCATCCTCATCACGCCCGGCGACTCCAAGGCCATCGTGCCGTCGATCCAGAAGGCGCGCGCCAAGGGCGTGCAGGTGATCGCGCTCGATTCGCCGGCCGACCCGGCCGACGCTACCGATGCGCTGTTCGCCACCGACAACTACAAGGCCGGCGTGCTGATCGGCGAATACGCCAAGGCCGCGATGGCCGGCAAGCCGGTGAAGATCGCCACGTTGGATCTCTTCCCCGGCCACCCGGTGGGCGCACAGCGCCACAACGGCTTCCTGAAGGGCTTCGGCCTCGCCGCGCCCGATGCCAAGAGCAACCAGCTGGGCAGCGCACCCGAGGTGGTGTGCATGGCCGACAGCTACGGCGATCAGGCCAAGGGGCAGACCGCGATGGAGAACTGCCTGCAGAAGAACCCCGACATCGACCTCGTCTACACGATCAACGAGCCCGCAGCCGCCGGGGCCTACCAAGCGCTCAAGAAGGCCGGCAAGGAAAAGGGCGTGATCATCGTGTCGGTCGACGGCGGCTGCGCGGGCGTGCGCAACGTGAAGGCCGGCATCATCGCCGCCACCTCGCAGCAGTACCCGCTGAAGATGGCGGCGATGGGCGTGGACGCCGGCGTCGACTACGCCAGGACCGGCAAGAAGGTCAGCGGCTACACCGATACCGGCGTGACGCTGATCGCCGACAAGCCGATGGCCGGCGTGGACAGCAAGGACACGAAGACCGGCCTCGCGCTCTGTTGGGGCAAGTGAAGGAGCCACCATGGGCAGCAGTACCGTCCCCACGCTCGTCCCCTCCACCGCAACGCCCGTCGTGAACGCCCGACTCCGCTTGCCGTCGCTCGTCACGCTGGGGCCGTTCATCGCGCTGGTGCTGGCGTGCGTCTTCTTCTCCGCGCGTGCCGCCCACTTCTTCTCGCTGCAGAACTTCGCGCTGATCGCGCAGCAGGTGATGGTGGTGGGCGTCATCGCCATCGGCCAGACGATGGTCATCCTCACGGCCGGCATCGACCTGTCGTGCGGCATGGTGATGGCGCTGGGCGGCATCGTGATGAGCAAGCTGGCGGTGGACGCCGGGCTGCCGCCGGCGCTGGCCATCGCCGCGGGGCTGGCCTCGACCACCGGCTTCGGCCTGCTCAACGGCCTGCTGGTCACGCGCATCAGGCTGCCGTCGTTCATCGTCACCCTGGGCACGATGAACATTGCGTTCGCGATCACGCAGCTGTACTCCGAATCGCAGACCATCACCGGCCTGCCGGATGCGCTCACCGCCCTGGGCAACACCTTCGGCTTCGCCGGCACCGAGATCAGCTTCGGCGTGCTGCTGATGCTGGCGCTGTACGCGCTGGCGTGGTGGTGGCTGCGCGAGACGGCGCCGGGCCGGCACGTCTATGCGGTGGGCAACAACGCCGAGGCCGCGCGCCTCACCGGCATCTCCACGCAGCGCGTGCTGCTGGGCGTGTATGCGCTGGCGGGGCTGGTGTATGGCGTCGCGTCGCTGCTCAGCGTGGCGCGCACCGGCGTGGGCGACCCCAACGCCGGCCAGACCGAGAACCTGGACAGCATCACCGCGGTGGTGCTGGGCGGCACCAGCCTGTTCGGCGGGCGCGGCGTGATCCTCGGCTCGCTGGTGGGCGCGCTGATCGTGGGCGTGTTCCGCAACGGGCTCACGCTGATGGGCGTGTCCTCGGTCTACCAGATCCTGATCACCGGCATCCTGGTGATCCTCGCGGTGGCCACCGACCAGCTGTCGCGTCGCGGAGGCCGCGCATGAAGGCTGGTGTCGTGATGGAGGCGCGCGGCCTCGTCAAGCGCTACGGGCAGGTGACCGCGCTCGACGGCGCCGACTTCGAGCTGCGTGCCGGCGAGATCCTGGCGGTGATCGGCGACAACGGCGCCGGCAAGTCCTCGCTGATCAAGGCGCTGTCGGGCGCCGTGGTGCCCGATGCCGGCGAGATCAGGCTCGACGGGCAGCCGGTGCACTTCAGGAGCCCGATCGACGCGCGTCGTGCCGGCATCGAAACCGTGTACCAGGAGCTGGCGGTCGCGCCCGCGATGACGATCGCCGAGAACCTGTTCCTCGGACGCGAGCACACCCGCTTCGGCGTCATCGGCCGGCTGCTGCGCATCCTCGACAAGAAGCGCATGGTCGAGGAGGCCAAGGCCGCGATGGCGGATCTGAAGATCGGCATCCGCTCGATGAACCAGGCCGTCGAGACCTTGTCCGGCGGGCAGCGCCAGGGTGTGGCCGTGGCGCGCAGCGCTGCCTTCGCGCGCCACGTGGTCATCATGGACGAGCCCACCGCGGCGCTCGGCGTGAAGGAAGGCAACATGGTGCTGGAGCTGATCCGCCGCGTGCGCGACCGCGGGCTGCCGGTGATCCTGATCAGCCACAACATGCCGCACGTGTTCGAGATCGCCGACCGCATCCACATCGCGCGGCTGGGCAAGCGCGCCGCGGTGGTCAACCCGAAGAAGATGAGCATGAGCGACACGGTGGCCGTGATGACGGGTGCGATGCGGCCGGAGGACATCCCGGCCGAGGCGCTGGCCTGAGCCGATGGTGGACATGACCACGGGGGAGCCGCACCTGCGCCCGCAAGGCTCCAGCCAAGGCGGCGTGCGCCAGTACAACGAGCGCGTAGTGCTGCAGGCCGTGCGCCAGCACGGCGCCTTGGCGGGTGCCGACATCGCGCGGCTCACGCGCCTGACGGCGCAGACGGTGTCGCTGATCACCAAGCGCCTGCTCGACGACGGCCTGCTGATCAAGGGCGCGCCGGTGCGCGGCAAGGTGGGCCAGCCCTCGGTGCCGCTGGCGCTGGACCCGGACGGCGCCTACGCCATCGGCATCAAGGTGGGCCGGCGCAGCATGGACATGCTGCTGCTCGACTTTGCCGGCGCCGTGCGCCAGCGTGCGTCCTTGGCCTACGAGTTCCCCGATCCGGACGTGCTGCTGCCCGAGATCACGCAGTGCGTGAAGGCGTTCCGCAAGTCACTGGCGCCGGCACGGCGCGAGCGGCTGCAGGGCATCGGCATCGCGGCGCCGCTGTCGCTGGGCGGCTGGCACAAGCTGCTGCATGTGGACCCGGCGGTGGCCGACAAGTGGAACCATGTGGATCTGTCCGAGCGCGTGTCGCGGGCCGCGGCGCTGCCGGTGCACTTCGTCAAGGACACGGCGGCCGCCTGCGTGGCCGAGCTGGTGGCGGGCGTGGGCCGCAGCGTGCGCAGCTTCCTCTATGTCTTCGTCGACACCTTCATCGGGGGTGGGCTGGTGATCGACAGCCACCTGCGCGACGGCTTGCACGGCAATGCCGGCGCCGTGGGCTCGCTGGCCCTTTCGCGCCCCGCGCCCGGCGACAGCGCGCCGCCCGCGCAGCTGCTCAGCGTGGCCTCGCTGCTGAACCTGGAGCTGCTGTACCGCGAGGCCGGCCTCGACACCGACGCCACGCTCGACGAGCGTGCGCTGAAGGCCCCGTGGCGCGCGCACACGATGCGCTGGCTGCGCGAGGCCAGCCCGGCGATCGCGCTGGCGGTGAACAACGCGGCCTGCCTGCTGGACCTGGAAGGCGTGATCCTCGACGGCTCCTTCGGCCGCGACTTGCTGGCCTCGCTGCTGGCCAGCGTGGACGAGGCGATGAACGGCTACAACTGGGAGGGCGTCACGCGGCCCGCGCTGCGCGCCGGCACCATCGGCTCCGATGCGCGTGCGCTGGGCGGTGCGCTGCTGCCGCTGTACGCCAACTTCGCGCCGGACCGCGACCTGTTCCTGAAAGCCTAGCGCCGCCCGAACATCATCTGCCGCGCCAGCCGGCGCTTCAGCGGCCCGGCCTTCTGCAGCGCCGCCAGGCCGAGGCCGCGCACGGCGGCCAGGCCCGGCGCCTGCCAGGTGAAGCTGCGCGCGAGGAAGTCGGTGGCGGCGATCATGCTCCAGCGATCCGGCGCGCGGCGCCATTCGAGGCGGCGCAATGCGGCGTCGATCGACTCGGGTCGGCGCAGCGCGTCCACCAGCTCGTAGGCGTCGCGCAGGCCGAGGTTGAGGCCCTGGCCCGCCACCGGATGCAACGTCTGCGCCGCATTGCCGATGCGCACGCAGCGCCCCTGCACCAGCGTGCGCTCGGCGTTCAGCCCCAACGCGAACGACTTCAGCGGCGTGATCGCCACCAGGCGGCCCGCGGCCGGCGGCACGATGGTGTTCAGCACGGCCAGCCGCTGCGCGTCGCTCAGCTCGCGCACCGGGTCGTCGTCGCTCGGCACGCACCACACCAGCGCGGCACGCAGCAGCCCGTCGTCGGTGGGTTTGAGCGGCAGCAGCGCGCACGGGCCTTGGCGCGTGAAGCGCTCGTAGGCCACGCCGGGCGTGCCGCCGGCCACCTGCACCTGGCCGACCCATGCCGTCTGCCGGTACGAACCGGCCAGCGCCTTGCGCGCCTGCTCCGAGAACACGCCGCCCTCGGCCACCACCGCCAGGTCGAAGGTCTCTGCGATGCCCGCATCCACCTCCATGCCGCCGGGCACCGGCTTCAGCGCCTGCACCGCGGTGCCGAAGCGCGTGAGCAGGCGCCCGGGCGCGGCCGCGGCTTCGGCGTGCCAGGCGCGCTGCAGCGGCGCCACCACGGCGCCGTAGCTGAGCACCGCGCCCAGCATCGGCACCGCCTCGTCGATCGCGCGGATGCGCACCTGCGGCTCGCCGAGCGGCGTGGCCAGCGACGGCGGCGCCTGCGACACGTGCACCTCGGCGATCGGCTGGGCTTGCGCGGCATCCCAGGCCTGCAGGCGCTGGAGCAGCTGCACGCTGCCCAGCGACAGCGCCAGCGTGCGCGGGTCGCCGCTCACGTCCTTGTCGGCCGGGCGGGCATCGAACAGCGTGATGCGCGCCGCCGGCAGCGTGCGCGCGGCGTGCAGCGCCAGCGCCAGGCCCACCGGGCCGGCGCCCACGACCGCCAGGTTCAGCCCGGCCGTGTTTCGATCGACATCGTTCATCGCATTCCCCGTTCTGCCCCGCGTATTATTCGCCGCACCGCCACGAGGAGCCGCGCCATGGGACTGATGGATTTCATCAAGAAGCAGTTCATCGACGTCATCGAATGGACCGAGAGCGGCGACGGCGTGCTCGCCTGGCGCTTCCCGATCGCTGACCGCGAGATCCAGTACGGCGGCATGCTCACGGTGCGCGAGTCGCAGATGGCGGTGTTCGTCAACGAAGGCCAGGTGGCCGACGTGTTCGGCCCCGGCCTGCACAAGCTCACCACGCAGACCCTGCCGGTGCTTACCTACCTGAAGAACTGGGACAAGCTGTTCCAGTCGCCGTTCAAGAGCGACGTGTACTTCTTCAGCACGCGCCAACAGGTGGACCGGCGCTGGGGCACCACGCAGCCGGTGACCATCCGCGACAAGGATTTCGGCGCCGTGCGCCTGCGCGCCTTCGGCAACTACGCCTACCGGGTCGCCGACCCCAAGCTCTTCCACACCGAGATCTCCGGCACGCGCGAGGCCTACACCGCCGACGACCTGGACGGCCAGCTGCGCGCGCTGATGCTGCAGCACATCTCCGACGCCGTCGCGCAAAGCGGCGTGCCCTTCCTGGACCTGGCGGCCAACCAGGTGGAGTTCGCGCAGCAGCTGCGCGATGCCACGTCGCCCGCGTTCGAGAAGCTGGGCCTGAAGCTCGAGATGGTGACGGTGCAGAACGTGTCGCTGCCCGAGGAGCTGCAGAAGATCCTCGACCAGAAGATCGGCATGGGCATGGTCGGCGGCGACATGGGCAAGTTCATGCAGTACCAGACCGCGCAGGCGATTCCCGAAATGGCCAAGGGCGCGGCGCAAGGCGGCGGCATCGCCGGTGACGCGATGGGCCTGGGCGCCGGCGTGGCGCTGGGGCAGGTGATGGCGCAGCAGCTGGGCCAGGGGCTGCAGGGCGGCGGCCAGGGCGCGGCGCAGGCCGCAGCGCAGACCGTGAAGCCCGACGAGGTGATGGCCACGCTGGAGAAGCTGGGCGACCTGAAGGCCAAGGGCATCCTCACCGACGAGGAGTTCGCGGCCAAGAAGGCCGAGCTGCTGAAGAAGCTGGTGTAGTCCGCGCGCGACCGCGGCCTTGGCCACCGAACCTCCATCGCAGCGCGCCTATCGCGCGTTCTGCCCGAACTGCGGCGCGCCGGTCGAGTTCCGATCGGCCGCGTCGGCGAGTGCGGTGTGCGGCTATTGCCGCAGCACCCTGGTGCGCGACGGCGATGCCTTGCGCCGCATCGGCATCAGCGCCGAACTGTTCGACGACCATTCGCCGCTGCGCATGGGTGCGGCCGGCCGCTACCAGGGCGCCGCGTTCACGCTCGTCGGCCGCCTGCAGTACGGCTATGACGGCGGCACCTGGAACGAATGGCATGCGCTGTTCGACAGCGGCAAGTCCGGCTGGCTGAGCGAGGACAACGGCCGCTACGTCTTCGCGTTCGACGCGCCGCTCGCCGGCGAGGCGCCTCCGGCCGACGAGCTCACGGCCGGCGAGCGCCGGCTGGTCGACGGCCGCCCGTGGAACGTGGCCTCGACCGCCCGCGCCAGGCTGCTGGCTGCCGAGGGCGAGCTGCCGCGCCCACCGCAGCTGCAGGGCGAGTTCACGGTGGCGGACCTGCGCAACGAGCACGGCGAGGTGGCCACGCTCGACTATGCGCAGCCGGCGGCGCCTCAATGGTCGGTGGGCCGCTCGGTGGCCTTGAGCGAGCTGGCGATGAGCGGCCTGGCCGAAGCCTCCGAGAAGTCGCTCGGCGCGCGCAGCCTGCCGTGTCCCAGCTGCGGCAATGCGCTGGAGATCAAGCTCGCCAACACGCAGAGCATCGTCTGCCCGCAATGCCATGCGGTGGTCGACGTGTCGCAGGGCATCGGCGGCGAGCTGCAGCACTTCCAGCAGGCCAATGCGGGCGCAGGCAACCTGCAGCCGCAGCTGCCGCTGGGCAGCACGGGCAGCTTGGCGCTCGGCGGCCCCGCGCTGCCGTGGCAGGTGGTCGGCTACATGGAGCGCTGCGACCTGCCGTCCGCGGGGGACGACGACGAGCAGAGCTTTTGGCGCGAGTACCTGCTGTACCACCGCACGGCTGGCTTCGCGTTCCTGGTCGACGCCGAGGACGGCTGGAGCTGGGTGGTGCCGATCACCGGGGTGCCCACGGTGCGCGGCGACCGCGCCAGCCTGGACGGCGTGGACTACCGCAAGCGCTACAGCTACAACGCCAAGACCACCTACGTGCTGGGCGAGTTCTACTGGCGCGTCAGCCGCGACCAGACCAGCTTCAACACCGACTACGAAGGCACCGGCGCGCAGGCCGACAAGCGCCTCAATCGCGAGATGGCCGGCACGGAGGTGACCTGGTCCGCCGGTGCCACGCTGCCCGCCGCCGTGGTGGCCGAGGCATTCCGCCTGCCCGCCACGCAGCGCGCGGCACTTCAGCGCGACGCGGCACCCACCGGCGGCTTCAGCCCGCTGGCCAAGCTGCTGATCGTGCTGGCCGTCATCGTGCTGGTGCTGCTGCTGGCCAGCCGCTGCAGCCACGACGACTGCGACCAGCTGCGCAGCACCTTCGGCGAGAACAGCAACGAGTACCGCCAGTGCCTGCGCAACGGCGGCGGCGCGGGCGGCGGCTGGTGGCGCTCGCGCGGCGGATCGTTCGGCGGCTTCAGCAGCGGTGGCGGCGGCCACAAGTGACACGCACAACCCAAGGAGCAATCAGATGATGGGCATCGAATGGCTGCGGCCGGGCGTCTTCCTCGGCTCGATCCTGTATGCGCTGGTCGGCGTGATGGTGTTCTGGATCAGCTTCGTGATCGTCGACAAGATCACGCCCTACGACCTGTGGGGCGAGATCGTCGAGAAGAAGAACCTGGCGCTCGCGGTGGTGGTGGCGGCGATGTGCCTGGGCATCGCGATGATCGTGGCCGCCGCGATCCACGGGTGAGCTCGCCGCTGGGGCAACACGCCGGCGCTGAACCCGCGCGCATCGCGCCGGGTGAGGTGGCGCTGCTCGCGTCGGTGTTCGTCGTCGCGGCCTGCGGCCTGGTGTACGAGCTGGCGGCCGGCGCGCTCGCCAGCTACCTGCTCGGGGATTCGGTGCTGCAGTTCTCCACCGTGATCGGCGGCTACCTGTTCGCGATGGGGCTGGGTTCGTGGCTGTCGCGCTTCGTCGAGCGCCAGCTGGTGGCGCAGTTCCTGCGCATCGAGCTGCTGGTGGGGCTGGTCGGCGGCCTGATGCCGGCGGCATTGTTCGTGGCGCACAGCCTGCTGCCGGCCACCGCGCTGGCGCCGTTTCGCGTGCTGCTGTACGGGCTGGTGATGCTGGTCGGCGCACTGGTGGGGCTGGAGATCCCGCTGGTCATGCGCATCCTCAAGCGACACTTCCGCGAGCGCTATGCGCTGCGCGAGCTGGTGTCGCAGGTGCTCACCTTCGACTACCTCGGCGCGCTCGTCGTGGCGGTGGCGTTCCCGTTGCTGCTGGTGCCGCACCTGGGGCTGGTGCGCACGGGCGTGTTCTTCGGCTTGCTGAACGCGCTGGTGGCGGTGTGGGCGCTGGTGCTGTTCCGCGCCGAGCTGCGGCGCTGGCGCGCGCAGGCGCTGGCCTGCGCGGGCGTGCTGCTGGTGCTGGCCGCGGCCATGGTGGGCGGCGAGCCGCTCACCACCTGGGCCGAAGACCGCTTCTACGGCGACCACGTGATCCTGCGCGAGTCCAGCCCGTACCAGCGCGTGATCGTCACCTCGGGCCCGGCCGGCGTGCGGCTGTTCCTCAACGGCAACCTGCAGTTCCACTCGCGCGACGAGTACCGCTATCACG
>CAMLIZ010000056.1 GCA_946480245.1 uncultured Pseudomonadota bacterium
CCTTGCTGCCGGCGATGAACCACGTGACCTGCTTGGGCACGTAGCGCTCCTCGTCCAGGTTGAGCGCCTTGATCACGCGCTTCACGGCCGAGAGCTGGTCGGCCGTGTCCAGGATCTGGAAGCCCTGCGGCAGCGCGGCCAGCTTCCAGTGCGCGCGCAGGAACCGGTTGCACAGGCCATGGAAGGTGCCGATCCACATGCCGCGCACGTTGATGGGCAGCATCGCCGACAGGCGCGCCAGCATCTCCTTGGCGGCCTTGTTCGTGAAGGTCACGGCCAGCACGCCGCCCGGCGACACCTGGCCGGTCTGCAGCAACCAGGCGATGCGCGTGGTGAGCACGCGCGTCTTGCCGGAGCCGGCGCCGGCAAGGATCAGCGCGGGTTCGGCCGGCAGCGTGACGGCGGCCAGCTGCTCCGGGTTCAGGTTGCGCAGCAGCGGATCGTCGGCAGCAGGGAGCACATTCATCCGGGGATTCTAGGAGTGCGCTGCAATGCGGTCAGAATCGCGCCATGCCTCGCCTGCCCTGCCTTGTCGTCACCGGCCTGAGCCTCGCCGCGCTGCAGTGCGCGGCCCAGCCGGCCGACGCCTGTCACCCTGCGCCGCCGCAGCAAGTGACCGAGCAGTTCCTGTCGGCCGACTGCATGACCTGCTGGCAACAGCCGCCTGCCTCGGCTGCCGCGACCAACGCGCTGCGGCTCGACTGGGTGCTGCCCGGCGCGCAAGGCGACGACGCGCCGCTGGCGGTGGCCGCCTTGCCGGAGGCGGCCGAGCGCCTCGCCTCGGCAGCACCACCCGATGCGCCGGTCACGCGCACACAGTCGCTGCCGACCGTGCCGCGCGGCCTGTCGCTGGCCGTGGTCAGCGGCCTGGCATGGAACGGCTACCTGGGGCTGGACTTCGAGCTGAACGGCACGCCGCTGCTGCCGGCCGGAGCGCAGGGCTGGGTGGCGCTGGTCGAACGCGTGCCCGCCGGGCAGGACGGCACGCCGGTCGCGCGCCAGCTGGTGCGTGCGGTGGTGGGGCCGCTCACGCTGGACCCGTCGCCCGGCACGCAGCGCGTGGAGCACCTGCACGCCGTGCGCCTGCCGCCGAATGCGCAGCCGGCACGTCTGGCTGCCGTGGGCTGGGTCGACACGGCCGACAAGCACATGCTGCTGGCGGCGCAATCGCTGCCGGCCGACTGCACGCCGCCCTGACGTCGATTCCCTGGCCCCCCCAACGCAGTGCGGCGGCGTAGAATCGGCCACCGGGCCCAAATATTGGCGTCCGGTTTTTCCTGGCTTCACCGCTCATTGCATCGAGCGGCGTCGGAGCCGCCGGACCCGCCAAGTCAAGCGCTCGCAGCCCCAGCAGCGGCACTGCGTCAACGCCGCTGGCTCAACGCAACGGTCCACACCCATCATGCAGATCTTCGACTACGACAACGTCCTGCTGCTGCCGCGCAAGTGCGTGGTGAACAGCCGCGCCGAATGCGACACCTCGATGGAGTTCGGCGGGCGCCGCTTCAAGTTGCCGGTGGTGCCGGCCAACATGAAGACGGTGCTCGACGAGCGCATCGCCGAGTGGCTGGCGGCCAACGGCTACTTCTACGTGATGCACCGCTTCGACCTCGACAACGTCGCCTTCGCGCAGGCCATGCGCGACAAGGGGCTGTTCGTGTCGCTCAGCTCCGGCGTGAAGCCGGCCGACGTGGAGGTGATCGACCGCCTGGCGGCCTCCGGCGTCGGCGCCGACTACATCACGATCGACATCGCGCACGGCCACGCCGACAGCGTGCGCCGCATGATCGAGCTCATCAAGACCAAGTTGCCCAGCACCTTCCTGATCGCCGGCAACGTGGGCACGCCGGAGGCCGTGATCGACCTCGAGAACTGGGGGGCCGACGCCACCAAGGTGGGCATCGGCCCGGGCAAGGTGTGCATCACGCGGCTGAAGACCGGCTTCGGCACCGGCGGCTGGCAGCTCAGCGCGTTGAAGTGGTGCGCGCGCGTGGCCACCAAGCCGATCGTGGCCGACGGCGGCATTCGCCACCACGGCGACATCGCCAAGAGCGTGCGCTTCGGCGCGGCGATGGTGATGATCGGCTCGCTGTTCGCCGGCCACGAGGAGTCGCCCGGCCAGACGGTGGAGGTCGACGGCAAGCTCTACAAGGAGTACTACGGCTCGGCCTCGGACTTCAACAAGGGCGAATACAAGCACGTGGAGGGCAAGCGCATCCTGGAGCCCATCAAGGGCCGGTTGCCGGACACGCTGCGCGAGATGCAGGAGGACCTGCAGAGCTCGATCTCCTATGCCGGCGGGCGCCAGCTGGGCGACCTGCGCAAGGTGAACTACGTGATCCTGGGCGGCGAGAACGCCGGCGAACACCTCTTCATGTGACCGGCGGGCCGAGGGGCTCTCCTAGAATGGCCGCGCCATGACCGACCTCGCGAAATCCTTCGAACCCGCCGCCATCGAGGCCCATTGGGCGCCACTGTGGGAACAGTCCGGCATCTACCGGCCCACGATGGACGAGGACAAGCCCTCGTTCAGCATCCAGCTGCCGCCGCCCAACGTGACCGGCACGCTGCACATGGGGCACGCGTTCAACCAGACCATCATGGACGCGTTGACGCGCTACCACCGCATGCGCGGCTTCAACACGCTGTGGGTGCCGGGCACCGACCACGCCGGCATCGCCACGCAGATCGTGGTGGAGCGCCAGCTCGAGCAGCAGGGCACGAACCGCCACGCGCTGGGCCGCCAGAACTTCGTGTCCCGCGTGTGGGAGTGGAAGCAGCAGTCGGGCAACACCATCACCCAGCAGATGCGGCGCATCGGCGCCAGCGTCGACTGGTCGCGCGAGTACTTCACGATGGACGAGAAGCTCTCGCCCGTGGTCGTGGAGACCTTCGTGCGCCTGTACGAGGAAGGCCTGATCTACCGCGGCAAGCGCCTCGTCAGCTGGGATCCGGTGCTCAAGAGCGCCGTGTCGGATCTGGAAGTGGAAAGCGAGGAGGAGGACGGCTGGCTCTGGCACATCCGCTATCCGCTGGCCGACGGCTCCGGCGAGCTGGTGGTGGCCACCACGCGGCCTGAAACCATGCTCGGCGACACCGCCGTGATGGTGCATCCGCAGGACGAGCGCTACACGGCGTTCCACGGCAAGCAGGTGAAGCTGCCGCTCACCGAACGCACCATCCCCGTGATCACCGACGCGTACGTCGATCGCGAGTTCGGCACCGGTGTGGTCAAGGTCACGCCGGCGCACGACACCAATGACTACCAGGTGGGCCTGCGGCACCAATTGCCGATGATCACCATCTTCACGCTGGACGCGAAGACCAACGACGAGGTGCCCGAGGCCTATCGCGGGCTCGACCGCTTCGTGGCGCGCAAGAAGGTGGTGGCCGATCTGGAGGCCCACGGCCTGCTGGTGCACACGCAAAAGCACAAGCTGATGGTGCCGCGCTGCGCGCGCACCGGCCAGATCGTCGAGCCGATGCTCACCGACCAGTGGTTCGTCGCCATGAGCAAGGTGAGCGACAAGGACCCGACGCGCAAGTCGATCGCGCAGAAGGCGATCGACGCGGTCGAATCCGGCGCGGTGCGCTTCGTGCCGGAGAACTGGGTCAACACCTACAACCAGTGGATGAACAACATCCAGGACTGGTGCATCTCGCGCCAGCTCTGGTGGGGTCACCAGATCCCCGCCTGGTACGGCGAGGACGGCAGCGTGCACGTGGGCCGCAGCGAGGACGAGGCGTGCGCCAAGGCCAAGGCGGCCGGGTACGACGGCCCGCTGACGCGCGACCCCGACGTGCTGGACACCTGGTACTCGTCGGCCCTGGTGCCGTTCTCCACGCTCGGCTGGCCGAACGAGACCAAGGAACTCGATCTCTTCCTGCCGTCCAGCGTGTTGGTCACCGGCTACGAGATCATCTTCTTCTGGGTCGCGCGCATGATCATGATGACGACCCATTTCACCGGCAAGGTGCCCTTCGAGACGGTCTACATCCACGGGATGGTGCGCGACTCGGAAGGCAAGAAGATGAGCAAGTCCGAGGGCAACGTGATCGACCCGGTGGACCTGATCCAGGGCGTGGACCTGGACACGCTGGTGACCAAGAGCACGGTCGGCCTGCGCAAGCCCGAGACCGCGCCGAAGGTGGCCGCCCGGGTGAAGAAGGAGCATCCCGAGGGCATGCCCGCCTACGGCGCCGATGCCTTGCGCTTCACGATGGCAAGCTACGCCAGCCTGGGCCGCAACATCAACTTCGACACCAAGCGCTGCGAGGGCTACCGCAACTTCTGCAACAAGCTCTGGAACGCCACACGCTTCGTGCTGATGAACTGCGAAGGCCAGGACTGCGGGCTGAAGGAGCACACCAAGGCCGAATGCGAGCCGGGGGGAGCCTTTCACGGCTACATGAAGTTCAGTGCGGCCGACAGGTGGATCAGCAGCGAGCTGCAGCGCGTGGAAGCCGCGGTGGCACAAGGCTTCGCCGACTTCCGGCTCGACAACGTGGCCAACGCGATCTACGCGTTCGTGTGGGACGAGTACTGTGACTGGTACCTCGAGATCGCCAAGGTGCAACTGCAGGTCGGCGACGAAGCGCAGCAGCGGGCCAGCCGCCGCACGCTGATCCGCACGCTGGAAACCGTGCTGCGGCTGCTGCACCCGGTGACACCGTTCATCACTGCCGAGCTGTGGGAGCGCGTGGCGGTCGTGGCCGGGCGCAAGGCGGCCGGCGCAGCCGACACGGTAGCCAGCGCGCCCTACCCGCAGGCCGATCTGGCCCGAGTGGACGCGCAGGCGGACGCGTGGATGGGCAAGCTGAAGGCGCTGGTGCTGGCCACGCGCAGCCTGCGTGGCGAGATGGCGCTGTCACCCGCCGAGCGCGTGCCGCTGCTCACCATCGGCGATGCCGCTTTCATCGGCGCTGCGGCACCGCTGTTGAAGGCACTCGCCAAGCTGAGTGAGGTGCGTGCGATCGACAGCGACACGGCCTTCGCGCAGGCCACCAGCACCTCACCGGTGGTGATGGTGGGCGACGCTCGCGTGGCGCTGCACGTGGAAGTGGACATCGTAGCCGAGACACAGCGCCTGGGCAAAGAGGCCGAACGGCTGCAGAGCGAGATCGCCAAGTGCCATGCCAAGCTCGGCAACGACAGCTTCGTGGCGCGCGCGCCCGCGGCGGTGGTGGAGCAGGAGCGTCAGCGCCTGGCCGAGTTCACTCAGACGCTGGCCCGAGTGCAAGATCAACTGCGTCGCCTGGCGCCGTCGGCCTGAACTGCGCGCGCAGCATCGACGCCGACGCGATGATCTCGTCGATGCGGCGTGCCACTGCCCAGGCGCTGCGCGAGCGCGACTCCAGCGTGGTGCTCGCCACGCGCGGCGTCACCTGCAGCGTCTCGATATCGTGCAGCGGGCGGCCCGGATCCAGCACGCCCGGCTCCAGGCAATCGAACCAGGCTGCGGCCATGCGTCCGCTGTCCAGCACGTCGGCCAGGGCCGCTTCGTCGAACAAGCTGGAGTGCGACAGGCTCACCAGCACCTGGTTCGGCTTGCAGCTGGCGAGGAAGCGCTGCCCGAGCAAGCGCTCGTAGCGCGTGTAGTACGGCAGCTGAACGCACACCGCATCGCTCAGCTCCACCAGCTCGCTCAAGCCCACCGGCTCGACTTGCCAGCGCGACCACAACCCGTCGCTGGCATGCACTGCCGGGTCGTAGCCGAGCACGCGGGAGCCGAACGCCTGCAGCAGCTGCGCCATCGAACGCGCGCCTGGCGTCATGCCGATCAGGCCCACCGTCGCAGCGCCGAGCTCCCGGCCGACCAGCAACCCATCCTCGCTGACCACCGGCACGCGGCGCAGCAGCGCCAGCACGGCGCCGATCGTGAACTCTGCTTCGGCCGGTCCGCTGGCATCGAGGCTGCGCACGACTTCCACACCGGCGCGACCGCACGCGTCGAGGTCGATGTTCTCCGCGCCGGCGCTCACGCGGCCCACCGCCTTCAGCACGGGCGCGTAGTGGAGCATCTGCGCATCCACGGCCACAGACGGGGGCAGCACCAGGCCGCGCACGTTGTACAGCGCCTGCCGCAGCTCGCGCGGCTCCATCGCCAGGTCCGGCTCGTAGCGCACGGTGTGGCGCTCAGCGAGCCAGGCGACGACGTCCGCGTCCAGGGATTCGACGATCAGCACCGACATACGTGTGTGAGGGGTGGGCATTCAAAGTGCTGATGCCACAATCGACCCGCCCCTCGCCGAAGGAATGTAAGTAGATGTTAGTCCAGAAAGCCATCTTCCCTGTTGCCGGCCTCGGCACGCGTTTCCTACCCGCCACGAAGGCGCAGCCCAAGGAAATGCTGCCGGTGGTTGACAAACCGCTGATTCAGTATGCGGTGGAAGAGGCTTATGCGGCGGGTGTGCGGGAAATGATCTTCGTCACCGGCCGTCATAAGCGGCCTATCGAGGATCACTTCGACATGACCTTCGAGCTCGAGGTGGCGCTCGAGCAGTCGGGCAAGACCGAACTCCTCGACGTGGTGCGCTCGGTCAAGCCCGACGACATGGAATGCATCTACGTGCGCCAGCCGCAGGCGCTGGGGCTCGGCCATGCCGTGTTGTGCGCGCAGCGGTTGATCGGCAACTCGCCGTTCGCGGTGCTGCTGGCCGACGATCTGATGGTGGGCCAGCCGCCCGTGCTCAAGCAGATGGTCGACCAGTTCGCCGACTGGCGCGCCTCCATCCTCGCCGTGCAGGAGGTGCCGGCCGAGCACACCGCACGTTACGGCATCGTGGCCGGCACGCACGTGAACGAACGCCTGATGGACGTCAGCCGCATCGTCGAGAAGCCCAAACCGGAGGCCGCACCGTCGCGTCTCGGCGTAGCCGGCCGCTACATCCTCACGCCCGGCGTGTTCCACGAGATCGCCAACCAACCGCGCGGCGTGGGTGGCGAGATCCAGCTCACCGACGGCATCGCCGGGCTGCTGCGGCGCGAGAAGGTGTTTGCCTACGCCTACGAAGGCAAGCGCTATGACTGCGGCAGCAAGGAGGGCTTCCTGCAAGCCAACGTGGAGCTGGCGCTCGCGCACCCGCAGCTGGGCCCGGGATTCCGCGAGTACCTGAAGACCATCGAGCTCTGACCCCCGAAGCGCGGGGCGCTCATTTGGGCGCCCCCTCGCTCGAGGGGATCACCGGCGCTTGAGCCAGTGCAGGAACTCGGCGCCCGCGCTTTGC
This sequence comes from uncultured Pseudomonadota bacterium, assembly GCA_946480245.1. Next base: position 7,228 of record CAMLIZ010000056.1, read on the forward strand.
TGTTCCACCAGCTCGTTGCCGGTTTGCTTGGCGAAGGCCTGGAAGTCGCGCACCGAGCCCGGGTCGGTGGCCACCACCTTCAGCACCTGGCCGCTTTGCATGTCGGCCAACGCCTTCTTGGCCTTCAGGATGGGCAGCGGGCAGGTCAGCCCGCGGGTGTCGAGTTCCTTGTCGGCTTGCATGCAATGCGTCCCTCGTCGCGTCAGGCCTTGCGCGGCCATTCGATGAACTGCGGCTCATGGCCGCGCGAGCGCAGCCAGTCGGCCAGCGCATAGCCGGTACCCGCCGGCCAGCACATCGCGTCGCCCGGCGCGATCAGCTTGTACTCCACGAGCTCCGCGGACAGCCGGATCTCGCCGCGCGCCTGCGCGTGGTAGGCGATGATCACCTGGTTCATGCGCTGGAACTCGTACACCCCGATCAAGTTCAGCGCATCGACTTGCAGGGAGGTCTCCTCGGCCACTTCGCGGCGGATGCCTTCTTCCGGCGATTCACCGGCCTCCATGAAACCGGTGATCAGCCCGAAGGCGTCCTTGTTCGGCCACGCAGCATTGCGCGCCAGCAGCACGGTGCCGTCGCGATCGGTGCACTCGACCACTGCCGCCAGCACCGGGGTCGGGTTGTTCCAGTGCGTGAAGTCGCAGGCCGTGCAGCGCAGCCGCGCTTTCGCGCCGCCGTCTTCCTCTTGCGTGACCGACTGCAGCGGCGTGGCGCACTGCGGGCAGAAGCGGAACTCGTAGGCCATGCGGGGTCAGGCTGGAAACACGCCGGTGGACAGGTAACGGTCACCGCGGTCGCACACCACGAACACGATGGTCGCGTTTTCCACCTGCTGGGCGATCTGCAGCGCCACCCAGCACGCGCCGGCCGCGGAGATGCCGCCGAACAAGCCTTCCTCGCGCGCCAGGCGCCGCGCCATCTCCTCGGCGTCGGCCTGGCTCACCGACACGGTCTCGTCCACGGCCGCCGGGTCGTAGATCTTCGGCATGTAGGCCTCGGGCCACTTGCGGATGCCGGGGATGCGCGAGCCTTCGGCCGGTTGCGCGCCGACGATGCGCACCTGCGGATTCTTCTCCTTCAGGTAGCGCGACACACCGATGATGGTGCCGGTGGTGCCCATCGCGCTCACGAAGTGCGTGATGCGGCCCTCGGTGTCCTGCCAGATCTCGGGGCCGGTGGTTTCGTAGTGGATGCGTGGATTGTCGGCATTGGCGAACTGGTCGAGCACCACGCCCTTGCCGTCCTTCTGCAGTTGCTCCGCCAGATCGCGTGCGTACTCCATGCCGCCGGAGCGGGGCGTGAGCATGAGTTCGGCGCCGAAGGCCTTCATCGTCTGCGCCCGTTCGACCGACAGGTCCTCCGGCATGATCAGCACCATGCGATAGCCGCGCATCGCGGCCGCCATCGCCAGCGCGATGCCGGTGTTGCCGGAGGTGGCTTCGATGAGCACGTCGCCCGGCTTGATCTGCCCGCGCTCCTCGGCGCGCCGGATCATGCTGATCGCGGCCCTGTCTTTCACGGAGCCCGCCGGATTGTTGCCCTCCAGCTTGCCGAGCACGGTGTTGCCCCGGCGTTCGTTGTCTGCGCCCGGTACGCGCTGCAGGCGTATCAGCGGCGTGCGGCCGATCGCGTCTTCGAGGGTCTTGTACGTGGGCATTCGGGTGTTCAACCTCCGAGGTGCATTGTGGCAGCACACCCGGGCCCCCACAGGGCGCATGCCATAATCCGCGCCCTGACGTTGCCTACCGGCCGAAGTGGCGAAATCGGTAGACGCAGGGGACTCAAAATCCCCCGCCGCAAGGCGTGCCGGTTCGAGTCCGGCCTTCGGCACCACCCGCAGGCAACGCCTCACTTCAAAAGATGCCACCGCTGCCACCGGTCACCAAGTTCCTGATGCTGCTCTGCACCGCGGTGTTCTGCGTGCAGTTGTTTCCGGCCCTTCCGGTGGATGCGCTGTTCGCGCTGTGGCCCATCGGCAGCGGCCGGTTCTGGCCCTGGCAACCGCTCACCTACGCGTTCCTGCACGGCGACGTGCTGCATCTGTTCTTCAACATGTTCGGCCTGTGGATGTTCGGCAGCGAGCTCGAACGCCTGTGGGGCAACAAGCGCTACCTGCAGTTCCTGCTGGCCAGTGTGTTGGCAGCGGCGGCGGTGCAGCTGCTGTTCACCGCGTTGATCGGCACCTTCGTCCCCACCATCGGTGCATCCGGCGGGTTGTTCGGGCTGCTGCTGGCCTACGGCATGCTGTTCCCGAACCGCATCATCATGCCGCTGTTCCCGCCGATCCCGATGAAGGCACGCACCTTCGTGATCGTGTTCGGCGCGCTCGAGTTGTTCTTCGGCTTGTCCGGCGGCGGGGGCATCGCCCACTTTGCCCACCTGGGCGGCATGCTGGGCGGCTACCTGATGATCCGCTACTGGCGCGGTCGGCCGCCATTCGGCGGCCGCGGCCCTCGCCGCTTCCACTGATCTGCCGGCGATCGGCCGGGTACGCCCGCTGCTAGTCAGGGGCGAAGCGCGAGCGCGCGTGCCCAGGAGTCCGCCATGCGTCCGGTTCAGGCCGTATCGAATCGCCGGTTTACGGGATGGCGCTGGTCGTGCACCTTGCTGCTCCCTCTGGCGGCCGCGGCGCTCGCCGCACCCGCCGACGAGGACACAGCGCGCGCTCGGGCCTTGACGCGCGCCAGTGATGCGGTGGTCGGGGTGCGCACCATCGCGGTAGAAGGTGCCCGCTCGGCCGCGGCGCTGGGCACCACGCGTGCAGGCTCCGGCGTCGTGATTGGCGACGACGACCTCGTGCTGACGATCGGCTACCTCGTGCTCGAAGCGGCGCAAGTGGACCTGCTGCTGGACGACGGCCGGGATCTGCCGGCCCGCGTGCTTGCATATGACGACGCCACCGGCTTCGGCCTGGTGCAGTCGCTCGCGCCGTTGAAGCTCGAGCCGGTGCCGCTGGGCGATGCGCAGCACGTGAATCCCGATGAGCCGTTGATGGTGGTCAGCGGCGGGGAGGAAGGCGCGATCAGCCTCGCGCGGCTGGTGGCCGAGCGACCGTTCTCAGGCTATTGGGAGTACCACATCGACGAGGCGATCTTCACGGCGCCCGCCCGCGCGGACCACGCGGGCGCGGCGCTGTTCAACGCCCGCGGCGAACTGCTCGGCATCGGCGCCCTGTTGGTGCACGACGCCCTCGGCGCGGACGCACCCCGGCTGACGGGCAACCTGTTCGTGCCGGTGGACCTGCTGAAGCCCATACTGGCGGAGCTGCGATCGCAAGGCCGCTCCGCGCAAAGCCGGCGCGCGTGGATGGGCGCGGACTGCGTCGAGCTGAACGGCGGCATCAGCGTGCTCGGCGTCAGCCTCGACAGCCCGGCCGAGCACGCCGGCCTGCGGCCCGGCGACCGCATCATGCGCATCGATGGCGCCGCGGTGCAGGACCTGGCTGCGCTGTGGCGGCGCCTGTGGACCGGCGGGCAGCCGGAACGCACCGTGACGCTGGACATCGAGCGCGGCAGCAAGGCGCGCCAGGTGACGCTGAAGACCGTGGACCGCATGTCGGTGCTGAAACGCCCGCAAGGCATCTGAGGCGTCAGCGCCGCAGCCCGTGAGCCACCGTGGGGTGCTGCAGCACGAGGCGCAGCTCGCGTTTCAGCCGTTCATTGGCAAGCCGCCGTGATTCACTCATGAACGACAGGCGCAGCGGCGTCATCGCGCCCTGCGCCTCCTCTCGGGAGATGCGCGGCGGCCGCGGCAGACCGTACAAGTCGGCAGCCAGATCGAAGTAGTCGCCCATCTTCAGCTCGGTATCGTCGCTCGCGTGCACCGTGCGTTGCGGCAGCCCGCGATACAGCGCCGCCACGCAAGCGCGCGCCAGGTCATCGGCGTGGATGTGGTTGGTGTACACGTCGTCCTGCGCCTGCAAGACCGGCAATCCCTGCAGCAAGCGCTCGCGCGGATGGCCACCTTCGCGGTCGGGGGCATAGATGCCGGGGATGCGCAGCACCGTGACGCGCGCGCCGAACGCGCGGCCAAACCAGCGCAGCCGTGCCTCTGCGTCTACCCGGCGACGCGCGCGGTCGGTGCACGGGTGCAGCGCAGCGGTCTCGTCGATCCGGGCCCCACCGCAGTCGCCGTACACGCCACTGGTGCTGCCGTACACGATGCGCCGCACGCCGCCTCGCCGCGCCAATGCGGCCAGCAGTTGCGCTGTGCGTTGGTCCTGCTCGCCATGCGGTGCGGGTGGCGCCAGGTGCAGTACCGCGTCGGCAAGCCCCGCCAAGCGCTGCAGGGTGTGAGGCCGGTCCAGGTCGCCTGCCAGCGGCGTGATGCCGGCGGCTCGGAGCGCGGCAAACCGGTGCGGCGACGAGCTCAGCGCCAGCAGGCGCCAGCGCGCGCGCAGCAGGTGCGCGACACGCACACCCACGTCGCCGCAGCCGACGATCAGCAGGCGAGGACGTTGGAAGCGCACAGGTTTGCTTGTCGACAGCAAGGGCATGGCCGGCGGGGGGCAAAATCGCGGGCCAGTTTACGGTTCCTTCGATCATGAGCTTCACCGTCACCGTCCAGCCCGCGGGCCGCACCTTCGAAGTGCTGCGCGACGAGCCGATCCTCGCCGCGGCCATCCGGGCCGGCATCGGGCTGCCCTACGGCTGCAAGGACGGCGCTTGCGGCAGCTGCAAGAGTCGACTGCTCGAAGGCCGCGTGATCCACGGCGCACACCAGCAGAAGGCGTTGTCGGTGGCCGAGGAAGAATCGGGCCTCGTGCTCACCTGCTGCGCCGCGCCGCAGACCGATTGCGTACTGGAGGCGCGCACCGTGCCGGGCGCCGGCGAGTTCCCGGTGCAGAAGATGCCGGCGCGCGTGGCCAGCATCGCCAGGCCTGCCCCGGACGTGGCGCTGCTGCGGCTGCAGTTGCCGGCGAACGTGGTGCTGCAATACCACGCCGGCCAGTACGTCGAGTTCATTCTGCGCGATGGCTCGCGCCGCAGCTACTCGATGGCCAATGCACCGCACACCCAGAACGAAGCGCCCGGCATCGAATTGCACATCCGGCACATGCCGGGCGGCAAGTTCACCGAGCATGTGTTCGGCGCGATGAAGGAGAAGGAGATCCTGCGCGTCGAAGGCCCGTTCGGCAGCTTCTTCCTGCGGGAGGACAGCGACAAACCGTTGGTGCTGCTGGCCAGTGGCACCGGCTTCGCGCCCATCAAGGCCATCATCGAATATCTGCGCTTCAAGAACATCACACGCGAGGCGGTGCTGTACTGGGGCTGCCGCAGCAAGGCGGACCTGTACCTGCACGACTGGGCCGAAGCGGCCGCCAGCGAGATGCCCAACCTGCGCTACGTGCCCGTCCTCAGCGAGCCGAAGCCCGAGGACGCCTGGGCCGGCCGTACCGGCTTCGTGCACCAGGTGGTCATGGCCGATCTGCCGGACCTCGCCGGTTGGCAGGTCTACGCCTGCGGTGCGCCGGTGATGGTGGAGTCGGCCAAGCGTGACTTCGTGGCGCAGTGCCGCCTGCCCGAGGACGAGTTCTACGCGGATTCGTTCACCTCCGAGGCCGACAAGCACGGGCCCTGAACTCGGGCTGCATCGCCCGATGCGCGAACTGCATGCGTGACGCCAGGCGCCTGCGCTAAGCTCGCGGCGTCGCAGCCACAAGCTGCGGCACCGGCCCCGGCACCCCGCCGGGCACCTTCACGCATCACGAGTGCTGACCCGCATGAACGCGATCACCGATTTCGCGCGCGCCGCTCCGGCCGCCACCCCTGCCCTCACCTCCCTGTTCGGCCTGCCCGACGAAGCCCCGCACGAACGTGTGCTGCTCGTCAGCGATGCCACCAGCGGGCTCCAGACGATCCTGGCCGTGCACAGCACGGCGCGCGGTCCGGCCTTCGGCGGTTGCCGCTTCTGGCAATACGCCGATGACCAGGCCGCACTCCTCGACGCACTGCGCCTGTCGCAGGGCATGAGCCTGAAGAACGCCATGGCCGAATTGCCCTTCGGGGGCGGCAAGGCTGTCATCCTCAAGCCCGCTGGGTGGCAGGACACGCCGATCGCGCGTCAGGCCTTGTTCGCCGCGTTCGGCCGCGCCGTGCAATCACTGAACGGGGCCTACATCACGGCCGAAGACGTGGGCACCAGTACCGCCGACATGCGCGAGGTGCAGCGCCATACCGGCTTCGTGAGCGGCATTCCGCGCGAGGGCGCCTTCGGCGGCGACCCGTCTCCAAAGACGGCGTGGGGCGTGTTCGTCGCCATCCGCGCCGGCGTGCAGCGGCACCTGCAGCGGGACTCTCTGCAAGGGGTGAGCGTGGCGATCCAAGGGCTGGGCGCGGTCGGCATGCACCTTGCGCAGTTCCTGCATCAAGCGGGTGCCGTCCTGAGCGTGGCCGACGTCAACGCGGCCCGAGTGCAGGAGGCGTGCGCGCGCTTCGACGCACGCGCGCTGCCAGCGGATCAGATCCTGGCGGCCGACGCTGACGTGCTGGCCCCTTGTGCGCTGGGTGCGGTGCTCGATGGTCGCAGCATTCCCACGCTGCGCTGCCGCATCGTGGCCGGTGCTGCCAACAACCAGCTGGCCCGACCGGCCGACGGCGAGGCGCTGCACGCACGCGGCATCCTGTACCTGCCCGATTACCTCGTGAACGCAGGCGGCATCATCAGCGTCGCGCGCGAGTACCGCGGCGAGGGCGAGGAGAACGCCGTGATGGAAGAGGTGAGCCGCATCGGCCCGCGCGTGCTCGAACTGCTGGACCGTGCACAAGCCAGCGGCAAGAGCACCGCCCGCACCGCGGATGCATGGGCGAGAGCCAAGCTGAGCGCCGCTGCCTGAGCCTGCCTCAAGACGACTTGCGCCGGATGTAGCTGGCCCGGCGCGCGTCGTCCTTGTAGAGGAACTGCACCTCGCCCTTGCGCCACTGGCCAAGCCAGATCATGTTCATCGAATAGGCGTCGTGGTCCTGCGGCGAGAACGGACGGTCGTAGCTGGTGACCACGCCGCTGTAGGGCTTGTCCAGGTGTTCCAGCGCACGCTTCAGAGCGTCGGGGCTGATGTCGCCGTGGGTCTGGAACATTGCGTGCAGCATCAGGTACACCGCGTCGTAGGTCTGAGCCGCGGCCATCAGCGAGCCGATCGTCTGTGTGCCGGCAAAGCGATGCAGGCGCGCGATGAAGGAGCTGCGGCTCTCGTTAGAGATGTCCTGGATGATGGTCTGCACCATCACCGCCCCTTCCACGGCAGCCCCGGCGCGCTCGTACACCGTGCGCGATGACAATGGCCACGGCCCGTACAACGGGCCGTTGAAGTGAGCCTCGGCGCGCGACGTGGCCAGCACCGACAGCTCGGGCGCGACCGAGTAGCCGATGATCACCTCGGCGCCCGAGGCCTTGGCTTCCTGCAACTGCGGCAGCAGGCTCTGCACGCCGAGGTCGAAGTTGGCCACGTACACCGGCTGCAACCGCTTGTCGGCCAGGAAGCGCTGCAGATCCTTGGAGCCGCCCTGGCCGTAGCCGGTCTTGTCGGCGAAGATCGCCACCTTTGTGTAGCCGCGTCGGACGACGTCGTCCACCAGCAGCGCGGCCTGCAGCGTGTCGCGCGCGGACACGCGGAAGATGTAGCTGCTCCCGGCAGGGTATTTGGCCGTCACGGCGGAGCCGGTGGACACCGACACCATCAGCAGTTGCTTGTTGTCCTGGAACACCGGCAGTGCCGCCAACGCCACTGCCGTGTTGGTGTAGCCGATGGTGAAGGCCACCTTTTCCTTCAGGACGAGATCCTCGGCCGCTGCCTTGCCGGTCGCTGGATCGGAACGGTCGTCGCGCTCCACGAGCTCGAACCTGCGGCCGAGAAATCCCCCGACCTCGTTGATCTCCTTGACCGCCAGCTCGGCGCCGAGGCGCGCGCTGTTGCCAAAGTCGGCCGAGCCGCCGGTGAACGGGCTGACGAAGCCGATGCGGACGGGCCCCGGACCCTGCGCAAGGGCCGCGGAGCCGGCCAGCGAAAGCACAAGCGCTGCAAGCGTGGCGCGAATCGTCATCGGGGCATCTCCTCGAGCACGGCATCGGGTGCCGGTACCTCGAGCGTAGACGCCGCCGACTTACAGCCAGCTTGATGCCGGCATCGGGAAAGCCCGCAGGCGCGTGAACTACTGCCTGCCTAGGCTTCGCCCAGATAGGCCGCGCGCACCTTGGGGTCGCTCAACAGTGTGCGGCCCTCGCCGCTCATCGTGATCTCGCCCGATTCCATCACGTAGCCGCGATTGGCCAGCTGCAGCGCGCGGCTCGCGTTCTGCTCCACCAGCAGCACCGTCGTGCCCTGCGCGTGGATGTTCCCCACCACCTCGAAGATCTTGTCGACCATGATGGGCGACAGGCCCATCGACGGCTCGTCCATCAGCAGCACCTTGGGGCGTGCCATCAGCGCGCGGCCCATCGCGAGCATCTGCTGCTCACCGCCGGACATCGTGCCGGCCAGCTGCGCGCGGCGTTCCCGCAGGCGCGGGAAGATGTTGAACACCTTCTCCATGTCGGCTTCGATCTCCGCGTCCTTGCGCACGAAGGCGCCCATCAGCAGGTTCTCGGTGATCGTCATGCGGGTAAAGGTGCCGCGGCCCTCGGGCACCATCACCAGACCCTGCTTGACCAGGTTCCAGGCGCCCTGCCCGCGGATCGACTTGCCCATGAACTCGATCTCGCCAGCGGCCACCGGCTGCAGGCCGGTGATGGCCTTCAAGGTCGTGGTCTTGCCCGCGCCGTTGGCACCGATCAGGCTGACCAGCTCGCCCTGACGCACGTCGAAGCTCACGCCCTTGACGGCCTGGATGCCGCCATAGGCGACCTTAAGGCCGTGGACCTTGAGCAGCACTTGCTGTTCGCTCATCTCGTGTCACTCCTGGTCAGTGTGCGGCGTGGCCGGCGCCGAGGTAGGCCTCGATCACCTTCTCGTCACGCTGCACGTCATACGGCGTGCCCTCGGCGATCTGCTTGCCGTAGTCGAGTACGGTCACTCGGTCGCACAGGCCCATCACCAGCTTCACGTCGTGCTCGATGAGCAGGATCGTGCGGCCGTCGTTGCGGATGCGGTCGATCAGCTCGCGCAGCACCACCTTCTCGGTGGCGTTCATGCCCGCTGCAGGCTCGTCCAGTGCGATCAGCTTGGGATCGGTGGCCAGTGCACGCGCGATCTCCAGGCGGCGCTGGTCGCCGTAGCTCAGCGTGCGCGCCTTGTATTCGGCATAGCGGCCGATGCCCACGTAGTCGAGAAGCTCGCGCGCCCGGCCGACGATCGCCGCCTCTTCCGATTTGAAGCCGGGGGTGCGGAACACCGCACCGAGCAGGCCCGAATGGGTGCGCACGTGGCGGCCGACCATCACGTTTTCCAGAGCGGTCATCTCGGCGAACAGCCGGATGTTCTGGAAGGTGCGTGCAATGCCGGCCTTGGCCACTTCGTGCACGGCGGTCGGCTTGTAGGCCTGGTCGCCGAGTTCGAAGCTGCCCGAGTCCGGCGTGTACAAGCCGGTCAGCACGTTGAAGAAGGTGGTCTTGCCCGCGCCGTTGGGCCCGATCAGGCCGTAGACCTGGCCCTTCTGGATCGTGATGCCCACATCGGACAGGGCTTGCAGGCCGCCGAAGCGCTTGGAGACGCCCGAGACCTTGAGTACGTTTTCGCTCATGGTGTGCTCTCGCTGCTCGCGTGTCATTTGCCGGGCGGGGTCGGCGTGGGGGCCGCCTTGCCGTGCTCTGGTGAAGGCCACAGGCCGCGCGGGCGGGCCAGCATCACGCCGATCATCGCCAGCGCGATCAGCAGCTGGCGCAGGATCGCCGCGTCGAGCCGGCCGCCGGTCATCGCTTGCAGCGGGCTGGCGACGTAGCGCAGCACCTCGGGCAGCGCAGCCAGAAGCAGCGCGCCGACGATCACGCCAGGGATGTGGCCGATGCCGCCCAGCACGACCATGGCAACGATCATGATCGACTCCTGGAGGGAGAACGACTCGGGCGACACGAAGCCCTGGAACGCGCCGAACATCACACCCGAAACACCGCCGAACGTGGCGCCCATGCCGAAGGCAAGCAGCTTCATGTTGCGGGTGTTGATGCCCATCGCCTTGGCGGCGATCTCGTCCTCGCGGATCGCCATCCAGGCGCGTCCGATGCGCGAGCGCTCAAGCCGATAGCACAGCAGCACAGCCCCGATCACCAGCAGCACGAACAGGTAGTAGTACCAGGTGACCGAGGTGATGTCGAAACCGAAGATCGTGTGCGTGCGACCCAGGTCGAAGTGGAAGATGCGGATCGAATCGATCTGCGCGATGCCCTTGGGACCGTTGGTGATGTTCACCGGCGCATCGAGGTTGTTCAGGAACACCCGGATGATCTCGCCGAAGCCGAGCGTCACGATCGCGAGGTAGTCGCCACGCAGCTTCAGCGTGGGCGCGCCAAGCAGGATGCCGGCCAGACCGGCCAGCCCGGCACCCAGCGGAATCACGAGGTACCAGCGCAGGTGGATGCCCTTCGGGAACACCGCGGCGATGTTGGCAAAGCTGTCGCTCAGTTGCGGGCTGGCCAGCAGCGCGAACATGTAGGCGCCGACGGCGTAGAACGCCACGTAACCGAGATCCAGCAGGCCGGCGTAGCCGACCACGATGTTCAGGCCAAGCGCCAGCAGCACATACAGCAGCGCGGTGTCGATGATGCGCACCCAGGCATTGCCGAAGTACTGCGCCACCAGCGGCGTGGCCAGCAGCAACAGCGCGGACACGACGAACACGAGGTACTTGTTCTTCATCATGATGAGCAACTCCGGTCAGGCGCGATCGGCAACGCGTTCGCCCAGCAGACCCTGAGGCCGCAAGGTGAGCACGAGGATCAGCACGATGAAGGCGAAGATGTCCTGGTAGTTGCTGCCCAGCACACCGCCGGTGACGGTGCCGATGTAGCCCGCGCCGAGCGACTCGATGATGCCCAGTGCCACACCGCCGACCATCGCACCGGCCAGGTTGCCGATGCCGCCGAACACGGCGGCAGTGAAGGCCTTCAGGCCGGGCAGGAAGCCCATGGTGTGCTGCACCGAGCCGTAGTTGGCGGCATACATCACGCCGGCCAGCGCGGCGAGCGCAGCGCCGATGATGAAGGTGGCGGAGATGACCATGTCGGGCTTGACGCCCATCAGGCCGGCCACCCGTGGGTTCTCGGCGGTGGCGCGCATCGCCCGGCCGAGCTTGGTGTGATTGACCAGGTACATCAGCCCGGCGAGCGTGAGCGCCGTGGTGACCAGGATCAGGATCTGCGTGGTGTTGATCACCGCACCGCCAATGAAGAACGGCTGGGACGGCAGCAGGATCGGATAGGGCTTGTAGTTGGGCTTCCAGATGATCATGGCGAGCGTCTGCAGCAGCAGGCTCATGCCCATCGCGGTGATCAGCGGGGCCAGTCGCGGCGCATTGCGCAGCGGCCGGTAAGCCACTTTCTCGATCGTGAAGTTCAGGATGGCACACACCACGATCGCCGCGACCAGCGAGATCAGCAGCAACAGCCAGCCAGGCAGGCCAGAGTCGCCCAGCACGGTGATCACGCTCCACGAGGTCAGAGCGCCGACCATCAACACGTCGCCGTGCGCGAAGTTGATCAGGTTGATGATGCCGTAGACCATCGTGTAGCCCAGTGCCACCAGCGCATACACGCTGCCGAGCACCAGACCGTTGATGATCTGCTGAAGCAAGGTATCCATTGAGGAAGTCTCCTGGTTGTCGGCGCAGGCGCACGCAAGAGCCGCGCCGCCGCTTTTTTTCGGACTGCTGGGGGCATGAAGGCGCATGGCCCGGCGCAGACAGGGCGGAATTGTAGGTGTCGGCTCCGCGGAGGAACTCCCGGAGTTACCCGCCGGCATGGCGACGAATTCACCAAACGGCCGGATGGTCAGCGTTGGTTCTTCGACGCCTCGTTGCGCCGGCGCAATTCTTCCAGGCGCTCGCCGATGCGCAGTTCCAGCCCGCGCGGCGCGGGCTCATACCAACGCTCGCCCTCGAGCCCGTCAGGTAGGTAGCGCTCACCCTCGGCGAAGCCATCGGGTTCGTCGTGTGCGTAGCGGTAGCCACGGCCGTAGTCGAGTTGCTTCATCAGCTTGGTGGGCGCATTGCGAAGGTGCAGCGGCACCGGCCGGGTGCCGTCCTGGCGCACGAAGGCGCGCACCGCATTGAAGGCGCCGTAAACCGCCTTCGACTTCGGCGCCATCGCCAGGTACACCACGGCCGAAGCCAGCGCCAGCTCGCCTTCCGGCGAGCCCAGGCGCTCGTAGACCTCGCTGGCGTCGAGCGCGATGCGCAGCGCACGAGGGTCGGCCAAGCCGATGTCCTCGCTGGCCATGCGCAACACCCGGCGGGCAACGTAGCGTGGATCGACCCCGCCATCCAGCATGCGCACCAGCCAGTACAGCGCAGCATCCGGATCGGACCCGCGCACCGACTTGTGCAGGGCCGAGATCGTGTCGTAGAACTGCTCGCCGCCCTTGTCGTAGCGACGCAGTTGCTCGCCCAGCGTGCGCTCGAGCGTCGCCTCGTCGAGCTCGGCCACGTCGCCCGCGAGCGCGACCAGGTTCTCGTAGGCGTTGAGCAAGCGACGCGCATCACCGTCGGCGTAGCCGATCAGGCGGTCGCGCGCCGCGTCGGCCAGCGGCGGCGCCCGCAAAAGCAAGCGCGCACGCTCGATCAAGGCCTGCTGGTCCACCGGCTCCAGCGCCTTCAGCACGTGCACGGTGGCGCGCGACAGCAACGCGGAATTGACCTCGAACGACGGGTTCTCGGTCGTGGCGCCGATGAAGGTGAACAGGCCCGACTCCACATGGGGCAGGAAGGCATCCTGCTGCGCCTTGTTGAAGCGGTGCACCTCGTCGACGAATACGACGGTGGCGCGGCGTGCCGCCCGTGCCACCTGCGCGCGCTCGACCGCCTCGCGGATGTCCTTGACGCCGGACAGCACGGCGGACAGCACGATGAACTGCGCATCGAATGCGCCTGCCATCAACCGCGCCAGCGTGGTCTTGCCGACGCCCGGCGGGCCCCAGAGGATCATCGAATGCAGCCGGCCGGTCTCGAAGGCCACGCGCAGCGGCTTGCCAGCACCGAGGAGGTGCTGTTGGCCGATCACCTCGTCCAGCGTGCGTGGGCGCAGGCGCTCGGCGAGCGGCGCATTGCGCTGCGCAGCGGCATCGGCCTGCGGCGCGGTCTCGGGCAACGGCTCGTCGCCGAAGAGGTCGGGGCACATCGTGCCGATTGTGGTGCCGCTACTGCTCGATCACGTCGGCGCCCGAGGGCGGCGTGAAAAGGAAATCCTGCTCGGGCACGGCAACATTGGTGGCGAAGTCCGTGAACTGTAGGAGCGAGTGCTGACCGAAGCTGTCGAGGATGTCGAGCGCGGCCAGCTTGCCATCCTTGAAGCCGATGCGCAGCTGCTGGAAGCCGCTGTCCTTGGTCTTCGGCGTCGCCTGCACCCAGTCGAGGCCGCCTTGTGCCGGCAAGGCACTCAGCGTGAAGTCCTTGTCGAGCGAGCCGCCCGCCAACAGCGCGGCTGGCGTCGCGCCCAATGCCTGGCCGATCCTGCGCGAGCTGGCCTGGTTGAGGTCAGCGTCGTAGATCCACACCTTCTGACCGTCGCCGACGATCGTCTGCTCGAAGGGCTTGGTGTAGACGAAGCGGAAACGGTTGGGGCGGGTGAACTCGAAGTTGCCGCTCGAGGTCTTCTTCTTGGTGCCGTCGGGCGAGGTCACGGTTTGAGTGAACAGCGCGCGCCCGGTCTTGGCGTCGCGCACGAAGCCGCGCAAAGCGTCCACCGCATCGGCATGCGCCGCGGAAGCGGCCAGGATCAGGGCCAGGCCCGTGAGGAGAGGTCTCATTCTTCGCGCGAAGGAACCAGCAGATCGCGGTTCCCATTGGTGGCCATGGCCGATACGAGCCCGGATTTCTCCATTTGTTCCAGCAAACGTGCCGCACGGTTGTAGCCGATGCGCAAATGGCGCTGCACCAGCGAGATCGACGCCCGCTTGTTCTGCAGCACCACCTGCACCGCCTGGTCGTACATCGGGTCTGCCTCGCCGTCGCCCTCGCCGCCCGCGCCCAGGCCGGGGCCCGCCGCAGGATCGTCGAGCGTGCCGCCTTCGAGAATGCCTTCGATGTAGTTCGGCTCGCCCTGGCTCTTGAGGTACTCCACCACGCGGTGCACCTCGTCGTCCGACACGAACGCCCCGTGCACGCGCACCGGCAGGCCGCCGCCGGGCGTGAGGTACAGCATGTCGCCCTGGCCGAGCAGCGCCTCCGCGCCCATCTGATCGAGGATGGTGCGGCTGTCGATCTTGCTCGACACCTGGAACGCGATGCGGGTGGGAATGTTGGCCTTGATGAGGCCGGTGATCACGTCCACGCTGGGCCGCTGTGTGGCCAGGATCAGGTGGATGCCGGCCGCGCGCGCCTTCTGCGCAAGCCGTGCGATCAGCTCCTCGATCTTCTTGCCGACCACCATCATCAGGTCGGCCAGCTCGTCGATGATCACCACCACGAAGGGCAGGCGCTCCAGCGGCTCGGGCTCTTCCGGCGTCAGGCTGAAGGGGTTCGGAATCTTGGCGTCCCGCGCCGCCGCCTCGTCGATCTTCTTGTTGTAGCCCGCGAGGTTGCGCACGCCGAGCTTGCTCATTAGCCGGTAGCGGCGCTCCATCTCGCCGACACACCAGTTGAGCGCGTTGGCCGCCTGCTTCATGTCGGTGACCACCGGGCAGAGCAGGTGTGGAATGCCCTCGTAGACGCTCATCTCGAGCATCTTCGGGTCGATCAGGATCAGCCGCACGTCACGCGCCTCGGCCTTGTACAGCAGGCTCAGGATGGTCGCGTTAATGCCCACCGACTTGCCCGACCCCGTGGTGCCGGCCACCAGGCAGTGCGGCATCTTGGCCAGGTCGGCCACCACCGGTGCGCCGACGATATCCTTGCCCAGGCCCATCGTGAGCAGCGAGGCGGCATCGTTGTAGACCTGGGAACCGAGGATCTCGGCGAGACGGATCATCTGGCGCTTGGCGTTCGGCAGCTCCAGTGCCATGTAGTTCTTGCCCGGGATCGTTTCGACCACGCGAATGCTGACCAGGCTGAGGCTGCGCGCCAGGTCCTTGGCAAGGTTCACGATCTGCGAGCCCTTCACCCCGGTGGCGGGCTCGATCTCATAGCGCGTGATTACCGGGCCCGGCGACGCCGCCACCACGCGCACCTCGACACCAAAGTCGCGCAGCTTCTTCTCGATCATGCGCGAGGTCATCTCCAGCGACTCGGGGGTCACGGTGGCCTCGGTGCGGCCAGGTGCGGCGTCCAGCAGATCGACCTGTGGCAGCTTGGTGTCGGCCAGTTCGGTGAACAGCGGCTTCTGCCGCTCCTTGGCCACTCGCTCGGACTTGGGCACCTCCACCAGCGCCGGCTCGATCACGATCGGCGCATGGTCCTCGACGATCTGGCGCTCCACCTCGGCCACCTGCTCGCGCTCGGCCTTGGCCTGCTCGCCGAGGCGAATGTCCTCGGCACGCTCGCGCCGCTCCAGTCGGCGCTCGCGCAAGGAGTCGACCCATGCACCAATGTGGTCGGCGACGCGCACCCACGAAAAGCGCAGCGCGAGCGCCATGCCGATCACGAGCGCCGCGATCCAGGTCACGCCGGAGCCGGCGAAGCCGAGCCAACGCATGCCGAGCGAGCCGAGCGTGTAGCCCAGCACGCCGCCCGCGTGCCCCGGCAACAGCACTTCCACGCGATACAGGCGCGACCACTCCAGCGCGCAGCTCGCGGCCATCAGCAGCGCCAGCCCGCCCCAGAACGCGACGCGGTCGCGCGGCGTGGGCGCGGGCACGGCCTCGTCGTGGCGCAGCAGCCGCGCCAGCGAGCCGAGCCAGCCCCGCGCGCCCACCGGCACCAGCCACCAGGCTGAATAGCCGAACAGGAACAGGGCAAGGTCGGAGACCCATGCGCCGAACAATCCCGCTTTGTTGTGCGGCGGCTCACCACCGCCCGAGGTGGAGAAGCCTGCGTCGCCAGCATCGTGCGTCAGCATCGCCAGCACGAACAGCATCCACAGCAAGGCGCCCAGCACCAGCGCGACCTGGGTGCGCCAGCGTGGCGCCGGCAACGGCGCAGGTTCGTTCTTGCGAGAGCTGGGCTTGCGGGTGTAGGTGCTGCCGGACGGCGGGCCGCCCTCAGCGCCCAGTGAACCGAGCGGAAACGTCATCAGACCTCCCGACGAGCCGTCTCTAGAGAGGTCTCGGCCCCCTCGGGGGGCAGCGAAAGCAGTGAGCGTGGAGGCACCATGCGGCGATTGTGGACCAACCCCTGCGCCGGGACGCCGCTGCGCGCGGCGACTATTCCCGCGCGTCGAGCCGGTCCTTCAGGATGACGGAGCCGTTTTCCTGTGTCTCGATCATGCCGCGCTCCTCCAGATCCTTCATCACGCGGCTGACCATCTCCCGCGAGGCGCCCACGATCTTGGCCATGTCCTGGCGTGACACCTTGTTGCGAATCAGCTTGACGCCGTTGTCGTCCTCGGCCATGTCCAGCAGCGTACGCGCCACGCGACCATAGACATCCAGCAGCGCCAGTGACTCGATCTGCCGGTCGGCCGAGCGCAGGCGCGCCACCAGGCCGCGCAGGATCGCGTACGACAGGCTCGAGTTTTCAGGAAGGCAGCGCGCGAACTCGGCCCGCCCGAGGATCAGCATGTCGGTCTGCACCTCCGCGCGCACGGTGGCCGAATGCGGCTCGTTGTCGATCAGGCTCATCTCGCCCACGTAGTCGCCGGCCTGCAGCACCGCCAGGATCACTTCACGGCCGCGCGAATCGGCGGTGAGCACGCGTGCGCGGCCGTTGAGCAGGATGAACAGCGCGTTCGACTTGCGGCCCTGTTCGACGATGATTTCGCCTCGACGGAAACGGCGCTTGACCACGCTGTCGGCGATCGCTTGCGCCTGGTCGTTCGTCAGCATCGAGAACAACGGCACGCGGCGAATCAGGTCGAGATTCGAAAGCATCGACATCGGGTGGGCCCTCTCTGGTGGCAGCGGATTGCTGTATAGGCAGAAGCGGCACTTTGCCGCAGCTTCCTAGAATTTCTCTATTGTGCCGATTGACGCGCTGGACGCCAGTGGGTCGGACCCCCATGTCAGAGTTGCGAGACACTTCAGCCTTGGCTCTGCCCTCACCCATACGCGCCCCATGTCAACGCCCAAGCACGCTCAAGTCCTGATCCTCGGCTCCGGCCCCGCCGGCTATACCGCGGCCATCTATGCCGCGCGCGCCAACCTGAAGCCGATGCTCGTCACCGGCCTCGCCCAGGGCGGTCAGCTGATGACCACCACGGAGGTCGACAACTGGCCCGCCGACGTGATGGGCGTTCAAGGGCCCGAACTGATGCAGCGCTTCCTGCAGCACGCAGAGCGTTTCAACACGGAGATCGTGTTCGACCACATCAATGCGGTCGACTTGGCCAAGCGCCCGTTCACGCTCACCGGCGACGCCGGCACCTACACCTGCGACACGCTAGTGATCGCCACCGGGGCCTCGGCAAAATACCTGGGTCTGCCCAGCGAGGAGGCGTTCATGGGCCGCGGCGTGAGTGGCTGCGCCACCTGCGACGGCTTCTTCTACAAGGGCGACACGGTGTGCGTGGTGGGCGGCGGCAACACCGCGGTCGAGGAAGCGCTGTACTTGTCGAACATCGCGAGCAAGGTGCACCTGATCCATCGGCGCGACAAGTTCCGCGCGGAGGCGATCCTCGTCGACAAGGTGGCAGACAGGGTGCGCGAGGGCAAGATGGAACTGCACCTGTGGCACACGCTGGACGAAGTGCTCGGCGATGCCACCGGCGTCACCGGGGTTCGTTTGAAGAGCACTCAGGACGGCAGCACGAAGGAACTGGTACTCAAGGGATGCTTCATCGCGATCGGCCATTCGCCGAACACCGAGATCTTCAAGGGACAGGTCGAGATGAAGGATGGCTACATCGTCACGCGCACCGGCCTGGAGGGCTTTGCGACTATAACCAGCGTGCCAGGCGTCTTCGCGGCCGGCGACGTGCAGGACCATGTGTACCGTCAGGCCATCACGAGCGCGGGCACCGGATGCATGGCGGCGCTGGATGCGCAACGCTTCCTCGAGCAGAACAGCTGAGCTTGGCGAGGGGCTGCGATTACCCCTATAATCGCTGTCTTTGCCGAATTCGGCGGGCTGCGTGCATTGCCGCGCGGCCAAGCATCCCAGAACTGAACCGGAGAAGCGTCATGGCACGCGTCTGTCAAGTCACGGGCAAGCGCCCGATGGTGGGGAACCATGTGTCCCACGCCAACAACAAAACGAAGCGCCGCTTCCTGCCGAACCTGCAGTACCGCCGCTTCTGG
This sequence comes from uncultured Pseudomonadota bacterium, assembly GCA_946480245.1. Next base: position 25,637 of record CAMLIZ010000056.1, read on the forward strand.
CTCGAAACCGAAAACCGTTGGGTCCGCCTGCGCGTGAGCAACGCGGCTCTGCGCCTGATCGACAAGGTCGGTATCGACCAGGTCGTCGCCGACCTGCGTGCCAAGGGCGAGCTGTAAGCCGCCCCCACTAGGAGATCACCATGGCCACCAAAGGCGGACGCGAAAAGATCAAGCTGGAATCCACTGCGGGGACCGGCCACTTCTACACCACGAACAAGAACAAGAAGACCACGCCCGAGAAGCTCGAATTCATGAAGTTCGATCCGAAG
>CAMLIZ010000057.1 GCA_946480245.1 uncultured Pseudomonadota bacterium
TCGGTGTTGTCGTAGCCGATGCGCTTGATGGTGTCGCGCGCCACCTGGATGTAGTCGACGTGCGCGTTGGTGGTGATCTCACCGGCCAGCACCACCAGGCCGGTGTTGCACAGCGTCTCGGCCGCCACCCGCGAGCGCGGGTCCTGCTCGAAGATCGCGTCGAGGATGGAATCGGAGATCTGGTCGGCCACCTTGTCGGGGTGGCCTTCAGAGACGGATTCAGAGGTAAAGAGGAAGTCGTTCGCCACTTTCATAAACTCCAGAAGTTGAACCGGGCGTCGCCGGCTCTTGTGGGGTCGAAGCGGCGAACGCTTTAGCGGCATTTTTGAATCGCCCCGCAAGTTGTTCGGTTAACTCGGCGATGGGCGGATTATAGAAACACAAGGCTCCGAATGCTGTTCTTGATGCACTGGCTGTCACGATGGCCATTGCGACTTCTGCACGTGGTGGGTGGGGTGCTCGGGTGGCTCGGCTATTGGCTGTCGCCGGGCTATCGGCACCTGCTCAACGACAACGCCGCGCTCGCCGGGCTTGCACCTTCGCAGCGTCGCGCCGCGGTGGCCGAGGCCGGCCGAATGCTGGCCGAGATCCCGTGGATCTGGCTGCGACCGGCCGCGTCGTCGCTCGGCGAGCGGGTGCAATGGGACGGGGCCGAGCTGATCGACGCGTCGATCGGTCGCGGGCGCGGCCTGTTGATCCTCACGCCCCACCTGGGCTGCTTCGAGGTGTGCGCGCAAGCCTATGCCGAACGCTACGGTCCGCGGCAGCCGTTGACCGCGTTGTACCGCCCGGCACGCCAGCCCTGGCTGCGCGAACTGGAAGCAAGCGCCCGCGCCCGCCCGGGGCTGCACACCGCACCGGCGGCCTTGTCCGGCGTGCGGCAGATGCTGCGCGCACTGCGCCGAGGCGAAACGGTGGGCCTGCTGCCCGACCAGGTGCCGCCGCAAGGCCTGGGCGTGTGGGCGCCGTTCTACGGCAAGCCGGCCTACACGATGACGCTGGCAGCCCGCCTGGTGCAGCAAAGCGGTGCCACGCTGCTGCTGATGTGGGGTGAGCGCCTGCCGGGTGGCCGCGGCTGGCGCCTGCATGTGCGGCCGGCGCCGCAACTGCCCACCGGGGCCGCGAGCGACGAGGCCTTGCAGCTCGCCTGCGCCACCACCGTGAACCAGGCGATGGAACGGCTGATCGCCGAGTGCCCGCAGCAGTACCTGTGGGGTTATCACCGCTACAAGGCACCGCGCAAGGAACTGGCCGCATGAGCATCAAGACCTCGATGGCGGCGCTCGGCCCGCGGGTGGTGCTCGCGCTGCTGTGGCTGTTCCACTGGTTGCCGCTGGGCGTGCAGGCGGCCGTCGGCCGCGGGGTCGGGCGCTTGCTCTACCGCTTTGCCGGTGGCCGCCGCCGCGTCGCGCTGCGCAACCTCGCGCTGTGCTTTCCGCAGATGCCCGCCGACGAGCGCCAGCGACTGGCGCGCCAGCATTTCCAGTGGGCGGCTCGCAGCATCCTCGAGCGCGGCCTGCTCTGGTACGGCTCGTTCGAGCGCCTGAAGCGGCTGATCCATGTGGAGGGCGATGCCGGCTTCGCCGCGTCCACCGACCGGCCGGTGATGTGGCTGGTGCCGCACTTCGTGGGGTTGGAGCTGGCCGGCACGGCCAGCGCGATGCAGCCGCGTCGCGTGATCTCGATGTACCAGACGCAGAGCAACGCGGTATTCGACGCGGCGCTCAAGCGAGGGCGGCTGCGCTGGCACAACGGCGACCTGCTGCCGCGCCACCACAATGCGATGCCGCTGGTGAAGGCGGTGAAGCGCGGGATGGTGTTCCTGAACCTGCCCGACATGGACTTCGGCGCGCGCGATTCGGCCTTCGTGCCGTTCTTCGGCGTGCCGGCAGCCACCTTGCTGGCCCCGTCGCGGCTGGCGCGCTCGCTCGGCATGGTGGTGCAGCCGGTGCTCACCGAGATCCTGCCCGGCGGGCAGGGCTACCGCGTGCGCTACCTGCCCCCGTGGACCGACTGGCCCACCGACGACGCCGAAGCGGACACGCTGGGCATGAACCGCTTCATCGAAGAGGCGATCCGCGCCAACCCCGCGCAGTACCTGTGGGTGCACAAGCGCTTCAAGACACGTCCGCCCGGCGAGCAGCCGTTGTACTGAGCGCGGCCAGCGGATAATCCGCGCCCATGCGGCTGCGCTTCACCAAGATGCATGGCGCGGGCAACGACTTCGTCGTGCTCGACGCCACGCGCCAACCCCTCTCGCTCACACCGGCGCAGCTGCGCCGGCTGGGCGACCGTCGCTTCGGCGTGGGGGCCGACCAGATCCTTGTCGTGGAGCCGAGCGAGCAGCCGGGCATCGACTTCCGCTATCGCATCTTCAACAACGACGGCGGCGAAGTGGAGCACTGTGGCAACGGCTCGCGCTGCTTCGTGCGTTACGTACGCGAGCACGGCCTGACCGACCGGCGCGTGGTGCGCGTGGCCACGATGAGCCGCGTGCTGGAGCTGCGCGAGCAGCCCGATGGCCGCGTCACGGTGGACATGGGCGCACCCGAATTCGCGCTGGCCGAGGTTCCGTTCGATGCCAACGGCCTCACGCCGCGCCGCGTCAACGGGTTCGAGCTGTGGCCGCTGGACCTGGCCGACGACGACCGGGTGGAGCTGGCGGTGCTGTCGATGGGCAACCCGCACGCGGTGCAGCGCGTGAGCGACATCGAGCGTGCGCCGGTGGCCACCGAGGGCCCGCAGATCGAATCGCATCCGCGCTTCCCGCGGCGCGTGAACGCCGGCTTCATGCAGGTGGTGAGCGCCAGCCGCATCGAGCTGCGCGTGTTCGAGCGCGGCGCCGGTGAAACGCTGGCCTGCGGCACCGGCGCGTGCGCGGCCGTGGTGGCCGGCATCCGCCTGGGCTGGCTGGACGGCAAGGTGGACGTGCAGACGCGCGGCGGGCTGCTCACGATCGAGTGGGCCGGCGGCCACAACCCCGTGCTGATGACCGGCCCGGCCGAAACCGTATTCGAAGGAGAGATCGAGCTGTGACCCCCAACGATCCCGTGCGCGGCATCACCGAAGACGACATCGCCAACTACCTGGCCAACACGCCGGGCTTCTTCGAGCGCCATGCCGAGCTGATGGCCAGCATCCAGCTCACCAGCCCGCATGGCCAGCGCGCCGTGTCGCTGCAGGAGCGGCAGATGGAAATGCTGCGCGAGAAGATCAAGGGCCTGGAGCACAAGATCATCGAGATGATCCGCAACGGCCAGGAGAACGTGGCCATCGCGGATCGGCTGCACCGCTGGATCCGCGCCATCCTGCTGGCCAGCGCACCGTCGCAGTTGCCCGAGGTGCTGGTGTACCAGCTGAAGCACGAGTTCCTGATCCCGCAGGCCACCGTGCGCCTGTGGGACGTGGCCGAGGCCTACAAGCCGCTCGGCTTTGCGCAGGCGGTGAGCGACGACGTGAAGAGCTTCGCCAACAGCCTCACCTTGCCGTATTGCGGCATCAACTCCGGCTTCGAGGCCGCGGGCTGGCTGGAGGATTCGGCCACCGTGATGTCGCTGGCGATGATTCCGTTGCGCCACGTCTCTATGGAGCAGGCCTTCGGTCTGCTGGTGCTCGGCTCGCCCGATCCCACGCGCTACACCGCCGACATGGGCACCGAGTTCCTGATGCGCATCGGCGAAATCGCGGGCGCCGCGCTGGCCCGCCTGCTGCCGCAGGACTGACCCATGCACGGCCAGCTGCAGCGCTACCTGCAGCACGTGGCCACCGAGCGCCGGCTGAGCGCGCGCACGCAGGCGCTGTACACCGACGCGCTGCAGCGGCTGGAGGCGGCGGCCACCGAACAAGGCGTGGCGCTGGACCAGGTGCAGACGCACCACGTGCGGCGCTGGGCCGCGCAGGCGCATGCCAAGGGCCTGGCGCCGCGCAGCATCGCGCTGCTGTTGTCGGGCTGGCGCGGGCTGTATGCGTGGTGGGGCCGCGAGGGCGGCATCCGCCACAACCCGGTGCTCGACGTGCGTGCGCCCAAGGCGCCGAAGCCGCTGCCCAAGGCCTTGGCCGTGGACCAGGCAGTGGCGCTGGCCGAACACGACGCCAACGACACCGACCGCGCCCTGCAGGCGCGCGACCGCTGCATCGTCGAGCTGCTGTATGGCTGCGGACTGCGCGTGGGCGAACTCGTGTCGCTGGACGCGGCCGCCAGTGCGCAGGCCAAGGGTTGGGTGGACGTCGCAGAGCGCAACGCCGAAGTGCTGGGCAAGGGCAGCAAGCGCCGTGGCGTGCCGATCGGCAGCAAGGCGGTGCTGGCGCTGCAAGCCTGGCTGCCGCTGCGTGCGCTGATGGCCCGCCCTGATGAGCCGGCGCTGTTCGTGAGCCGGCGTGGCACGCGCCTGACCGACAGCCAGGTGCGTGCGCGCCTGAAGCGGCTGGCGCTGCAGGCCGGACTGCCCACGCACGTGCACCCGCACATGCTGCGCCACAGCTTTGCGTCGCACCTGCTGCAATCCAGCGGCGACCTGCGCGCGGTGCAGGAGCTGCTGGGTCACGCCAACATCCGCACCACGCAGGTCTATACCAAGCTGGACTTCCAGCACCTGGCCAAGGTGTACGACGCGGCGCATCCGCGCGCGCGCAAGAAATAGCCAGCAAGAAATAGCCAGAAGGCACGAGCGGCAACAGCGGCCGCTTTATCAAGGGAGGCGCAAATGAGTTCACGCAAACCAAATGGATGGAGCAGCCGCATGCGGGCTGTGTGGAGGACCGCCTGGCTCGCCCTCGGGGCGGCTGTCCTCGGAATGTCGGTAGCGAAGGCGGATCCGGCGGCCGAGGACTTCACCCGGCCACCCGCGCTCGACGCGGCGAGCGTGTCTCCGGGTGGCGACAAGCTGGCCGTGCTGGTGCCAGGGCCCGGCGGATGGACGCGGCTGGCCGTGCTCGACCTGCAACCCATCGGCAAGCCTCGCATCGTTGCCGACTTCGATGACGCGGATGTACGGGAGGTGCATTGGGTCAACGGCCACCGCCTGGTGTTCTCGGCCTTTCAGCGGGCTGCGGCGGTGGAGCGCGGAGGCGGTGGCATCTTCGCGGTCAATGACGATGGGAGCGACCAGCGGCAGCTGGTGAGCTGGATATGGAACACGGCCGACGTCAGCAACGTCGCCGTGTCCGACAAGCTGCTTTCTTATGGGTGGCGCCTCGCTGGCACGATCGACGACGGCAGCGAGGACGTGATGATGAGCAAGTACGTCGTCGACAACGCCGGCGAGCCGCAGGGGGTGCAGGTCTCCCGGCTGAACACGGTGACGGGCGTGCGCCACAGCCTGAGCTACGGTCTGCCGGAGCGGGTGTATTCGTGGTTGACGGACGCCACTCGCCAGTTGCGCGCCGCCGCGACGTACGGCAAGGGGCGGGAGCAGATCTGGTGGCGCGACAAGGCGGACCAGCCGTGGCAACAGGTTGCCGACTTCGACGAGCTGGGGCCTGATTCCATCCAACTGTGGCACCTGGACCCCGACGGGCAGGTGTACGTGCTGGCCCGCAAAGGCGCCGCCACGGAAGGCCTGTTCACCTTTGACCCGCACACGGCCCGCATCAGTGACACGCCGGTTGCGCTGCTCAAGGGCTTCGACCTGGACCCGGAGCGTCTGGTCGATTCCCGCACCCACAAGCTCGTGGGCCTGCGCTTTCGCACCGACGCCAGCCATACCTTGTGGCTGGACGATCGGCTCGCGGCACTTCAGAACGGCTTGGACAAGGCATTGCCGGGCCGCAGCAACACCGTGCTGTGCACGCGCTGCCTCGGGGCCCGGTTCTTCGTGGTGCTTTCGCAGTCCGACAGGCAGCCCGGCCAGTACCTTTTGTTCGACGCCAAGGAGGGCTCTATACAGCCGATCGGCTTCGAGCGGCCGTGGATCGATGAGGCCGCTCAGGGCCGACGCACTTTCCACCGCATCAAGGCCCGCGACGGTCTCGACATGCCCGTGTACCTGACGCAGCCGGCACACCAGGCCGAAGGCCACCTGCCGCCCGCCGTGGTGGTGGTGCACGGCGGGCCTTTCCTGCGCGGCGTGACCACGCACTGGGACGCCGAGGCGCAGTTCTTGGCGTCGCGCGGCTACGTGGTGATCGAGCCGGAGTTCCGTGGCAGCACCGGCTACGGCTGGGCGCTCTTCCACGCCGGCTGGAAGCAATGGGGCCAGCGCATGCAGGACGACCTGGCCGACAGCGTGCAATGGGCCGCCGGGCAGCACCTGGTGGACCCCTCCCGCGTGTGCGTGATGGGCGCCAGCTACGGCGGGTATGCCGCGCTAATGGCACCCATCGCCACGCCGGGCGTGTTCAAGTGCGCAATCAGCTTCGCTGGCGTGACCGACATCGACCTGATGTACAGCGTCACCTGGAGTGACGTCTCAGAGGATTGGAAGCGCTACGGCATGCCGCGCCTGGTGGGCGATCGGGTGGCGGATGCGCAGATGCTGAAGAAGGCGTCGCCACTGAACCGTGCGGCGGAGATCAAGGTGCCCGTGCTGCTGGCGCACGGTGGCGACGACCGGCGCGTGCCGCTCGCGCACGAACGCGCCTTCGCATCAGCGGCAAGGGCAGCGGGCGTGAGCCTGGAAGAGTGGATCTATGCGGAAGAGGGGCACGGCTTTTACAAGCCCGAGGACCACGCCGACTACCTGCGCCATGTGGAGGCGTTCCTGAGCAAGCACATCGGCTCCTCGCCGTGACCCGCGCGCGACAATCGCGCGCATGAAAGTCATCAAGCTCCGCGAGGGCAAGGAGCGCTCGCTGCTGCGGCGCCATCCTTGGGTGTTCCAGGGCAGCATCGATTCCGGCAAGGCCGACCCGGGCGAGACCGTGCGGGTGGCGGCGCACGACGGCCGCTTCCTGGCCTGGGGCGCCTTCAGCCCCACCTCGATGATTCGCGTGCGTGCGTGGAGCTTCGACGAAGGCGAGCGCATCGACGCCGCCTTCTTCGAGCGCCGCATCTCCAAGGCGATTGCGCTGCGCCAGCTGCTGCCGATCGAAAGCGACGGCGTGCGGCTGATCCACGGCGAGGCCGACGGCCTGCCCGGCCTGATCGTCGACCGCTATGCCGACACTTTGAGCGCGCAGTTCCTCTCCGCCGGCACCGAGCGCTGGAAGGCCACCATCGCCGACCAACTACTGCAGCACACCGGCCTGCAGCGCCTGTACGAACGCTCGGATTCCGGGGTGCGCAAGCTCGAGGGCCTGGAGCCGGCCACCGGCTGGCTGCGCGGCGGCGGCGATAGGGAACTGACGATCCACGAGCATGCGTGGCGGCTCACGCTGGACGTGGCCGAGGGCCACAAGACCGGCTTCTACCTGGACCAGCGCGACAACCGCGCGCGCTTTGCCGAACTGGTGCGCCACTTCGGCGTGAAGCGCGTGCTCAACTGCTATTGCTACACCGGCGGCTTCAGCGTGGCGGCACTTGCCGGCGGCGCCGAGCGGGTGGTGAGCGTGGATTCATCCGCGCCGGCGCTCGAGCGCGCCAGGGCGCACGTGCAGAGCAACGGCTTCGACCCGGCGCGTGCCGAGTTTGCGGACGCCGATGTCAACCAGTACCTGCGCGATGCGCTCAAGCGCGGCGACAGCTTCGATGCGATCGTGCTCGACCCGCCCAAGTTCGCGCCCACCGCGTCGCATGCGGACCGCGCGGCGCGCGCCTACAAGGACATCAACCGCCTTGCGCTCAAGCTGCTGGCGCCCGGCGGCCTGCTGTTCACGTTCTCGTGCTCGGGCGGCATCGGCGCCGAGCTGTTCCACAAGATCGTGGCCGGCGCCGGGATGGACGCCGAGGTGGATGGCGCGATCCTGCAGCGCCTGGAAGGCGCGTGCGACCACCCGACCACCATCAACTTCCCCGAGGGCGAATACCTCAAGGGGCTGGTGATCCTGAAACGCTAGCCGCGGCGCTGCTGCGCTTCTTCGTCGTGCATGTGCTTGAGGAAGTAGCGCACGAAGAAGGCGCCCATGCCCAGCATGAAGGTGAGGCCTGCCAGGCTCATCAGGCCGACGTCGGTGGAGAACAGAACCTTGAGTGCTTGCATGATCGAACCTCCGTTCAGTGCACCCAGTGTGGCGCTGCGGCAGGCACTGTCGCATTGACTTGCGCCAACCAAAGCTTGGCCCTTAAGCCGTCTTGAGCCGGATGCGCGGCTCGAACTTGGCGCGCTTGACGCTGAAGAAGCTCTTCACGTTGCGCACGTTGGCGTCCTGCGTGAACAGGCGCTGCACCAGGGCGTGGTAGGCCGGCATGTCGTGCACCCACAGCACCAGCATGAAATCGGGGCCGGGCGATACGCGGTAGCACTGCTGCACCGCCTCTTCGGCCACCGCCCTGGCCTCGAAGGCCGCCAGGTGCTCGGCACCCTGCCGATCCAGTGTGACCTCGCACAGCGCGGTGAGCCCGCCGCCCGGCACCGCGTGCGGCTGCACGATGGCCACCTGCCGCTCCACGATGCCCGCCTCCACCAGCCGCCGCACGCGCCGCAAGGCGGTGGCGGGCGACACGTGGGCGGCCTCGGCCAACCCCTGATTCGAGCGGGAGGCATCGGCCTGCAGCAGCTCCAGAAGGCGCAAATCGATCGAATCCAGCTTCATGGTGAAATTATCTGTCTCGATTCACGATGAGAGATTGAATATTTCATGGATCGATGAATTTTGCAAAGAACAATTTCCGCCTCCTGCCTACGATGCGCCCCATTCCCCAACGGAGCAAAACCCATGTGCGGCATCGTCGGCGCAGTCAGCACGCGCAACATCGTCCCGGTTCTCATTGAAGGCCTGAAGCGGCTGGAGTACCGCGGCTACGACTCCTGCGGCGTGGCCGTGCACCAGAACGGCGAGCTGCGCCGCACCCGCAGCACCAGCCGCGTGGCCGAGCTGGACGCGCAGGTGGTGAAGGAGGAGGTGCTGGGCGGCACCGGCATCGCCCACACCCGCTGGGCCACGCATGGCGTGCCTGCCGTGCACAACGCGCACCCGCACTTCAGCGGCAACCGCATCGCGCTGGTGCACAACGGCATCATCGAGAACCACGACGAGCTGCGCGCCGAGCTCAAGGCCAAGGGCTTCGAGTTCGTGAGCCAGACCGACACCGAGGTGATCGCCCACCTGGTGAACCACCTGTACGACGGCGACCTGCTCGACGCCGTGCAACGCGCCATCACCCGCCTGAAGGGCGCATATGCCATCGCCGTGTTCTGCCGCGACGAGCCGCACCGCATCGTGGGCGCGCGCGAAGGCTCGCCGCTGGTGCTGGGCGTGGGCGAGGGCGAGAACTTCCTGGCCAGCGACGCGATGGCGTTGGCCGGCGTGACCGACCAGATCGTGTACCTGGAAGAAGGCGACGTGGTCGACCTGCAGCTGGGCAAATACTGGATCACCGCGCGCGACGCCGGCGGCAGCTTCAAGCCCGCCGAGCGCGAGGTGCGCACCGTGCACGCGCACACCGGCGCGGCCGAGCTGGGCCCGTACCGCCACTACATGCAGAAGGAGATCTTCGAGCAGCCGCGCGCCATCAGCGACACGCTCGACGCCGTGGCCACCATCACGCCCGAGCTCTTCGGCGACGGCGCCTACCGCGTGTTCAAGGAGGTGGACCAGGTGCTGATCCTGGCCTGCGGCACCAGCTACTACGCCGGCTGCACCGCCAAGTACTGGCTCGAGAGCATCGCCAAGATCCCCACCAGCGTGGAGATCGCCAGCGAATACCGCTACCGCGACAGCGTGCCCAACCCGCGCACCCTGGTGGTCACGATCACGCAAAGCGGCGAAACCGCCGACACGCTGGCCGCGCTGAAGCATGCGCGCTCGCTCGGCATGGAACACACGCTGACCATCTGCAACGTGAGCACCAGCGCGATGGTGCGCGAGTGCAAGCTGGCCTACATCACCCGCGCCGGCGCCGAGATCGGCGTGGCCAGCACCAAGGCCTTCACCACCCAGCTGGTGGGCCTGTTCCTGCTCACGCTGGCCCTGGCGCAAACGCGCGGCCACCTCACCGATGGGCAGGAAGCCGAGCACCTGAAGGCGCTGCGCCACCTGCCGGTGGCGGTGCAGGCCGTGCTGGCACTGGAGCCGCAGATCATCGCGTGGAGCGAGGAGTTTGCGCGCAAGGAAAACGCGCTCTTCCTCGGCCGCGGCCTGCACTACCCGATCGCGCTGGAAGGTGCGCTGAAGCTCAAGGAGATCAGCTACATCCACGCCGAGGCCTACCCGGCGGGCGAGCTGAAGCACGGCCCGCTGGCGCTGGTGACCGCCGCGATGCCGGTGGTGACCGTGGCGCCGAACGACCAACTGCTGGAGAAGCTGAAGAGCAACATGCAAGAGGTGCGGGCGCGCGGCGGCGAGCTGTTCGTGTTTGCCGACAACGACACGCGCATCGAAAGCGAGCAGGGCGTGCATGTGATCCGGATGCCGGAGCACTATGGGGCGTTGAGCCCGCTGCTGCATGTGGTGCCGCTGCAGATGCTGGCGTATCACACGGCTTGTGCACGGGGGACGGATGTGGACAAGCCAAGGAACTTGGCGAAGAGTGTGACGGTGGAGTAATGGTCTGGTCGCAAAATTAACCAACCTAAGCAACCTAAGAGGAGGGTTGGTTAATATAGTGACCAAATGAGCGAGGCCCCTCTCAACGCCGTGCTGGAGCGCCAGCTGCTGTTGCAGTTGGGAGACCGGCTGCGTCGCCTGCGCCACGCGCAGGGCCTCGGCACGGTGGCGATGGCCGCTCGCGTGGGCATCACACGCAACACCTTGCGTGCCGTTGAGGCGGGCGACCCCGCTCCTTCCATCGGCACCTACCTGCGCGTGATGTCCGCGCTGGGCATCAGCGGTGAACTGGCCTTGCTTGCCGGCGACACCTTACAGCCGGCGCCTGCAGACTCGGCGGCCGCGCGATCGCGGCGTGCGGCCCCGGTGGTGCAGGTGCGCGTATCGGCTGAGGAAGGCCGGCACCAGCTGCAGGACTTGCAGAGCCTGGCGCTCCACGAAGAGGCGGTGCGTCTGGTCAAGGCCGATACCGCGCTGTTGCAGCAGGCCAAGGACACCGCCACGCGCTGGCTGGCCAGCGGCGACTCGCGCTCGGCCGCCCTGTGGCGCGAATGGCTCGACAAGGCACCTGGCGCAAGGTGCTCGGCCGCCCCGGCATGCGCAGCAACTGCGCCAAGCCTCACCGCTGGTCACCGTGCTGCCCCTGCAGACGCGCCGGCGCATCCTCGACGAAGTTCAGCGCCTGAAGCATGGGGTGGTGATCGGCGGTGCTCCGGTGGAGGCGCCGCCCACCGATCGGGAGGCGCAGTGACGCGCGAAGAGCTCGAGCACATCATCCGCGCCAGCGCCGACATCACGCAGCACGTTGTCAGGAGAGTGATCCATTTCACTGCGCTGCGTATCGCGGATCGCCGATGCATCCTGGCGAAAATCGGCAACTTTCACACGGGCCCTCTCCCATGCCTCTCAAGATCGTCGTCTACTCCAAATCCGCCTGCCCCCAGTGCGACACCGCCAAGCGGCTCCTCGCCTCACGCAGCCTCGCGTTCGAGGAGATCAAGCTCGATGACGAGGCCGAGCGCCAGGCGTTCTACGAGCGCTGCGGCCCTGCGGTGCGGCAGATGCCGCAGGTGTTCATCAACGACCAGCGGGTCGGTGGCGTGGCGGGCCTGCAGGCGGCGCTGGCGCAGATCGCCGGGCAGGCTGGATGACGGACGCGCCCGCGCAGCCGCGCAACCCCTTGCATGGCCTGACGCTGGAGGCGATCGTGACCGCGCTGGTCGCGCACTACGGTTGGCCTGAGTTGGCGCAGCGGGTGCCGTTGCGCTGCTTCTCTCATGAGCCGAGCATCGCGTCGAGCCTGAAGTTGCTGCGCAAGACGCCGTGGGCGCGCGAGAAGGTCGAGAGCCTGTACCTCTTCATGCTGCGCGAGCAGCGTCGCTCGCAGTAGCGGCCACCGGCGCGCTATTCCTCGAACCGACTCGTGGGATCGCGGTCGCGCTCGTAGCGCCTGCCGAGCGCAAACGGCGGCAGCCAGGCTTCGCGACGCACCGTCCACAGTTCGTAGGTGGGCGTCAGCTGGTCGGGCGCATCGAGCGATCCCAGGTTCAACTCCACCTCGTCTGCGCTGCGTCCGAAGACCGAGGACCCGCAGCGCGGGCAGAAGAAGCGCCCCGCGTATTCGCGTGTGTCGCCCTCGATCGCTACTGCCTCCTGCGGGAAGATGGCCGAGGCGTGAAAGAGCGCGCCATGGTGCTTGCGGCAGTCGAGGCAGTGGCACAGGCCCACCCGATAGGGGCGCCCGGTGGCCACGAACCGAACCTGGCCGCACAGGCAGCCGCCGGTGAACCGGTCGCTGCTGCTTGCCGGCTGTGCATCGTCGACGGGGTCGGCCACCTTCTCGAAGCGCGGGATGCGCTGGCCGTCGACCTCCACGGTCTCGGTGAACATCGCGGCCGGCCGGATCCACAGCCCGAAGTCGCCATACAGCGTGCGGTACACCACATGCCATTCCTCGGTCTCGGAATGGCGCGCCACGCCGATCACTTCATAGAAGCGGCCCTTGTAGTGGCGATAGCGGCCGGGTGGTACGTGAGGCGCGTTCATGCTGGTGTGTCGCAAGCGTACCTGAAGCCCGACGCCCATCGCGCGGGCCGCGCCTCAGGGCGCGGGCAGGGACTGGAGGTATCCCGCCACGCTTGCCATCGCCTGCGCATCAAGCCCGTGCGCCACCACGCGCATCACAGCGCCGTTCGGCCGCTGATCGGTGCGCTGGAACACGCCGAGCTGCTTGATCAGGTAGTCGGCATGCTGCCCGGCCAGGCGCGGGAACTGCCCGTTGCCTTCGCCGCGGGCGCCGTGGCAGCCGCTGCATGCGGGCACCTGGCGGTCCGGCATGCCATGTTCAAAGATCGCCTGGCCCTCGGGCTGTTGCTGTGCGTTCGTCACCCCCGGGGAAGTGCGCAGCTTCTGCTTCGAGTAGTAGTCGGCGAGCCCCTCGATCTGTGCGTCGGTGAGATGGCGGCTCAGGCCCCACATGTATTCGAACCCGGCCGGGTCCTGCCGCTGGTGCCCGCGGAACTCGCGCAGCTGCGACTGCAGGTAGGTGGCAGGTTGCGCCGCCAGATTGGGGAAGTTGGGTGACGTCGAATTGCCCGACAGGCCATGGCAGTTGGAGCAGACCTGCTGCGCCAACGTGACGGCGGCCACCGACGGATTCGCCAGGTCGCGTGAGCGCTCGGGGTTGGCGCAGCCGGCAATGAGCGCCAGGCCGACGCCCGCTGCGGCGATCGCGATGGCCGTGATCCTCGGACCAACAAGGTGGGTCATCATGGTCTCCTGCCGCCGCTCAGTACGCGGCCCACATGTAGAGGAACAGCGAGTTGTTGTCGCCGGCATTGCGCCCGAAGCCGTCGTAGTTGCTCGAGGCTCCGTTGTAGCGGCTGTACGCCGTGTACTGCAGGCCCAGCCGCACGTACTGCAGCGGCGTCCAGAAGGCCTCCCAGGTCGAGCCGCGGGTGTTGGGGCTGCCGGTGATGTTGCCGTTGACTCGCGTCGAGGGCGCGGCGGCAGCGGGGTCGGAGGTGATAGCCAGCGTGCCCGGGTCGTAGCCGGAGGTCAGCAGCGCGGTGTTGGTCGTGCCGGTGAGGCTGAACAAGCCCACCGAGCCGCCGTAGCGCGCTCGATACACGTACGTGAACTTGGCGCGCCACACGTTCGTCCGGTCCTCGCTGTTGGTGAGCGGGAGCGCCTGCCCGGTCGCGTCCACGAAGCCCACGGCCTGATTTGCAAGGAAGTCGGGGTAGCGGTGCGTGTTGCGGCCATACGCGAACAGCGCGGTCACCGAATGCGGGTCGAGCAGGTACTGGTACTGCGCGTCGAATAAAAGATCCTTGTTGTGGTGAGTCGTCGACGGATCGCTGGTGTCCAGCGGATCGTCGTAGATCTCGGAATTCATGCCGCCGGCGCCGAGCATCAGCGTATGCGCGCCCCACTCGTGATTCCAGGCCAGGCGCCAGTACGGGTTGAGGCCGCGCAGGCGGGTCTTGTCCGCCGCGGCAAGGCCGGCGGCCATGAACGATGCTGCGCCCCGCGCGCTGCCGTACAGCCCGAGCTCGGCATACCAGGTCTGGTTGAGGAAGGCGTAGGCCGTGAGCCCCGCGATGTTGCCGCCCGCCGCGTAGCCGGGGTAGGGCGCAGCGCCGTCGATGAACTGGCTGCTGCTCGGGCTGGGTACCGGCACGTACTGCATCCAGGCGGGTGCGGTGTTCCAGGGGTCGGAGACCGATGGGTTGTTGTTCAGGCTGACGCCCCAGACCAGGTCACGCCGGTCGTCGATCAGCCGGTCGGCATAGCGGATGTCGATGTTGTCGGCGTTGCTGTGGCCGCTGTACGACCCGTCGTCGTTCTGCACGGCGTAGGGGTCGTAGGTCACCTGCGCAAAGGCGCCGATGTTGTCGGTGATCTTGCCGCCCGCAAAGACGCTGGCGGTGGCGAGGAGCAGCTTGCGGTTCTTGGCGAAGTCAGCGCCCGGGTCGTCGCTCTTGCTGGTGTTGGCAACGCTCGAGCGCGAGGCCAGCACCATGGCCGCCAGCGGGACGGTGCGCTCCCCCAGCGTGTAGCCGGTGAGCTTGAACATGCGACCGTAGGGCGTCAGCTCGGGGAACTGTCCTCCTGCGTGACATGCCACGCAGTTCTGACCCGTCTGCCGCGCAAACAGCGGCACCGCCTGTACCGCTGCCGGCCATAGCAGCGCCACAGTTGCGGCGAATGCCGCGCAAGCGTTGAACCGCATCGCCCAACGCACGAGTCTGCTGATGGCCATGGACCTCTCCACTTGTGTGGCGCCCATCGTGCGCGGCGGGCAGCTGCGCCGGCTTGCGCGATATCAAGCCATAGTGGGGAAATATT
The DNA here is from genome assembly GCA_946480245.1 of uncultured Pseudomonadota bacterium. Next base: position 14,932 of record CAMLIZ010000057.1, read on the forward strand.
TGTGCAAATTCAGGTGCCGATGCGCTACAGGCGCCGCACCTTCACCGACTTGCCCTTCACCTTGCCGGCGTTGAGCCTGGCGCACACGGCGTCCGCAATGCCTCGCTCCACCGCCACGTAGGTGGAGAAGTCGTTCACGTTGATCTTGCCGATCTGCGCGGCGGCGAAGCCCATGTCCTTGGTGAGCGCGCCCAGCACGTCGCCGGGGCGGATCTTTTCCTTGCGGCCGCCCATGATCTGCAGCGTGGCCATCGGCGGCAGCAGCGGTGCTTCGTCGCCGGGGGCGTGCAGCTCGCTCAACGGGTGCCATTCGCTGGCGGTGCCCTGCATCTCGTCGATGCGGCCCACGCGGCCCATCTCGTCCATGCTGGCCAGGCTGAAGGCCCAGCCCGCCTCGCTGCCGCGGCCGGTGCGGCCCACGCGGTGGGTGTGCACTTCCACGTCGGGCGTGATGTCGACGTTGATCACCGCTTCGAGCTGGGCGATGTCGAGCCCGCGCGCCGCCACGTCGGTGGCCACCAGCACGCTGCAGCTGCGGTTGGCAAACTGCACCAGCACCTGGTCGCGCTCGCGCTGGTCGAGGTCGCCGTGCAGTTCGAGCGCGCTGATGCCTTCGGCCTGCAGCACGGCCACCAGGTCGCGGCACTGCTGCTTGGTGTTGCAGAAGGCCAGCGTGCTCACCGGCCGGTAGTGCTTGAGCAGCAGGCCCACCGCATGCAGGCGCTCGTTCTCGCCCACCTCGTAGAAGCGCTGGCGGATCTTGCCCGGCGCATGGCGCTCGGCCAGCGTCACCTGCTGCGGCTCGCGCAGGTAGCGCGCGGCCAGCTTCATCACGCCCTCGGGGTAGGTGGCCGAGAACAGCAGCGTCTGCCGTTGTTTGGGCGCGTGTTGCGCGATGGCGGCGATGTCGTCGGCAAAGCCCATGTCGAGCATGCGATCGGCCTCGTCGAGCACCAGCGTGTTCAGCGCATCGAGTGCCAGCGTCTCGCGCTGCAGGTGGTCCAGCACGCGACCCGGCGTGCCCACCACCACGTGCGCGCCGTGCTCCAGGCTCGCGATCTGCGGGCGCATCGTGGCGCCGCCGGTCAGCGTGAGGATCTTGATGTTGTCGTCGGCGCGTGCCAGGCGGCGGATCTCCTGCGTCACCTGCTCGGCCAGCTCGCGCGTGGGGCACAGCACCAGGGCCTGCACGGCAAAGCGCCGCGGGTTCAGGTTGGCCAGCAGCGGCAGTGCAAACGCGGCCGTCTTGCCGCTGCCGGTCTTGGCCTGTGCCACCAGGTCCTTGCCGGCCAGCGCCAGGGGCAGCGTGGCCGCCTGCACGGGTGTCATGCGCTCGTAGCCGAGGCGCTGCAGGTTGGCGATCACCGTGGGGGGCAGCGGGAGGGTGGCGAAGTCGTTGGCGGCGGGGGCCGCGTTGCCGTCAGCAGGAGATGCGCTCATGCCGGATTGTCGCCTCGCACGCCCGGCTTCCTTCCAGCACAGGAAGGTGGCGCGGCCACGCCGGAATAAGGGCTTGATGACCGACGCGGATAATCGGCCGATGACCGAAACCGATTTGCTCGCAATTCATCAGCAGGAGCCGCTGGCGGCGCGCTGGTTCAGCCTGGCCAGTTACTGCCTCGAGAGCGGCTGCAACATCGTCACCTACGAACGCGACAGCTTCCGCGCCGAAGTGGGTGATGCGGACCGCGCCATCGCGCTGGCCGGCTTCTTCGAGGCCAACGTGCAGGCCGACGGCCAAGCCCGCTGGACCTGGGCCTGGCTGGCCGACGACGCGTCGCGCCAGGACCACCTTCAGCAGGAAGCCGGCATCAGCGCGTCGTGGACGCAAGTGCTGTCGGACTGGCGCGAGCGGGCCTTCGCGGCCTGACAAGGCCAACGCCGCTGGCGTCTGCCGCGCATGCCCCAGCCTCGCAGCGCGATCGTGGCAGGCGCGACCGGCCTGGTCGGCCGCGCATTGCTGCAGGGCCTGCTCGCCGATCCTGCGGTGGGCGACGTGCATGCGCTGGTGCGGCGCGGCCTGGCGCAGCAGCATCCCAAGCTGCGGGCCCACGTGGTCGACTTCGCCGCGCTGCCGCCCCTGCCGCCGGTGGACGAGGTGTACCTGGCGTTGGGCACCACGATCGCGGTGGCGGGCAGCCAGGCGGCGTTTCGCGCGGTTGACTTCAGCGCCAACCTGGCCGTGGCGCAGGCCGCGGTGGCAGCCGGTGCGCGCCGCATCGGGCTGGTCAGTGCGATGGGCGCCGATGCGCACTCGCGCGTGTTCTACAACCGCACCAAGGGCGAGCTGGAAGACGCACTGAAGCAGCTGGCCGTGCAGGCGCTGGTGATCGCGCGGCCATCGCTGCTGGTGGGTGATCGGCGCGCGCTCGGGCAACCCGAGCGGCGGCTGGAGCAGTGGGGCAGCGCGTTCGGCCGCTGGGCCCAGCCGCTGATCCCGAAGAACCTGCGCCCGGTGGCCGCGGAGCACGTGGCACAGGCGTTGTTGACGCGGGTGCCGGTGCTGGCCGGCGTGCACGTGGTGCTGTCCGGCGCCATGCAGCCGGGCTGACGGGGCAAGGCAAGGCGTGGCGAACGACACCTTCGTCGGCCCCGACGGCCACGCGCGCTGCCACTGGTGCGCCTCGTGGTCCGAGTACATCGCCTATCACGATCGCGAATGGGGCTTTCCGGTCGACGACGACAGGCGCCTGTTCGAGAAGCTGTGCCTCGAGGGTTTTCAGTCGGGCCTGAGCTGGCGCACGATCCTCGCCAAGCGCGAGAACTTTCGCGCCGCGTTCGATGGCTTCGACGTCGAGCGCATCGCCCGCTACGGCGGGCGCGACGTCGATCGCCTGCTGGCCGACGCCGGCATCGTGCGCCATCGCGGCAAGATCGAGGCGGTGATCAACAACGCGCAGCGTGCGCAGGCGCTGGTGCAGCGCGAGGGCTCGCTGGCGGCGTTCTTCTGGCAGTTCGAGGCGCCCGATGCGCAACGCGGTGGGCCGCAAGGCGTGTCGCAGTCGGCGCAGTCGGTGGCGTTGTCCAAGGCGCTCAAGCAGCAGGGCTGGCAGTTCGTCGGCCCGACCACCGTGTATGCGTTCATGCAGGCGATGGGCATGGTGAACGACCATGCGCAGGGTTGCTTTGCGCGGGCGCAGGTGGACGCGGCGCGCCATGCCTTCCGGCGGCCGGGCCGATAAGCCTGCGCGATGGACTCGCTGATCGCGGCCGCCGCGCGCGCCCTCGCCGCGGGTGACGCGCTCGGCGCGCTCAAGCGCGTCGCCTTGCGTGAAGATCCGGCCGCGCTGGCCCTGCGCGGCATCGCCATGGCGCAGCTCGGCGAACTGCCGCGCGCGCGCGAGCTGTTGCGCCTGGCCGCACGCGGTTTCGGTGCGCATGAGGCGTTGGCGCATGCGCGCTGCGTGGTGGCCGAGGCAGAGGTGGCGCTCGCGATGCGCGACTTCGGCGATCCACCGCGCGCGCTGGAGGCGGCAGCCGCCACGCTGGAGGCGCGCGCCGACAAGGCCAACGCGCTGCAGGCGCGGCTGATCGCGGCACGCCGGCTCCTGCTGCTCGGGCGTCGCGACGAGGCGGGCGCCGCGTTGGCCCGGGTGGACGTACACGGGGGCCCGCCGCTGCTGGTGGCGGCGGCAGAACTGGCGACCGCCGAATGGGCACTGCGCTCACTGCAGCCCGCGCTGGCAGACGCGGCACTCTTGCGCGCACGGACGGCGGCGCAGCGGGCCGCCGTGCCGGCGCTGCTGCAGGAGGTGGCCGAGGCGCGCGCCGCGCTCGATCGCCCGGCTGCGCGGCGCTGGTCGGCCGCTGGCGAGCAGCCGCTGCGCCTGGCCGAGGTGGCTGCGCTGCTGAACTCGGGCGCGCTGGTGGTCGACGCCTGTCGCCGCGGCGTGCAGGCCGGTGACCAGTGGCTGACGCTGGCGCGCCGGCCGGTGTTGTTTGCCCTGGCGCGGGCGCTGGCCGCCGCCTGGCCCGCCGACGTGCTGCGCGAGGCCTTGATCGCGCAGGCCTTTCGCACGCGCCACGCCGACGAAACGCACCGCGCACGCTTGCGGGTGGAGATCGGCCGCTTGCGCACGCTGGTCGCACCGCTGGCGCACGTGCAGGCCACCGCGCGTGGCTTCGTGCTGCGCGCGCATCACGAACGCGAGGTTGCGCTGCTGGTGCCACCGATCGACGGCGACGCCGCCTCGCTGCTGGCCCTGCTGGGCGACGGCATGGCCTGGTCCACGTCGGGGCTCGCGTTGGCGCTGGGCGCCAGTCAGCGCACCGTGCAGCGCGCGCTCGTCGAGCTGGAGGCGGCGGGGCGGGTGCGTGCGGTCGGGCGGGCGCGCGCGCGGCGCTGGCTGGCACCGCCGCTGGCCGGATTCACGACGGTCTTGTTACTCCCATCCGCACTGCCGCCTGGGTGATAGTTGCGGCGCCGCGCAAAGGAACCAGGCATGACCCTCGAACCACGTACCGCATCCACCGAGCCAGCGGCTCGCGCCGCCGAGATCGTGCGCGAGTACGGCCCCTTTCCCGGCGCGGAGCGCGTCAACGGCGTTACGCACGACGGCCGCCACGTGTGGGCTGCTACCGGCGCCACCATCGTGGCCTTCGATCCGCACAGCGGCGAGGCGACGCGCACACTGGCTTGCGCCGGCGATGCCGGCACCGCCTTCGACGGCACCTACCTCTACCAGATCGCCGAGGCGCGCATCGACAAGATCGACCCGGCCAGCGGCAAGGTGCTGGCGTCGATCCCGGCGCCCGGGCACGGCAGCGACTCGGGCCTGGCCTGGGCCGAAGGCAGCCTGTGGGTGGGGCAGTACCGCGATCGCAAGATCTGCCAGATCGATCCGCACACCGGCCAGGTGCCGCGCACGATCGAATCCAACCGTTTCGTCACCGGCGTCACGTGGGTCGACGGCGAGCTGTGGCACGCCACCTGGGAAGGTGATGACAGCGAGCTGCGCCATATCGACCCGCACAGCGGTGCCGTGCTCGAGCGGCTGCAGATGCCGCCCGGCGTGGGTGTGAGCGGGCTGGAGTCGGACGGTGCCGGGCTGTTCTATTGCGGTGGCGGCGCGAGCGCGAAGGTGCGCGCAGTGCGCCGGCCGGCACCTGTCAGTCGGGAATGACCGGCTCGACCAGCGTCATCAGCTGCGCCAGCGACTCCTGCCACCCGAGGTAGCACATCTCCACCGGAATCATCTCCGGCAGGCCGGCCTGCGTGATGCTCACATCGGTGCCGCACGCCACCGCGCGCAGCACGATCGTGGTCTCCATCTCGCCCGGCAGGTTGGGGTCGTCGAACTTGTCGGAGTAGCGGATGAGCTCGTTCGGCACCAGCTCGCGGTACTCGCCGCCAAAGGTGTGGCCGTTGCCGCTGGAGAAGTTGGTGAAGGTCATCCGGAAGGTGCCGCCGACGCGCGCGTCCATCTGGTGAACCTTGCAGGTGAACCCGTAGGGCGGCAGCCACTTGGCCATGGCGTCGGCATCGAGGAAGGCGCGGTAGACGCGCTCGGGTGCGGCGCGAAGCACGCGGTGAAGTCGCACGGTGTTGGTGGCCATGATGATCCTGGGGTGAAGCAGAGGAAGTCCCTCCGACTCTACGACGATCGACCGCCGCCTACATCGACAGCCGTGCTTCAGGCGCCCGTGGGCCGAACCGTGGACAGCCTGGAGGTGGCCTCCGCATACAGCTCCGCGTGATCGAGTTCATGCTCGACCAGGTGAAAGGCGTCGTCGCCGATGCGGCCCGACTGGCGCAGCCCCGCCAGCGCTTCGCGTGCCGAACCCACCGTCTGGCGGCGCAGCTCGCTGACGCGCTCGCCAGGTGTGGCGCCGTCGGCCGTGCCGGGCGCGGGCTCGCGCCACAGCTGCAGGTATTCCTCGCGCAGCGCCAGTGCAGCCGGCGACTCGTCGCCTTTCAGCCGGTGCAGCGCGGCCTTCAATGCAGCGCGGCGCGCGAGTGCGGCCTCGTCGTCCACGGTGCGGTCGCCGCGCAGCTTGAGCGCGGTGATGAGCGGGCCGAGCGTGAGGCCTTGCAGGATCAGCGTGCCCAGCACCACCGCGAACGCGGTCACCAGCACCAGCTCGCGCCCCGGGAAGGGATGCTCGCCGTCGGGCAGTGCCAGCGCGGCGGCGAGGGTCACGATGCCGCGCATGCCGCACCACGCGACCACCATCGCACCCTTGACGGACGGCGCGTGCCGATCGTCGCCGCCGCGCCAGCGCGCCACGGCGGTGTACAGCCCCACCCACGCCATGCGGGTGACGATCACCACCGCCAGCGTGGCCAGCGCCACCATCGAGTAGGTGCGCCACTCGGCCGCGCTCAGGCGCTCCAGGATCGGCCCGAGCTGCAGCCCGATCAGCACGAAGGCCAGCGCGTTCAGCACGAACACTACCGTTTCCCACACCGCATACGACGGGATGCGCAGGCGTGCCGGCGTGAAGGCGGGGCTCTTGCGCGCGATGGTCATCGCGTAGGCCACCACGGTGAGGATGCCCGACAGGTGCGCGTGCTCGGCGAGCAGCCACACGCCGAAGGTGGTGGCGAACTGCATCACGATCGACGACGGTGCGTCGTCCATGCGCCGCAGCAGCCACAGTGCCCCGCGCGCCAGTGCGATGCCTACCACCAGGCTGCCGGCCACGCTGAGCAGCAGCATCGGCGCGGCGTGGCCCACCGACACCGTCTCGCCCATCGCCACCGCCACCGCGATGCGGTAGGTGAGCAGTGCGCTGGCATCGTTGAGCAGGCTCTCGCCCTGCAGGATCTGCACGTCGCGGTAGGGCGGGCGCGCCTGCTTGAGCACCGTGGTGGCGGCAGCGGCATCGGGCGGTGCCACGATGGCGCCGAGCGCCACTGCGGCCGCCCACGGCAGGCCGGCGATCCAGTGCACCGTGGCGGCCACGGCCAGCACCGTGACCGCCACCGCGGCCAGCACCAGGCCGGTGATCGGCTTCCACTGCTGCAGCAGCTCGCGCGGCGCGGTGTCGAACGCGGCGTCGAGCAGCACCGGTGCCACGAACAAGGCGAGTGCGAGCGCTGGGTCGAGCGCGAGACGCGGTGTGCCGGGCACGAACACCAGCGCGGCGCCCAGCAGCGCCAGCAAGGCCGGATACGGAAGATGCCAGCGTCGCGCCAGCCCGGTCAGCGCCACGGCGAGCACCAGCAGCGCGAGCGTCCACTGAAAGACCTGCATCGGGCGATCTTAGGGCCCGGCTACAGCTTGAACGCCACCACCTCCTGCCGCTGCTCGCCGAGGCCCTCGATGCCCAGCGTCATCACGTCGCCCTTCTTCAGGAACAGCGGCGGCTTCATGCCCATGCCCACGCCGGGCGGCGTGCCGGTGGTGATGATGTCGCCCGGCATCAGGGTCGTGAACTGGCTCAGGTAGCTCACCAGCTTGGCCACGCCGAACACCATCGTGCGCGTGCTGCCGCTCTGGCGGCGCTGGCCGTTCAGGTCCAGCCACAGCGCCAGCTTCTGCGGTGCGGGCACCTCGTCACGCGTGACCAGCCAGGGGCCGACGGGGCCGAAGGTGTCGCAGCCCTTGCCCTTGTCCCAGGTGCCGCCGCGCTCGAGCTGGTATTCGCGCTCGCTGACGTCGTTGACCACGCAATAGCCGGCCACGAAGTCGAGTGCGCGCGTTTGCGGCACGTGGCGCGCGCGCGTGCCGATCACCACGCCCAGCTCCACCTCCCAGTCGGTCTTGACCGAACCCTTGGGCAGCATCACCGGATCGTCGGGGCCCTGGATGCAGGTGGTGGCCTTCATGAACACGACCGGCTCCTTCGGCACCGGCATGCCGGATTCGGCCGCATGGTCGGCGTAGTTCAGCCCGATCGCGATGAACTTGCCGACGCCGGCCACCGGGCAGCCGTAGCGCGGCGTGCCGCGCACCAGCGGCAGCGTGGCGGGCTTGAGCCGGCGCAGCTTGGCCAGGGCGGCGTCGCCGAGTTGGGACGGGCCGATGTCGGGCACCACGGCGCTCAGGTCGCGCAGCCGACCGTCAGCGTCGACGAGGCCGGGCTTTTCCTTGCCGGGGTTGCCGTAGCGAACGAGCTTCATCGGATCGACACAGCTCAGTCGCGCACCGCGGCCATCGCCCGGTTCACGCGCAAGGCCAGCAGCGTGCAGGCGGCACCGGACAGCAAATACACGGTGACCGCCACCAGCCCGAAGTGCGCCGACAGCCCGAGCGCCACTAGGGGCGCGAACGCCGCACCCACCAGCCATGCCAAGTCGGCGGTGAGCGCTGCGCCGGTGTAGCGAAAGCGCGGCAGGAAGTTGGAGGTCACGCTGCCGGCGGCCTGGCCATACGACAGGCCGAGCAACACGAAGCCGACCAGGATGAAGGTGTCCTGCCCCAGCGTGCCGCCGTCCAGCAGCGCGGGGGCGAACAGGCTGAACACACCGATCGCCACCGCCAGCGTGCCCAGCGTGCGACGGCGCCCGATGCGGTCGGCCAGCAGGCCCGACAGCGGCATGGCGGCCGCGGCCAGCACCGCCCCCACCAGCTCCACGCTGAGGAACTCGCCGATCGCCTGGTGCGAATACAGCCGCACCCACGACAGCGGGAACACCGTGACGAGGTGGAACAGCGCGTAGCTGGCCAGCGCCGCGAACGCGCCGATGAACACGTTGTGCCCCTGGCTGGCCACGAGCTCGCGCACGCTGCAGGGCTCCAGCTCATGCGCCTCCAGTTCGCGCTCGTATTCGTGCGTCACCACCAGCCGCAGGCGGGCGAACAGCGCCACCACGTTGATCGCGAAGGCGGCGAAGAACGGATAGCGCCAGCCCCAGCTGAGGAAGTCCGGCTCCGACAGATTGCCCCACAGGTAGGCGAACAGGCCGCAGGCCACCAGGAAGCCGAGCGGCGCGCCCAGCTGGCCCAGCATCGCGTACCAGCCGCGCCGGTTCTCCGGTGCGTTGAGTGCCAGCAGCGAGGGCAGGCCGTCCCAGGAGCCACCGAGCGCCAGGCCCTGGCCGACGCGGCACAGCGCGAGCAGGCCGATCGCCGCCAGTCCTGCGCTGCCGTAGGTGGGCAGCATCGCCATGCCGGCGGTCGACGAGCCGAGCAGGAACAGCGCCGCGGTGAGCTTGGTGCTGCGCCCGAAGCGACGCTGGATCTGCATGCCGGCGAGCGTGCCAAGCGGGCGCACGATGAACGCGAACGCGAACAGCACGAACGCCAGCAAGGTGCCCTCGAGCCGGCTCACGAACGGGAAGAACACCGCCGGGAACACCAGCGCGGACGCGATGCCGTACACGAAGAAGTCGAAGTACTCGGACGCGCGCCCGATCACCACGCCCACGGCAATGTCGCCGGGCGCCACGCTGGCGTCGGGCGGCTGGGCAATCGCGGGGTGGGGGCGGGCAGGCAGGGCGGGGTGGAGGGAGTGGATGCCGGAGCTGCTGGTCATGGGGCCTTGGACAAAATGTCCAATCGTTGATTCAGGTCAATGAAGATACATTGCGTCGCAACGCGCAACTATCGTTTTCCCGCGCGCTCGGTAACCCTGATGTCCCCCTCGCGCCCGCTCGACAAAACCGCTGCACGTCTCGGCCTGCTGGCCTCGATGCTAACGCTGGCCGGCTGCAACACCGTCGTGATGAACCCTTCGGGCGACATCGCTGCACAGCAAGCCAGCCTGATCGTCAGCTCCACGGTCCTGATGCTGCTGATCATCGTGCCCGTGATCGCGCTCACGCTGTTCTTCGCGTGGCGTTACCGGCAGGCCAACACGGCGGCCACCTACAGCCCCGACTGGGACCATTCCACGCGTCTGGAGCTGGTGATCTGGGGTGCGCCGCTGCTGATCATCATCGCGCTGGGTGCCCTCACCTGGATCAGCACGCACAAGCTCGACCCCTACCGCGCGCTCGAGCGCATTGCGCCGCAACGGCCCGTGGCCGCGCACGTGAAGCCGCTGGTGGTGCAGGTGGTGGCGCTGGACTGGAAGTGGCTGTTCCTCTACCCCGAGCAGGGCATCGCCACCGTCAACGAGCTGGCGGCGCCCGTGGACCGGCCGATCGAGTTCCGCATCACCGCATCGACCGTGATGAACTCGTTCTACGTGCCGGCACTGGCCGGCCAGATCTACGCGATGCCCGGCATGGAGACGCAGCTGCACGCGGTGATCAACCAGCCGGGCGACTACGAAGGCTTCTCCGCCAACTACAGCGGCGCCGGCTTCTCGAACATGCGCTTCCGCTTCCGCGGCATGAGCGAGGCCGACTTCGTGCGCTGGGTGGCGGCCGGCAAGGCGCAAGGCAGTGCGCTCACGCGCCAAGCCTACCTTGCGCTCGAGCAGCCCAGCCAGCGCGAGCCGGTGCGCCGCTACGCCAGCGTGGACGACGGCCTGTACGGCGCCATCCTCAATCGCTGCGTGGACGCCGGCAAGATGTGCATGAACCAGATGATGGCGATCGACGCCGCCGGCGGCCAGGGCAAGGGCAGTGTCGAAGGTGTCGTGCACCAGTCATGGCACGGCGCGCAGCGCCCGGTGGTGGCGGCGCTGTGCACGCCGGCCAACCCGCTCGGCCTGCCTGCCGCGGCGCCACGCGCCGACTCTTCGCGCTGACCTTTTGCGCCGCTCCCGAGACCGCAGATGTTCGACTCACTCGATTTCCAGAAGCTGATCCTGGGCCGCCTCGGCTGGGATGCCGTGCCCTATCACGAGCCCATCCTACTGGCCACCTTCGTGATGGTGGCGCTGGGGGGTGCCGCCGTGCTGGCGACGATCACACGCCTGCGCGCCTGGGGCCCGCTGTGGCGCGACTGGATCACCAGCATCGACCACAAGCGCATCGGCATCATGTACATCGTGCTCGGCGTCGTGATGCTGCTGCGCGGCTTTGCCGACGCGATCATGATGCGTGCGCACCAGGCCATCGCCTTCGGCGACAACCCGGGCTTCCTGCCGCCGCACCACT
>CAMLIZ010000058.1 GCA_946480245.1 uncultured Pseudomonadota bacterium
CAGCCGCGCTATATCCAGACCGTGTGGGGCGTGGGATATGTCTTCGTTCCGGATGGCGCCACCTGATCGGCCGCTGCACGCTGAGGCATGATCCGCGCCTATGCCTCGTAGAGCCCCGGCGCTGAGTCTTTTCTGGCGCACCTTCTTCCTGCTGGCGATCCTGCTGTTCGGCGGCATCTTCGCCTGGGTGCAGACGCTGCGCGCGCTCGAGTTCGAGCCGCGCGCGGTACAGGCCGCGCAGCAGATCGCCAGCCTGGTGAACCTGTCGCGCGCCGCGCTGCGCTATGCCGACGGCATCAACCGCGTCACGGTCGTCAAGACCATGAGCGACCAGGAATCGGTGAAGGTGCTGCCGCGCGAGCCCGGCGACAAGTGGGAGCCCTTCGAGACCGACCGCTTCTCGCGCCGCATCGGCGCCGAGCTGCGCTCGCGCCTGGGGCCCGACACGTTGGTGGCCACCAGCGTCAACGGACAGTCCGGCCTGTGGGTGGGCTTCACGATCGAGAAGGATCCGTACTGGCTGCTCGCCGATCCGCAGCGCGTGTACCCGAGCGCGCGCGGCGCCACGTGGTTCATCTGGGTGGGCATCGCGCTGATCGCCACGGTGGTGGGCTCTGTGGCGATCGCGCGGCTGATCAACCGGCCCTTGCGCGAGCTCAGTTTCGCGGCCAGCCGCATCCGCGAGGGCGAGTACGACTCGCGGCTGGACGAGAACACGCTGACCAGCGAGATCCGCGAGGTCAACATGGGCTTCAACCGGATGGCACGCGAGCTGGCCAAGGTGGAGGAAGACCGCGCCGTGATGCTGGCCGGCATCTCGCACGACCTGCGCACGCCGCTGGCGCGCCTGCGCCTCGAAGCCGAGATGAGCGTGAACGACGAAGAAGCGCGGCGCAACATGGCGATGGACATCGACCAGCTCGACGCGATCATCGACAAGTTCATGGACTACGCGCGGCCTGGCGAGGTCAAGCTGGTGCCGGTGCCGCTGGCCGCCTTGATCGACCGCGAGGCCTCGGCCTTCCGCGACCCGACGCAGATCCGCATCACCTCGCGCGTGGCGATCGACCTGATGGTGATGGCCGACGAGACCGAGCTCGGCCGCGTGTTCGCCAACCTGTTCGAGAACGCGCGCCGCTACGGCCGCAGCACCAACACCGGCATCGCTACCGTGACGGTGAGCTACGCGCGCACCGGCCCCTGGGTGATCGTGAGCGTGCGCGACCAGGGCCCCGGCGTGCCGCCCGAGAAGCTGGCCGAGCTGACAACGCCGTTCTACCGCGGCGACGCCGCGCGCACCGCCGCCACGGGCGCCGGCCTGGGCCTGGCGATCGTCGAGAAGGCGCTGCAACGCATGGGCGGCAGCTTCGAGTTGTCCAACGCCGCCGACAGCGGCCTGGTGGCCCACATCCGGCTACGCCGCGCTCCCTGAACAGGGCCTACGCAATTCCACGGTCGCAGCGGGCCCGGTTTCGCGATTCAATGATGTCGTGCTGGCGTCGTGCTCACGGCGTCTTCCCGCACTCTCACTCACGGAGACATCATGCGAAACATCAAGGCCCTCCTGGCCGGCGCGGCATGTGCGCTGGCCTTTGCTGGCGCGTCGGCGCAGACGCAGTTCATCAACGTGCTGACCGGCGGCACCAGCGGTGTGTACTACCCGCTCGGCGTGGCGCTGTCGCAGACGTTTGGCAAGGCAATGCCGGATGCCAAGATCGCCGTGCAGGCCACCAAGGCCTCGGCCGAAAACCTGAACCTGCTGCAGGCCGGTCGCGGCGAGATCGCCTTCTCGCTCGGTGACGCACTCTCCGATGCGTGGAAGGGTGATGCGGAGGCCGGCTTCAAGCAACCGCTGAAGAAGCTGCGCGCCGTGGCGGGCATCTACCCCAACTACATCCAGATCGTGGCGAGCGCGGATTCGGGCATCAAGACCCTCGCCGACCTGAAGGGCAAGCGTCTGTCGGTGGGAGCGCCGAAGTCGGGCACCGAGCTGAACGCGCGCGCCATCCTGAAGGCCGCAGGCCTGACCTACCAGGACCTCGGCAAGGTGGAATACCTGCCCTTCGGTGAATCCGTGGAGCTGATGAAGAACCGCCAGCTCGACGCGACGCTGCAGTCCGCCGGCCTCGGCGTGTCGGCACTGCGTGACCTGGCCACCTCGCTGAAGATCGTGGTGGTGCCCGTGCCGCCCGAGGTGGTGGCGAAGGTAGGCGACCCGGCCTACCAGAGTGCGGTGATTCCGGCCAACACCTACGAGGGTCAGAGCGCCGACGTGACCACCGCCGCGGTGCAGAACTTCCTGGTCACGCATGAAGGCGTGCCGGACGACGTGGTCTACAAGATGACCAAGGCGATGTTCAGCAACCTGCCCCAGCTGGTCGCGGCGCACTCCGCTGCCAAGGCCATCAAGCTCGAGAACGCCGCCAAGAACCCGCCCGTGCCGCTGCACCCGGGCGCCGCCAAGTACTACAAGGAAGTGGGCGTCCTCAAGTAAGCCCACGAGCGCCGGGCACCACGCGTGCCCGGCCCAAGGAGTCCTCCATGTCCACCTCTTACGACGCCGCCGGCCCCGCCGCGGACGGCGCGCCCGCCGACGACCTCCTGAACACGCTGGACCATCCGGCTGCCGAGCACGGCGCGCAGCGCCGGCTGAGCGGCTGGGGTGCGTGGCTGGTCGCGGCGGTCGCACTCGCGTTCTCGGCCTTCCAGCTGATCGTGGCCGCCTTCGCGCCGCTGTCCAGCATCGTCACCCGCTCACTGCACGTCGGCTTTCTGATGCTGCTGGCGTACCTGCTCTACCCGGCGCGCGCCGCATCGTCGCGCAAACGTCTGCCGTGGTGGGATCTGGTCGTGGCCGTCGGCTGCTTCGGCCTGGGGCTGTACCACTGGATTTTCGAGGCCGACATCGTGCAGCGCGGCGGTGATCCCAACACGATGGACATGGTGGTGGGTGTCGCAGTGGTCGTGCTGCTGTTCGAAGCTGCCCGGCGCGTGCTGGGCGTGGCGCTGCCGATCGTCTGTGCGCTCTTCCTCGCCTACGGCATGTTCGGGCAGTACCTGCCCGGCGAGCTGGCGCACCGCCCGTATGGCTTCGACCAGATCGTGTCGCAGCTGCACCTGGGCACCGAAGGCATTTACGGCATCCCGACGCTGGTGTCGGCCACGTACATCTTCCTGTTCATCCTGTTCGGCGCGTTTCTCGAGCACGCCGGGATGATCCGGCTGTTCAACGAACTCGCACTCGGCTTCGTCGGCCATGCACGCGGCGGCCCGGCCAAGGTGGCCGTGGTGTCCTCGGGTTTCATGGGCACGATCTCCGGCTCCGGCGTGGCCAACGTGCTCACCGTGGGCCAGTTCACGATCCCGCTGATGAAGCGCTTCGGCTATTCCAGCGTGTTTGCCGGCGCCGTGGAGGCCACCGCGTCGATGGGCGGGCAGATCATGCCGCCGGTGATGGGCGCCGTGGCCTTCATCATGGCCGAGACGCTGAACCTGCCGTATGCGCAGATCTGCATTGCCGCGGCGGTGCCCGCCTTCCTGTACTACCTCACCGCATTCTGGATGGTGCACCTGGAGGCCGGCCGCGCACAGCTGATGGGCCTGTCGAAGGACCAGTGCCCCAACCCCTGGACCGCGATGCGCAAGAACTGGTACCTGCTGCTGCCGCTGGTGGCGCTGGTGGCCATGCTGTTCCACGGCTTCACGCCGATGTACGCCGGCCTCACCGGCCTGGCGCTCACCTCCATCCTGATCCTCGGTGCCACGCTGGCCGCCAGCGTGAGCAGCATGGCGTTGCGCTACGTGTTCTGGATCGGCCTCGGCGTGCTGGCCTCGTTCTTCGTGAAGTTCGGCATCTGGGTGGTGATCGGGATGATCGCGGCGCTGATGATCGGCAACACCGTGGTGCAAGGCGGCCGCAGCACGCTGGCCGCGTTGCGCGCCAGCCTGATCGACGGCGCCAAGCAGGCGGTCCCCGTGGGGCTGGCCTGCGCGATCGTCGGCGTGATCATCGGCACGCTCACGCTCACCGGCGCCGCCACCAGCTTTGCCGGCTACATCCTGACGGTGGGCGAGAAGAGCATGTTCCTGTCGCTCGTGCTCACGATGATCGTGTGCCTGATCCTGGGCATGGGCATCCCGACGATTCCCAACTACATCATCACCAGCTCGATCGCCGCGCCGGCGCTGCTGAAGCTGGGCGTGCCGCTGATCGTGTCGCACATGTTCGTCTTCTACTTCGGCATCATGGCCGACCTGACGCCGCCGGTGGCGCTGGCCGCGTTTGCCGCAGCGTCGATTGCCCGCGCTCCGGCGATGAAGATCGGCGTGAAGGCAACGCAGATCGCGATCGCCGGCTTCGTGATCCCGTACATGGCCGTCTACGACCCGGCGCTGATGCTGCAAGCCGCCAACGGCAGCACGCTGAAATGGACCGCGGTCGTCTACGTGGTCGTGAAGGCGATTCTTGCGATCGGTCTGTGGGGCGCCACCGCCGTGGGCTATCTCGGCCGCAAGCTGAACCCGCTGGAACGCCTGGCGGCGGCGGGCGCGGCGGCGCTGCTGGTGGCTGCCTATCCGATGACCGACGAACTCGGCTTTGCAGCGTCGGCCGCCTTCATCGCCTGGAACCTCTGGAACCTGCGCCGCACTCGCGGCAAGCAGGCGGTTGCGGCCTGATGCTGGGCGTATGCCTGCTGCGCGGCGCGGTGAGCGTGGCGCTGGCCACCAGCCACTTCACGCTGGCATGGACCCATTCGATCGAGAAGACGCGCTGGGAGGAAGTCTGGCGCGTCACGCCGGCCGGGCTGGTGATCGACGATGCCAGCATCCTCACCTCCGGCGCCGGCATGGAGCCGCCCGAAGGCGCGCGCTGGAGCAATGGTGCCTGGCACTACCGCCCCACGCTGCCGCCGCTGCCCTCGGTGACGCTGGCCGCGTCGGAGTTCACCGCAGACCACACGCTGTGCGCACTCGGACGCTGCCAGCCCTTGCACGAATGGGTACCCGGCCAGGCACCGGTGCGCATCGAGCCCTGCGAGGCGCGATAGCCTAGGTGCCCTCGAAGGGCCGGCGCATCAGCAGGCACACCGCGCGTGCCTCGATCGCACGGCCTTCGCCCACGGGCCCCATCTTCTCGGCCGTCTTCGCCTTCACGTTCACCCGGTCTGCGCCCAGGCCGAGTGCCTGCGCGATGCGCTCGCGCATGGCGGCGATGTGCGGCGCCATCTTCGGTGCCTGGGCCACGATCGTGCTGTCGACATTGAGCACGTCGTAGCCGGCGGCGCTCACGCGTCGCGCCGCCTCCGTGAGCAGCGCATGCGAGTCGGCGCCCTTGAACGACGGATCGGTATCCGGGAAATGGCGGCCGATGTCGCCCAGGCCGGCAGCGCCGAACAGCGCGTCGGTGATCGCGTGCAGCAGCGCATCGGCGTCCGAATGGCCGAGCAGGCCATGCGTGTGCGGGATGGTCACGCCGCCCAGCACCAGCGGGCGGCCGGCCACGAGCTGGTGTGTGTCCCAGCCCTCTCCGATGCGTAGGTCCATGGCTTTCGGCTCCGTCAGGTGCGGCTCAGCAGCAGGCGCTCGGCCAGCGCAAAGTCGCCGGGCCACGTGAGCTTGAAGTTTTCGATCTCGCCGCGCACCAGGCGCGGCGCATGCCCCAGCAGCTCGACAGCGCTGGCCTCGTCGGTCACTGCGCTGCCCGCGTGCGCCAGCGCGGGCTGCAGCAGGCCGAGGCGGAACATCTGCGGCGTCTGCGCGGCCCAGGTGTGGCTGCGGTCCACGGTGCCGCGCACGCGGCCGTCGTGCTCCAGCTTCAAGGTGTCGGCCACTGGCAGCGCGAGCAAGCCGCCCACCTCATCGTGCTCGCACGCGTCGATCAGCTGCTGCACCCAATGCCGCTGCAGCAGGCAGCGCGCCGCGTCGTGCACCAGCACCCAGTCGTGCGGCTGCGCGCCGCGTGCCACCAGCTCGCTCAGGCCGTTGGCCACCGTTTCCGCCCGTGTGGCGCCACCACAGTGGGCCACCCACCCGCGCTCGCCTTCGAAGCCCGGCAGCAACTCGGCGAAGCGCGCATCGCCCGGCGACAGCACCACCAGCGTGGCGCTGATACGCGGCACGGAGACCAGCGCCGCCAACGTGTGCGCGACCACCGCGCGCCCGGCCAGGGGCCGATATTGCTTGGCCTCACCCGGGCCGGCGCGACTGCCGCTGCCGGCGCAGGGCACGAGGGCGAAGCAACGAGGAATGGTTCCGATCTGCATCAGCGGGCGATTGTCTCGCACGCCCTGCGGGTGAAGCGCGCTTCCTACAATGCCTCGATGCAACTGCCTTCCATCGCCCGCGGCAAGCGATTCGCCCTGCCCCGCCCGATCGGCTCGGCCGACGCGCTGCTCCTGGCACGCCACGCGCAGGCTCTGGTCGCGCAACACACCCTGCTGGGCATCGTGGCGGCCGATCCCGCCGACGTGCAGCGCCTCGAGGAGGAACTGCGCTTCTTCGCGCCCGATCTGCGCGTGGCCGTCTTTCCCGACTGGGAGACGCTGCCCTACGACACCTTCTCGCCGCACCAGGATCTGATCTCGGAGCGACTGGCCACCTTGTGGCGCATCCGCCAGCGCGAGGTCGACGTAGTGCTGCTGCCCGCCACCACCGCGCTCACGCGGCTGCCGCCGCCGAGCTTCCTGGCCGCCTATACCTTCCACTTCAAGCAGAAGCAGAAGCTCGACGAAGCAGCGCTGAAGGCGCAGCTCACGCTGGCGGGCTACAACCACGTGAGCCAGGTGGTGTCGCCGGGCGAATACGCCGTGCGCGGCGGCTTGATCGATCTGTTCCCGATGGGCTCCAGCGTGCCCTACCGTGTGGACCTGTTCGGCGATGAGGTCGATTCGATCCGCACCTTCGACCCCGATTCGCAGCGCAGCCTGTATCCGGTGCCGGAGGTGCAGCTGCTGCCCGGTCGCGAGTTCCCGATGGACGAGGCCGCGCGCAATGCGTTCCGCGCGCGCTGGCGCGAAAAGCTCGAAGGTGACCCGAGCAAGTCGCGCATCTACAAGGACATCGCCAACGGCATCGCCACGGCCGGCATCGAGTTCTACCTGCCGCTGTTCTTCGACACCACGGCCACCATCTTCGAGTACCTGGGCGAGCAGGCGGCGCTGGTGCTGCATGGCGAGGTGGACCAGGCACTCGAGCGATTCTGGGCCGACACGCGCGAGCGGCACCGCTTCTTGCAGCACGATCCGGAGCGTCCGATCCTGCCGCCCGAGGAAATCTTCCTGAAGCCGGAGGAGTTTTTCGCGCTCACCCACGCCAATGCCACGCTCGCGCTGCGTGGCAGCGAGCCGGTGGAGTGGGCGCGCCCGCTGCCCGACGTGAGCGTCGACCGCGGTGCCACCGAGCCGCTGCGCCTGCTGCAGGCACACCTGGCCGCCACGCCGCATCGCGTGCTGCTGGTGGCCGAAAGCGAAGGCCGGCGCGAGAACCTGCTCGAGCTGCTGCGCGACCACCAGATCGATCCGCCGAGCG
This sequence comes from uncultured Pseudomonadota bacterium, assembly GCA_946480245.1. The sequence goes on from CAMLIZ010000058.1 coordinate 7,528, forward strand.
TCGGCACGCTGGCCGAGTTCGAGGCCGGCACAGAGAAGGTCGCCATCACGGCGGCGCCGCTGGCCGCGGGCTTCCTGTGGCACGAGCCGGCCGAGCAGCGCGAGATCGAATTCATCACCGAGACCGAGCTCTTCGCCACCGGCCCCACGGGCCGGCGACGGCGCAAGCAGGAGCAGGTAAGCAATGTCGATGCGCTGATCAAAGATCTGTCGGAACTGAAGATCGGCGACCCGGTGGTGCACGCCAACCACGGCATCGGGCGCTACCAGGGCCTGCTGAACATCGATCTGGGCGACGGGCCGTCGGAGTTCCTGCATCTCGAATACGCGGACAAGGCCACGCTCTACGTGCCGGTGGCGCAGCTGCACCTGATCAGCCGCTACACCGGAGTCAGCGCAGAAGAAGCGCCGCTGCACAAGCTCGGCTCCGGACAATGGGAAAAGGCCAGGCGCCGTGCCGCCGAGCAGGTGCGCGACACCGCGGCCGAGCTGCTCAACCTTTATGCGCGCCGCGCCGCGCGCGAGGGCTATGCGTTTCGCTTCTCGCCGCACGACTACGAGGCCTTTGCGGCAAGTTTCGGCTTCGAGGAAACGCCGGACCAGCGCGCGGCGATCCATGCCGTGATCCAGGACATGGTGAGCCCGAAGCCGATGGACCGGCTGGTGTGCGGCGACGTCGGCTTCGGCAAGACCGAGGTGGCGTTGCGCGCCGCGTTCGTGGCGGTGACCAGCGGCAAGCAGGTGGCGCTGCTCGCACCCACCACGCTGCTGGCCGAGCAGCATTTCCAGAACATCAGCGATCGTTTCGGCAAGTGGCCGGTGAAGGTGGCAGAGCTGTCGCGCTTTCGCTCGACCAAGGAAGTGAATGCCGCGCTGGCCGGCATGGCCGACGGCACCGTGGACATCGTGATCGGCACGCACAAGCTGCTGAGCAAGGACGTCAAGTTCAAGCGCCTGGGCCTGCTGGTCATCGACGAGGAACACCGCTTCGGCGTGCGCCACAAGGAGGCGATCAAGGCCATGCGCGCCGAGGTGGACGTGCTCACGCTCACCGCCACGCCGATCCCGCGCACCTTGGGCATGGCGCTCGAAGGCCTGCGCGACCTGAGCGTGATCGCCACCGCGCCGCAGCGCCGCCTGGCGATCAAGACCTTCGTGCGCGCCGAATCGAGCGGCACCATCCGCGAGGCGGTGCTGCGCGAGTTGAAGCGCGGCGGGCAGGTGTACTTCCTGCACAACGAGGTGGAGACGATCGAGAACCGGCGCAACAAGCTCGCCGAGCTGCTGCCCGAGGCGCGCATCGCGGTGGCACATGGCCAGATGCCCGAGCGCCAGCTCGAATCGGTGATGCGCGACTTCGTGGCGCAGCGCTACAACCTGCTGCTGTGCTCGACCATCATCGAGACCGGCATTGACGTGCCGAGCGCCAACACCATCGTGATCAGCCGCGCTGACAAGTTCGGCCTCGCGCAGCTGCACCAGTTGCGAGGCCGTGTGGGTCGCTCGCATCACCAGGCCTATGCCTACCTGATGGTGCCCGACGTGCAAGGCCTCACCAAGCAGGCGGCGCAGCGGCTCGAGGCCATCCAGCAGATGGAGGAGCTGGGCTCGGGCTTCTACCTGGCGATGCACGACCTGGAGATCCGCGGTGCCGGCGAGGTGCTGGGCGAGAGCCAGAGCGGCAACATGCAGGAGGTGGGCTTCCAGCTCTACAACGACATGCTGAGCCAAGCGGTGAGCTCACTGAAGGCCGGGCGCGAGCCGGATCTGCTGTCGCCGCTCGGTGCCACCACCGAGATCAACCTGCACGCGCCGGCGCTGCTGCCCGATGCCTATTGCGGCGACGTGCACACGCGGCTGAACCTGTACAAGCGCCTGGCCACCGCCGAGCGGCCCGAGCAGTTGGACGCCCTGCTCGAAGAGGTGACCGACCGTTTCGGCAAGCTGCCCGCGCAGGGGCAGACGCTGTTCGACACGCACCGGCTGCGCGTGCTGGCCAAGCCCTACGGCGTGCAGAAGGTGGACGCGAATCCGCAGGTGATCACCATCACCTTCAAACCCAACCCGCCGGTGGATGCGATGGCGATCATCACGCTCGTGCAGAAGAACCGGCACATCAAGCTGGCGGGCAACGACAAGCTGCGCATCGAGCGTGCACTGCCCGAGCCGAAGGAGCGTGCGCAGATGGTGCGCGAGGTGCTGCGCTCGCTCGGGGTGCCGAAGGCCGCGCAGCCGGCCTGAGGCTCAGGCCGTCTTGCGGGGCTGCGGCGGGCTTTGCAGCAGCGTGTCCGCGAATGCGCTGTTCACCACCACCGACGCCTGCGTGGGCTTGGGCTCGGTGAGCCGCACCGCAGAAGGCTGCGGCACGGTGCGACTGCGGCGCGCCTGCTCCAGCTCCTTCTGCACCGCCTCGGTCTGCTTGCGCGCCTGCATCAGCATCTCGTTGGTCTGTGCGAGTGTGCGCAGCAGCTGCTCGACGCGCGTGCGGGCTGCGCGCAGCGGCGTGGTGTAGTGAAGCCATGCGCCGGCGAAGGCCAGCACGGCGCCCAGGGCCGCGCCAAGCAGCCCGGCCAGGAAGGTGGTTGAAGCCATGGCAGCAAGAATAGTTTCTGCAATTCCCACAAGGTACAACCGGTCGTGCCGCAGGCGCTGCCAACAAAGTCACGCCGCGGGAGTGCGCATATGCCGCATCCAGCGATCGTGGGGTCCCCCCTACAATCCGGGCCCCGCCGTCAGCGTGCCGCCATGAGCCTTTCCTATGCCCCTGGCCTTGCAGTGCAAGGCTTCACGCCGCCCTTGCGCCTGGCCGACTTCCGCCTGATCGCTTTCGACATGGATTCGACGCTGATCAACATCGAGTGCGTCGACGAGATCGCCGGCGCCGCGGGCCGCAAGGCGGAAGTGGCAGCGATCACCGAAGCCGCCATGCGCGGGGAGATCGTCGACTACAAGGAGAGCCTGCGCCGCCGGGTTGCGTTGCTCAAGGGCGTGCCGGAATCGGCGCTGGCCGAGGTGTACGCCCAGCGCCTGCAGCTCAATCCCGGTGCCGAGACGCTGGTGCGAGCGGCACAGGCCGCCGGGCTGAAGACCTTGCTCGTGTCGGGCGGCTTCACCTTCTTCACCGACCGTGTGCGCGACCGCCTGAAGCTGGACTTCACGCGCAGCAACGTGCTCGAGGTGGCAAACGGCGCGCTCACCGGCCGGATGGTTGACCAACCCTGGGGCGACATCTGCGACGGCGACGAAAAGAAGCGCATGCTGCTGCAGACCTGCGCGCAGCTGGGCATCGAGCCGCACCGGGCCATCGCGGTGGGCGACGGCGCCAATGACCTGCCGATGATGGGTGTGGCGGGCCTGTCGGTGGCCTATCACGCCAAGCCGAAGGTGCGCGAGCAGGCGATGGTGCAGATCAACGACGGCGGGCTGGACCGGCTGCTGGAAGTGGTCACGCCGGCATAGACAGCCGCTTGACCCCGCCGACGAAGCGCGACAGCGTCTCCGACATCGCACCGGGCGCCAGCTGCACGTCGATCAGCTGGAAGGAGCCCCGAGTGCCCGACGCCGCCTGCAGTGCCCGCACCAGCTCGCGACGCGTGCTTACCCGGTATCCCTGGCCGCCCATGCCAGCAGCCATGGACGCGAAGTCCCAGCGTCCCAGCTCGTTGAAGCGCGACTGCGGCTGGAACGCGCGCAGCATCTCCCAGGCGCCGTTGTTGACCAGCACCACGATCGGGTCGCTGCCATGGCGGCGCGCATTGCCGAGCTCCCAGCCGGTCATCTGGAAGGCACCGTCGCCCACCAGCACCAGCGGCCGTTCACCGGTGCTCGCCTGCAGCCCCAGCGCGGCCGGCACGCCGTAGCCCATGGTGGCGTAGTAGCCGGGCGCGAGCAGCGCGGTGGGCGCGAGATCCAGTCCGGTGAACAGACAGTCGCCGATGTCGCTCACCACCGGATGATGGCCCTCGCGCGCCAACAGGTCGTTCAGCGCACACGCGATGTCGCGCGGGGTGATCGGCGCCTCGTCCTGCGGACAACCCATGATGGGCGGTGCGGGCGCCGGCACCGACCTTGCGCTGGGCGCCGAAGGCACGCGTTCGAGCAGCGCATCGACCAGCGCGGCCAGTGGAATGCCGGAGTAGACGTGGTGGCCCAGCCGCACCTGACCGTCGAGCGCCTGCACCGTGTGGCGCATGTCGATGCGCTGCTGCGACACCGCGAAATTGGTGTCCGACACGATCACGCCCAGCAGCAGCAGGCCGTCCGAGCCCTCCACCTCTTCGGTGACGCGCTGCTCGCCCGCCACGCCGAGGTAGGTGCCGATCAGCGGCGCGTCGGCGCCCGCGAGCAGGCCACGGCCCATGAAGCTGGTGACCGTGGGCAGGTTGAGCCGCCGTGCGAGCTCGGCCACCTGCCGCTCCAGCGCATAGCGCCGCACTTCGACACCCACCATCAGCACCGGTCGCCGCGCGCGCTTCAGCCGCGCCAGCACCTCATCGGCGCACGCCGCCACGGCGTCCGGATCGGGCGGAGGCTCGGGCTGCAGCGCGATGGGGCGACAGGCGGCGCCGGTCATGTCACGCGGCATCTCCAGGTACACCGGCTTCGAATGCCGGCGCGCGCTCGCCAGTACGCGGGCGATGTCAGCTGGCGCGCGCGCCGCGTCGTCCAGCCGTGCCTGGTCGACCGTGATCTCGCGATAGATGCGCCATTGCGAATCCAGCGTCTTCACTTGATGGTGCAGTTGCAGGCCGCTGGCCGCTTCGTGCGCTGCCGGGGCGCCGGAGATCACCACCACCGGCACGCGCTCGGCATACGAGCCGGCCACGGCGTTGACCATGTTCAGCGCGCCGGCACCGTAAGTCACCGCGGCCACCCCCAACCCGCCGCGATAGCGGGCCGACGCGTCGGCCGCAAAGCCGACCGCCGGCTCGTGGGACAGGGTGAACAGCGGCAGCGTGCCGAGGCGCTCGACCTCGGCGAAGAAGGGGAGCGCGAAATCGCCAGGGATGCCGAAGATCTCGCGGGCGCCATGCTCACGCAGCGCTTCCAGCAGCAGTTGGGAGAGATTCACGATGGCAACGGCCTCGTGGGCCGTGGAGGGAAACGGTGTCCGCATGCTGCACCGAATGGACGCCACCCACCTTGACGCCGCTTAACACACGGCGCCATGAGGCGCCCAGGCCGCGGCCGGCTCAGCTGGTCAGCTGGCTCCAGGCCTTGTCCAGCCGTTTCACGCTCACTGGCTGCGGTGTGCGCAGCTCCTGCGCGAAGAAACTGACCCTCAGCTCCTCGAGCAGCCAGCGATATTCGTCCAGGCGCGCATCCGCGGCACCCTTGAGCTCCGGCAGCCGGCGCAGGTAGCGCTGCTCCAGCGGGCGCAGTTCAGCCAGCTTCTGCGCATCTCGCGCCGGATCGCCACGCAGCTTGTCGAGCCGCAGCTGAATCGCCTTGAGGTAGCGCGGGAAGTGCTGCAGCTGTGGATACGGCGTCAGCTGCAGGAAGCGCTTGGGCACCAGCCGGTGCAGCTGCGCCTGTACGTCGTCCGCCACCTCCTTGGGTGCGCGCGCGTCCTTGAGCTTGCGCAGGGCCAACGCGTACTCCGCCAGCACCATGCCAGCAAGGCGTGCCACTTCTTGCGCGATCAGGTTCAAGCGCGGCCGGCCCTCGTCGATGCGGGCCTTGAAAGCGGCCTCGTCGGTGGGCAGCGGCTCCTGCAGGAAGGCGCGTTCCAAAGCGACGTCGATCACCTGGGCGCGCAGCTCCTCCAGGCTGCCCAGCGGCATGTAAGCCACCGCCATCTTCTGCAGATCGGAGATGTTCTTCTCCAGGTACTTCAGCGGCTCCTTGATCTGCAGCGCCACCAGCCTGCGCAGGCCGGCGCGGTGCCGGGCGGCGGCCACATCGGGTTCGTCGAACACCTCGATCTCGACGTGCGTGCCCTTGTCGATCAGCGCCGGAAAACCGATCAGCGTCTGGCCGCCCTTCTTCAGTTCCATGAGTTCGGGCAGCTCCCCGAAGCGCCACTCGGTATAGCGCGCGGCGGGAGCCGCCGGTGCGCTGTTGGCGACAGCCGGCGCGGTATCCGCGGGCGCGTCGCGCGGTGCAGCGACAGGCGCCGCCGGCACCACGCCCTTCAGCGAAGCCAGCGCCTGGAACGCCGAGCGGGCCTGCCCCCCCAACTCGGCTTTCAGTGCCGCCAGGTTGCGCCCCATGCCCAGTTGCCGGCCGTGCTCGTCCACCACGCGGAAATTCATGAACAGGTGCGCCGACAGGGTCTCGAGCTTGAAGTCGTTGCGCTGTACCGCCAGCTGGGTGCGCTCGCGCACCGCCTTCAGCAGCGCATCGAGCAGGCTGCCATGGCCGAATGGCGTGAGTTCGACGAATTCCGCCGCATAGTCGGGCAGCGGCACCAGGCGCGAGCGCGGGCGCTGGTGCAGGCTCTTCACCAGCGCGAGCACCTTGTCCTTCAGCATGCCGGGCACCAGCCACTCGCAGCGCTCCTCACTCACTTGGTTGAGTGCATAGATCGGCACCGTCACCGTCACGCCGTCGCGCGCGTCGCCGGGGTCGTGCAGGTAGGCTGCACTGCAATCGACACCGCCCAGGCGCAGCGTCTTCGGGAAGGCCGAAGTGGTGATGCCGGCGGCCTCGTGCCGCATCAGCTCTTCCTTTGTGAGCCACAGCAGCTTGGGCTGCTTCTTGCTCTCTTCGCGGTACCAGCGCTCGAAGGTGAAGCCGGAAACCACCTCGGCCGGCAGCTGCTGGTCGTAGAAGGCGTGGATCAGTTCGTCATCGACCAGCACGTCCTGGCGGCGCGACTTGTGCTCCAGCTCCTCCACTTGCCGCACCAGCTTCTGGTTGTGCACGAGGAACGGCAGCTTGGTGTCCCACTCGCCGGCCACCAAGGCCTCGCGGATGAAGATCTCGCGCGCCGCAGGCGGGTCGACCTTGCCGAAGTTCACGCGCCGGTTGCTGTAGATCACGATGCCATACAAGGTGGCGCGCTCCAGCGCCACCACCTCGGCCGCCTTCTTCTCCCAATGCGGCTCCAGCAGCTGCGTCTTCAGCAAGTGGCCCGCGATGCCCGGCAGCCATTGCGGCTCGATGGCGGCGATGCCGCGCGCGTACAACCGCGTCGTCTCCACCAGCTCGGCCGCGACGATCCAGCGTCCGGGCTTCTTGCTCAGGTGCGCACCCGGATGGCGCCAGAACCTGATGCCGCGCGCGCCGAGGTACCACTCGTCGTCGTCGGCCTTCAGCCCGATGTTGCCCAGCAGGCCGGCCAGCATCGCGAGGTGGATCTGCTCGTAGGTGGCCGGCGAGGCGTTCAGGCGCCAGCCGTGTTCGGCCACCACGGTGTGCAGCTGGGAATGGATGTCGCGCCACTCCCGCACCCGGCGCGGCGACACGAAGTTGTCGCGCAGCAGCTGCTCGTGCTTGCGACTCGACAACCTGTGCTCGCCCTGCCCGCCGCGCGACTCCTCCAGCCACTTCCAGAGCTTGAGGTAGCCCATGAACTCCGACTTCTCGTCGTCGAACTTCTTGTGCTTTTCGTCGGCGGCCTGCGCGGCCTCCATCGGCCGGTCGCGCACGTCCTGCACGCTCAGCGCACTGGCGATGATCAGCACTTCGGTGAGCGACTGTCGATCGCGCGCCTCCAGGATCATGCGGCCGATGCGCGGGTCGAGCGGCAGCTTCGCAAGCTCGCGGCCGATCGCCGTGAGCTCGTTGCGCTCGTCCACCGCATTCAGCTCGCCGAGCAGCGCATAGCCATCGGCGATGGCCTTGGCACGCGGCGGTTCGAGGAACGGGAAATCCTCCACCTGCCCCAGCCCCAGCGCCTTCATGCGCAGGATCACGCCGGCCAGCGACGAGCGCAGGATCTCCGGATCGGTGAAGCGCGGCCGCTCGCTGTATCCCTTCTCGTCGTACAGCCGAATGCAGATGCCGTTGGCCACGCGTCCGCAGCGGCCGGCGCGCTGGTTGGCCGCGGCCTGGCTGATGGGCTCGACCTGCAGCTGCTCCACCTTGTTGCGGTAGCTGTAGCGCTTGACGCGGGCGAGGCCGCTGTCGATCACGTAGCGGATGCCCGGCACCGTGAGCGAGGTCTCGGCCACGTTGGTGGCCAGCACGATGCGGCGTGCGCCGTGCGCCTCGAACACCTTGTCCTGCTCCGCCTGTGACAGGCGCGCGAACAGCGGCAGGATCTCTACGCCCGGCGGGTGGTGCTTGCGCAGGTGGTCGGCGGCCTCACGGATCTCGCGCTCGCCCGGCAGGAACACCAGCACGTCACCCGGCCCCTCGCGCCAGAGCTCATCCACCGCCTGCCCGATGGCGTCGTCGAGATCGAACTCACGGCTCTCCTCGAAAGGCAGCCAGCGCATCTCCACCGGGTACAGGCGGCCCGACACCATGATCACCGGCGCCGGCCCCTTCACGGAGGCGAAGTGTTCGGCAAAGCGCTCGGCGTCGATCGTGGCCGAGGTGACGATCACCTTCAGATCGGGGCGGCGCGCCAGCACCTCGCGCAGATAGCCGAGCAGAAAGTCGATGTTCAACGAGCGCTCGTGCGCCTCGTCGATGATCAACGTGTCGTAGGCCTTCAGCAGCGGATCGGTCTGCGTCTCCGCCAGCAGGATGCCATCGGTCATCAGCTTGACCGAAGCGCCCGGCTGCAGCCGGTCCTGGAAGCGCACCTTGTAGCCCACCACCTCGCCGAGGGGCGACTTGAGCTCCTCTGCGATGCGCTTGGCCACAGACGACGCCGCGATGCGCCGCGGCTGCGTGTGTCCGATCAAACCCTTGCCGCCAGCCCCCCAGCCGCGGCCCATGGCGAGCGCGATCTTCGGCAGCTGCGTGGTCTTGCCCGAGCCGGTTTCGCCACACACGATCACCACTTGGTGCTCGTGCACGGCACGCATGATCTCCTCGCGCCGGGCGGAAACCGGCAGCGATTCGGGGAAGGTGATGGGCGGCACCGCGTTGGCCGGTCGCGGCTGAGAAGCGCGCTCACGGCGGGCGGGCGATGCCGGACGGGAGGAGGATGCCGGCGAATTCACGAGGCGCGGATTATCTGCGAGCCGCGAAGGCCGCAGGCGTTACGGCACAATCCTTCAGCTTCGCCTTCACCATCGCCTACGGCCCGCCGATGAGCCTCGTATTTCCCCATACTTTCGTGCCGTGGTTCCGCTCGGTGGCGCCGTACATCCACGCCTATCGCGGCAAGACCTTCGTGGTGGCGATCGTCGGCGAGGCCATTGCCGCCGGCAAGCTGAACGCCTTCGTCACCGACCTGGCCATCCTGCATGCCATGGGCATCAAGCTGGTACTGGTGCACGGCTTTCGGCCGCAGGTGAACGAACAGCTCGCGGCCAAGGGCCAGACCTCGAAGTTCAGCCACGGCATGCGCATTACCGATGCGGTGGCGCTCGACTGCGCACAGGAGGCCGCGGGCCAGTTGCGCTTCGAGATCGAGGCTGCGTTCTCCCAGGGACTGCCGAACACGCCCATGGCCAACGCCACCGTGCGCGTGGTGTCGGGCAACTTCCTCACTGCACGGCCCGTGGGCATCGTCGACGGGGTGGACTTTCAGTCGAGCGGCCTCGTGCGCCGCGTCGACGCGGCGGCCATCGGCCGCGCCATCGATACCGGCGCCATCGTGCTGCTGTCGCCGTTCGGCTTCTCGCCCACCGGCGAGGCCTTCAACCTGGCGGCGGAGGACGTCGCCACCAGCGCGGCGATCGCGCTGCAGGCCGACAAGCTGGTGTTCCTCACCGAGCTGCCCGGCGTGCACGAGGACCTGAAGGACGCCGACAGCCCGATCGACACCGAGCTGGCCCTGGCCGACGCCGAGAAGCTGCTGGCCGTGCTGCCGCCGCCCACGCAGCCCAGCGAGATCGCGTTCTACCTGAAGCACTGCGTCAACGCCTGCCGCCACGGGGTGGAGCGCTCGCACATCCTGCCGTTCGCGGTGGACGGCGCGCTGCTGATGGAGGTGTACACACATGACGGCATCGGCACCATGGTGGTCGACGAAAAGCTCGAGAGCCTGCGTGAAGCCACTGCGGACGACATCGGCGGCATCCTGCAGCTGATCGAGCCGTTCGAGCGCGACGGCACGCTGGTCAAGCGCGACCGCACCGAGATCGAGCGCGACATCGGTCACTACACCGTGATCGAGCACGACGGCGTGATCTTCGGCTGCGCCGCGCTCTATCCCTACCCCGAAGGCAAGACCGGCGAAATGGCGGCGCTCACCGTGTCGGAAACCGTGCAGGGCCAGGGCGACGGCGAGCGCATTCTCAAGCGCATCGAGCAGCGCGCAAGGGCAATGGGCCTGACCAGCATCTTCGTGCTCACCACCCGTACCATGCATTGGTTCATCAAGCGCGGATTCCAGCCCGTCGATCCCGACTGGCTGCCGGAGGCGCGCAAACGCAAATACAACTGGGACCGGCGTTCGCTGGTGCTCGTGAAGAAACTCGCCTAAGGAGAATCGGATATGGCCCGTACCGTGCAATGCGTTTACCTGAAGAAGGAAGCCGAAGGCCTGGACTTTGCGCCTTACCCGGGAGAACTCGGAAAGCGCATCTACGACAATGTCAGCAAGGAAGCCTTCGAATTGTGGAAGCGCCACCAGACCATGCTGGTGAATGAAAACCGCCTGAACCTTGCCGACGCGCGTGCGCGCCAGTACCTGGCGCGTCAGATGGAGCGGTTTTTCTTTGGCGAAGGCGCCGACCAGCCAGCAGGGTTTGTGCCTCCCGGCAGCACCTGATACTTTTTGCAGTCCATTCCCCGGGACTCGGCGCGCGGTGATATATTCGCCCGCGCCGTTTCACTTTTTCAGGAGACGATTCGTGCCCAGCCTGCAGGAACTGCTCGCGCAGAAAGCCGCGCTCGAAAAGCAGATTGCCGAAACCCAACGCCAGGAACGCGCCGACGCCATCGCCAAGGTGAAATCCCTGATGGCGGAATACGGCCTTTCCGCGGCGGATATCGTCGGCAAGACGCCCAATCCGCCACGGGTGGGCCAGGCCAACGGCGGCACCGGCAAGAAGGTGGCGCCCAAGTACCGCAATCCCGCCACCGGAGAAACCTGGACCGGCCGGGGGCTACAACCCAACTGGTTGAAAAGCGCATTGGCTTCCGGGAAAACGCTTTCCGACTTCGCACTCTGACAGCACTGCGGCATATTCCCCCAGCCGCGGCTTTCGCGGCTTTTTCTTCTTGACGCCTTTGCCTGCCCCCTTGGATTCGGGGGCATCCGCGGCGCGGGCCCACTGATACGATCGCGCGGTTTTGCCTGGCCCCACCCGGCCGCTGCTCGCCCTCGCTCGTTCTCCCCGCCGCCCCCTCGTGTCGACTTCGCTGCCGCTGCATCTGCCCGCGCCCTCCGCGCCGCGCACCCGCTGGCTTGTCGAAGCGGTGCTGGTGGCATTGGCCTACTTTGCGAGCGGCTGGCTCGCACTTCGCTACCCTCAGCAGGGTGCATTGGTGGCCTTGCTGTGGCCCCCGGCAGGCATCGCGCTGGCTGCGCTGCTACGCTGGGGCCGCTCGCACGCACCGGCCGTGTCGTTGGCGGCTTTCGCCACCAACCTGGCCTGCGGCGCACCCGCCGCGCTTGCGCTGGCACTCGCCGTGGGCAACACCGCGGGTGCGCTGCTCGCGGCCAGCTGGCTGCGCCGTCGGGGCTTCAATCCGCAGCTGGAACGCCGGCGTGACCTTTGGATGCTGCTGATCGCCGGCCTGGGCATCGCAGCACTATTGCCGGCCCTCAATGGCGCGCTGTGGCTGCCTACACCGGCGCCCCACGGTCTGGGCACGGCGCTGCGCAACGGCACTGTCTGGTGGCTGGGCGACTCGATCGGCCTGCTAGTGGTGGGGGTGCCGCTTCTCACGCTGAGCCGCCGGTCGCTCGATCATGCCCTTGGGCGCGGGCGCGCGCCGGCTGCCATGCTGCTGTCGGTGGCCATCGTCGGCACCGTCCTCGCTGCATTTGCCGCTCAGCGCGTGCCCGTATCGCTGCTGACGCCACTCGCCTTCGTGCCGCACGTGTTGCTGTGGTGGCTGGCGATGCGCAACGGCCTCGCCGTGGCGTCGTTCACCGTCCTGGTGCTGTCCGCGGTAGCGGCCCTCGCCACTGTCAACGGCCTCGGGCCGTTTCATGCCGTTTCCGCGGCCAACGGCCTGGCGCTGTTGTGGGGCTATATCGCCACGCTGGCCGCCTCCACGCTCGTCGCCGCCGCGCTCACCGGGGAGTTGTCGCTCACGGAGGAGCGCTGGCAGCTGGCGCTGGAAGGCTCGAACATCGGTGTGGCCGACTGGGACCTTCTGACGGGCCGCAGCTTCACCTCGCGCCGCTGGCGCAGCCTGCTCGACGACCCGACTGGCCGCCGCACGGACACGCCATCAGGCTGGCTGGACCGTGTGCACGACGAAGACCGGCCGCGCCTGCAACAGGCACTGCAGGCCTTCGGCACGCCCGGCGAAGACGCGTTCCGCCACGAGCTGCGCATGCGCGCCGGCGCGATGTGGAAATGGTTCGAGGCCCACGCCCTGGTCGCCGAGCGCGCCGCCGATGGCCGGCCGATGCGCATCGTGATGTCGCTGGCGGACATCGGCGAGCGGCGTGGCGCCGAGGAGCGCCAACGCCTGTCGGCGCGGCTGTTCCAGCATTTGCACGAAGGGCTGTTGATCACCGACGCCGACTTGCGCGTGCTGGACGTCAACCCGACCTATTCGGACATCACCGGGCTGCCGCGCGAGCACGTCGTCGGCCGCGTACCGGCCCTGCTCGAGGCGCCCGACGAAGCCACGCGCGAGCAGCAAGTGGTGATGTGGGCGAGCCTGCGGGCCACCGGCAGCTGGCGCGGCGAGCTGGTGCAGCGGCGTGCCAACGGTGATCCTTGCGCTTTGAGTGTCACCATCTCCACCGTGCAGGGGGCGGACGGCCGCGCGCGCAACCACGTGCTGGTGATCTCCGACATCACCGAGCAGCGCTTGCAGCGCGAACGGCTGGAGCGCCAGGCCCACTACGACGAACTGACACGCCTGCCCAATCGCACCCGGCTGTCACAGATGCTTGCCGAGGCCATGGCGGCTTGCGAGCGTGAGCACTGTTTGCTTGCCGTGTGCTACCTCGACCTCGATCACTTCAAGCCGGTGAACGATCGGTTCGGCCATGCCGCGGGCGACCGGCTGCTGGTGGAGCTGTCGCGACGGATGCGCGGCGCGTTGCGCAACCACGCGGGCTGGTCCGACACGGCAGCCCGCCTGGGCGGTGACGAGTTCGTGCTGTTGCTGCGCGCCGGCACCGTGGACGAGGCGCGCCTCGCCGTTGAACGCGTCTTGCGCGTGGTGTGCCAGCCGTACGTGGTGGAGCCGGGGCTAGAAGCCGTGCAAGTGACGGCCAGCGTCGGTGCCACGCTCTACCCGCTCGACCGCTGCGACGCCGACACCCTGCTGCGCCACGCCGACCATGCGATGTACGGCGCCAAGCAGTCGGGCCGCAACGGCTACCTCTTCTTCGATCCCGAGCACAGCAGGCGCGCCGAGGAGCGGGTGATGGCGATCGGCCGTCTGCAGGAGGCACTGGACCACCGAGAGCTGGTGCTGCACTACCAGCCCAAGGTCGATATGCGGCGCGGCAAGGTGTTGGGCATGGAAGCCCTGCTGCGCTGGAACCATCCCGAGCAGGGCCTGCTGCCGCCGGCGCAGTTCCTGCCGCTGGTGGAGCACACCGGTTTGTCGGCACGGATCGGCGATTGGGTGCTCGACCAGGCACTCGAGCAACTGGCGCACTGGCAGGCGATGGGCCTGGACCTGACCGTGAGCGTCAATGTGTCCGCGCGCCACCTGCAGGAGCCCGATTTCGCCCAGCGCCTCGCCGAGCTGCTGGCACGCCATCCGGAATCGCTGGGCGCCAAGCTGGAGCTCGAGGTGCTGGAGACGGCAGCGCTGGCCGATGCGGCCTACACCTCGGCCCTGATGGAACGCTGCCGCAGCCTCGGCGTGCGCTTCTCGCTCGACGACTTCGGCACGGGCTACTCGACACTCACGTACCTGAAGCAACTGCCGGTCGACGTGCTGAAGATCGACCGCTCGTTCGTGCACACCATGCTCGATGATCCACAGGATCTGGCGATCGTCGAAGGCGTGATCGGATTGGCACGCACCTTCGGTTGCACCGTGGTCGCCGAGGGAGTCGAACTCACGGCACAGGCGCGCATGCTCATCGAACTGGGATGCGATGTCGGCCAGGGCCTGGGCCTGTCCCCCGCCATGCCTGCCGACGACGTCTATCGGTGGACTCGCGCCTATCGCGGGCCGTTCGCCATCGCGGCTGCCCCCAGCGCGACACCGCTCGACCCGGTGCAGGCTTGAGCCGGCGCGGCATCACTGAATGTCGAACGCGAGTTCGACGATGCCGTTCTGCAGGTGCTTGATCGGCTTGAAGCGCCACTTGGCCACTGCCTCGGTGGCCGCGACATTGAGGCGGGCGTTGCTCGTCTTCACAACCTCCGGCGCACTCACGCTGCCGTCGGGCAGCACCTCGAAACGCACCTGTACCGACCCCTTCTCCAGCCGCCGCACCACGGACGGCGGGAAGTCGGGATCCACCTGGTGCACCAACACGAGCGGCGCGTCTTCTTCCTCGGGTTCCGGCGGTGGGGCCGGCTTGGCGCCGGTGGGCGCGGCCATCGCTACTGCGTCGCTCGCTGCCGAGGCCGGCCGTAACTCAGGCGCCGCAGCAACGGTCGGGCGCAACTCGCTCTTCGATGCAGTCTCCGTGGCCGGCGCAGGCGCAGGCGCTTTCGGTGCAGCTGCCGCCAGCGACGGGGCGGCAGCTGGTACGACGGGCTCTACCTTCTCGGTAATACCGTCGTCCTTGGCGTGCACGCTGGGGCGGGATGCCGCGGCGACAGCGGCAATGGCGGGCCGCGCCGGTGCAGCGGGCGGCTTGGCCTTGGGCTTGTCCGCGTGGATCAGGATCCACTTGAAGACCTTGTCCGCCTCCTGCTGCGCGCGCTCCGCGGCGGCAGCCTCGTTCGGGTTCGCTGGTGCGCTCTGCGCGCTTGCAGTCGCCCATGCCAGGGCCGCGAAGGCGACCGCGGCACCGAGGACGGCGCGCGAGGAACGCGACGGGGCCAACGACTGCGTCACTCCAGCCCTCCATCCAGGCACCGGCCTGCACGGCCGTTTGGCCGTAACCGGTCGTTAGTTTGGCGGCAGTGTAGGCAGCGACGCCTTTTGTACCTCCAGTGAAACCCCGAGCCTTCGTGTTCGACGCGTGCACAAAGTCCGCCAAGGCGGCAGAAGATGCGGACGACAGCATCGTCGCGGCCCGCCCCGCTAGACTGCCGCCGTGATTCCCGCCGGCTTCATTCAGGACCTGCTCTCGCACGTGGACATCGTCGACGTGGTGGGGCGCCACGTTGAGCTCAAGCGTGCGGGCATCAATCACAAGGGCTTGTGCCCGTTCCATGGCGAGAAGACGCCCAGCTTCATCGTCAGCCCGAGCCGCCAGACCTACCACTGCTTTGGTTGCGGAGCGCATGGCGACGCGCTGCGCTTCCTGATCGAGCACACCGGCGCGGGGTTCGTGGACGCGGTGCACGACCTTGCGCAGCAGGCCGGAATGAAGGTGCCGGAGGATGACAGCACACCCGAGGAGCGAGCCCGCGCTGCCGAGCGCAAGGCGCAGCAGGCCAGCCTGGGCAGCGTGCTCGAGCGCGCGGCGGAGCACTACCGCAAGCAGTTGAAGGCGACCCCCCGTGCAGTGGACTACCTGAAGGGCCGAGGCCTCACCGGCCAGGTGGCCGCCCGATTCGGCCTCGGCTACGCACCGCCAGGCTGGCGCGGGCTGGCCAGCGCGTTCCCGGCCTACGACGACCCGCTGCTGGTGGAAGCTGGGCTGGTGATCGTGCAAGGCGAGGATCCGGCCGAGCAGAAGCGCTACGACCGGTTCCGCGATCGCGTGATGTTCCCGATCCGGTCGGTGCAGGGCGAGGTGATCGGCTTCGGTGGCCGTGTGCTGGACCAGGGCGAGCCCAAGTACCTCAACTCACCTGAGACGCCCGTTTTCGTGAAGGGCCGCGAGCTCTATGGCTTGTACGAAGCCCGCCACGCCTTGCGCGACAAGGGCTTCGTGCTGGTGGTGGAGGGTTACATGGACGTCGTGGCCCTTGCGCAACTGGGCTTTCCGAACGCCGTGGCCACGCTCGGAACGGCCTGCACGCCCGAGCACGTGCAGAAGCTGTTCCGCTTCACCGACAGCGTGGTCTTCAGCTTCGACGGCGACGCCGCCGGCCGCAGAGCTGCAGGGCGTGCGCTGGAGGCCGCGCTGCCCCACGCCAGCGATACGCGCAGCATCCGCTTCCTGTTCCTGCCCGCAGAGCACGACCCGGACTCCTACGTACGCGAGTTCGGCGCCGAGGCCTTCGAACGTTGCATCGCGGAGGCCGTGCCGCTGTCGCGTCAGATGGTGGAGGCGGCACGCGAAGGCTGCGATCTGGGCCAGGCCGAAGGACGAGCGCGCCTGCTTGCGCAGGCCCGCCCGCTGTGGCAAGCCTTGCCCGACGGCGCCTTGCGCCGCCAGATCCTCGGCGATTTGGCCGGGCTGGCCGCCCTGTCCGGCGAGGAGTTGCAGGCCCAGTGGGGCGGCGGCAGCGCCCGACCCGTTCAGGCGGCACCGCCGCCTCGGCGTGCGCCCGCTGCGCGTCGTCTCTTGCCCGGCACCCCAACGTTGCTCGACCGAGCGCTGTGGCTGCTGCTGATGCGCGTCGAGCTGTGGAATGAGCTCAGCGCCCCGTCGCATGACCTGCTGGCCGAGCAGCCAGCCCCCTACGGGCCCGCCTTTCTCTGGCTGGAGCGCCACCTCAACGAGCATGGGCCCGAGAGTGGGGAGGCATTGCTCGCCGACATGCAGGCGCAGGACTTCGGCGCCCAGGGGGGTGCCCTGGTTCAGCGGGTGCGGCAGCTGCATGCGCCCGAGGCGCAGGTTGACCTGCAGCGCGAGTTGGCGCTGGTGCTGGACCGCCTGCTGCTGCGCGCGCTGGAGGACGAACAGCGCCTGTTGCTCGAATCCGGCCCCCTGTCGGACGAAGCAGCCGGCCGTGCGCGGGAACTCCATTACCGATGCGCCGATCTGAAGAAGCGTCTGGCGGCCGGTGCCTGATTCATCTTCAGAAAGGCCTTGCGTTTTTGACGGCAAGCCCTACATCGACGATAATGACGGGTTTGTTGCCGCGGCAAGAGTGACAGCAGCACAACGCCTAGGATCCCAGGGCGCCGGCCACCCTCGAAAAGGGCAAATTTGAAGGCCAAATTCCCCTCCCCTAGCCAGCTGCATTTCAGAGTCGTCCACGCGATCTTGCCTGCCCGACACCCGTCGATGTGCCGTCCTCCGAGGCTAGCGCATCCGTGTGCATTGGCACATGGAAGCGCTGCGCAAAAAAAGGAGGACGCGTGTCGCGCCGGTCGTTCCGGGCATACACGCTCCATTTCCATTCGAGGACTCGCATGACCGCCAAGAAGCCTGCCGCCGCCCCCGCGCCAAAAACCGCCGCCAAGGGCAAGACCGCCGCCGAGGAAAAGACCAAGAAGCCTGTTGCCAAGCAGGCGCCGGCCAAGGACGACGGCAAGGGCAAGCGCGGCCGCAAGCCGAAGGAAGAGGCCAAGAAGGAAGAACTGCCCGAGGACGACTTCGTCGACGTCGAGGCGGACGTCGAAGTGGAAACCGAAGTCGAGGCAGCCGAGGCGGAGGAGGCCGAAGGCAAGGCGAAGGCCAAGCCGCTGCGCATGAAGGTCAGTCGTGCCAAGGAGCGCGCGCTGATGCGCGAGTTCGGGCTGGACGAGACCGCGCTCACCGAAGAGGAAGTCGCCAAGCGCCGCCAGGAGCTCAAGACCCTCATCAAGATGGGCAAGACGCGCGGCTTCCTGACGCACCAGGAAATCAACGACCACCTGCCCGAGAAGCTGGTCGAGAACGAGATCCTCGAAGCGATCGTGTCGATGCTCAACGACATGGGCATCGCCGTCTACGAGCAGGCACCAGACGCCGCCACGCTGCTGATCGCCGGTGGAAGCACCACCACTGCCACCGAAGAAGAAGCCGAGGAAGCCGCCGAAGCCGCGCTGTCCACGGTCGATTCCGAATTCGGCCGCACCACCGACCCGGTACGCATGTACATGCGCGAGATGGGAACGGTGGAGCTGCTCACGCGCGAGGGCGAGATCGAGATCGCCAAGCGCATCGAGGGCGGCCTGCAGGCGATGATGCTGGCGATCA
>CAMLIZ010000059.1 GCA_946480245.1 uncultured Pseudomonadota bacterium
CCCGCGCTACATGGTGGCCGACTGGAGCTTCGGCATCCAGGACGACAACCTGCAGCAGATGGTGGACGAGGCGCGCGGCAAGGGCGCCAAGGTGGTGGTGGTGCTGTCGCACAACGGCATGGACGTGGACCTCAAGATGGCCAGCCGCGTGCGCGGGGTGGACGCCATCCTCGGCGGCCACACGCACGACGGCGTGCCGGTGCCGGTGATCGTGAGCAACCCGGGCGGCAAGACCATCGTCACCAACGCCGGCTCGAACGGCAAGTTCCTCGGCGTGCTCGACTTCGACGTGGCCGATGGCAAGGTGCGCGACTTCCGCTACCGGCTGCTGCCGGTATTTGCCAACCAGCTGAAGGCCGACCCCGAGATGCAGGCGCTGATCGACAAGATCCGCGCGCCGTACGCGGCCAAGCTCGGCGAGACGCTGGCGGTGACCGACGGCACGCTGTACCGGCGCGGCAACTTCAACGGCAGCTGGGACCAGCTGATCGTCGATGCGCTGATGGAGGTGCAGGGCGCCGACATCGCCTTCTCTCCCGGCTTCCGCTGGGGCACCAGCCTGCTGGCCGGCGACCCCATCACGCGCGAGGCGCTGATGGACCAGACCGCCACCACCTACTCCTACGCCACGCTCACCGAGATGAACGGTGAGACGATCAAGACGGTGCTGGAGGACGTGTGCGACAACCTGTTCAATCCGGACCCGTACTACCAGCAGGGCGGCGACATGGTGCGCGTGGGCGGGCTCACCTACGCCTGTGCACCGGCCGAGAAGATGGGCAATCGCATCCAGGACATGCGCCTGGGCGGCAAGCCGATCGACCCTGCCCGCACATACAAGGTGGCCGGCTGGGCACCTGTGGCCGAATCTGCCGCCCAGGCCAATCTGAAACCGGTGTGGGAGGTGGTGGAAACGTGGCTGAAGGCGAAGCCGCGGGTCACGCCGCGCAAACTCAACACGCCGCGTCTGATCGGCATGCAAGGCAACCCCGGGCTGATGTGACCCACTGAAGGAGACAAGCATGATCCGCAAAGCTTTCGTCGCGTTCTTCCTGATGCTTGCGGCCGCGGCCGGTTTCGCCCAGGACAAGGGCGTCGACAAGGTCGTCTATCACATCAGCGACGCGCAGGAGCAGGCGCTCAAGGGCTTGCGCAATGCGCGTAACCAGCTCGATATCGCACCTGATACCAAGATCATCTTCGTCACCCACGGCGAGGGCGTGGACTTCCTGATGGAAGGCGCGAAGGACCGCAATGGCAGCGCGTATGCCGGCCCGGTGGCTGCGCTGGTGGCGCGCGGCGTGAAGTTCGAGGTGTGCGAGATCACGCTGAAGAACCGCAACCTGAAGAAGGAGCAGTTCATCCAGGAGGCCGACTTCACGCCCTCTGGCGTGGTGCGCGTCACGCGTTTGCAGAAAGAGGGCTACTCCTACCTCAAGCCATGAACGCGCGGGCGCGCTACAGTCCGCGCCCGTCATGACGAACTGGCTCATTCTGCTGGCTGCCGCATTCGCCGCGGGCACGCTCAACGCGATCGCCGGCGGCGGCAGCTTCCTCACCTTTCCGGCGCTGGTGTTCACCGGCGTGCCGCCGATCGCGGCCAACGCCACCAGCGCCATGGCCGTGAGCCCGGGTTACCTCGGCAGCGCCCTCGGCTTCCGGCAGGAGCTGGCGGCGCTACCGCGCCGGCGCCTGGTGGCCGAAGGTGCCATCTGTGCGCTCGGCGGGCTGGCCGGCGCACTGCTGCTGCTGGTGACGCCCGCCCGGGTGTTCTCGGCGGTCGTGCCATGGCTGCTGGTGTTCGCGACCCTGGTGTTCGCGTTCGGGCCCGCTCTGCTGTCGCGCGGCCGGACGGCGGGCACGACGGTGCATCCGTTGGCGCGCGACCTCGGCCTGTTCGCGGTGGCCGTGTACGGCGGCTATTTCAACGGCGGCCTGGGCATCCTGCTGATGGCGCTGTATGCGATCACCGGCGAGCGCCACATCAACACCGCCAATGCGCTGAAGAACCTCAACTCGCTGGTGCTGTCGTTGCTGTCGGTGGCAGCCTTCGCGATCGCCGGCGCCATTGCGTGGCCGCAGGCGCTGGCCATGATGGCAGCTGCCACCGCAGGCGGCTTTGCCGGCGCGCGGCTGGCGCGGCGCCTGCCCGCCCAGGCCGTGCGCGCGCTGGTCATCGTGACGGGAGTCGTGATGGCGGTGGTGTTCTTCGTGCGCGGCTAGGCAGGCGACCGTTCAAGGGTGGGCGTAGCCTTCGGTCTGCGCCGCCAGCGGCGCCTCCTGGCGGCGATCGAGCAGGGCGTCCGTGAGCGCCGCGCCGGCCCAGATGGTGGACAGCGTGACCCAGGAGGTCACCGTGAACACCGACGCACCCGAAATGCCGGCGCCCACCGCACAGCCGCCGGCCAGCATGCCGCCGAAGCCCATCAGCACGGCGCCCGCGATGTAGCGGCGCATGCTCTGGCCGCCCTGGAAGCC
Source organism: uncultured Pseudomonadota bacterium (assembly GCA_946480245.1). Next base: position 2,479 of record CAMLIZ010000059.1, read on the forward strand.
TTCGAGCTTCAGCTCGCGCGCCCAGGCCGCGGCGAGGAACGAGCCGAGAAACACGCCGGGCACCAGCGCGAGGTCGAACTTCCAGGGTTGCCCGGGCGGCGACAGCACGAACATCAGCACGTCCGACGACGGGCCGGTGAAGCTGAGGCTTTGCACCGGCACCACGTCGAAGGCGCGGTGCGCCACCTGCCAGGTGAGCAGCCATCCGAGCGCCACCGCCACGCCGGCGCCGATGGCGGCGCCCACGCGCGGCAGCGGTACCCGCTGGCGCCGTGCCCACACGAAGGCCGCAGCCAGCCACAGTGCGCCGAACAGCAGCCCGCCCGTGTGGCCGATGCCGGTGCTCGCGATCAGGTCGCGGGCGCTGCCGCCCTCCACGGTCCACCAGCCGCTGATCGCCAGCCGCAGGGGGGACAGCACGCCGGCCAGCGCCGCCTGGCCGGTGACGGCAAACACCAGCCCCGACAGCAGCGCGCGCAGGTTGCCCTGGGCTGCCAGCACCAGCAGCCGGCTGGCGCAGCCGCGCGCCAGCACCATCCCGATGCCGAAGAGCAGGCCGCCGGCCGCAGCGCCCGAGAGGCTGCCGCGCGCGGCCAGCATGCGCGCGGTGCTCACGTCGAGCCAGCCGAGCATCACGAAGGCCTGGGTGAGCATCACCGCGCTGGAGAACGCGAACAGCCACACGGTGAGCTTGCCTTCGCGCGTGCCGCGCGCGAACTCGATGACCGCAGAGCGCAAGCAGAAGCGCGAGCGCTGCGCGGCAAACCCGAACAACAGGCCGAGCAAGGCGCCCACGAGCGTGATGACGGCGGTGCCGCCAAACTGGTCGATCAGGCTGTCGATGGACATGCGTACCCTGCGGCTCTAATATCCGTACATGCGAATGTATTACATCCACCATGCCGGAGTCGCTCGATGATGCACTCGGCCTTGATCTGGCGCAGCCTGCGCACCGCGCTGCTCGTGTTCGTACCGCTGCTGGCCGCTGCCGCGCCGCCGCTGCCGGCCATGACGCCGGTGCAGGTGGGGCCGAACGAGTACTTCGTGCAGGGCCAGGCGGCGCTCGGATCGCCGGCCAATGCCAACTTCATCTCCAACGCCGGTTTCATCGTCACCGGCGATTCGGTGGTGGTGATCGACGCGCTGGGTTCGCCCGCGTTGGCCAAGGAGCTGCTGCGGCAGATCGCGCGCATCACCCCCAAGCCGGTGCGCACGGTGATCCTCACGCACTACCACGCCGACCACGTATACGGCCTGCAGGTGTTCAAGGACGTGGGGGCCACCATCATCGCCAACCAGCACGGCCGCGAGTACCTCAATTCGGAGACGGCGACGCAGCGCCTCCAGGCCAGTCGCCAGGACCTTGCGCCCTGGGTCGACGACAGCACCCACCTGGTGGCCGCGGACCGCTGGATCGACGGCGACCTCGACCTGCAGATCGGTGGCATGCAACTGCAGCTGCGCGCGGTGGGCCCGTCGCACACGCCCGACGACACGGTGATCTACCTGCCGGCCGACAAAGTGCTCTATGCCGGCGACGTGGTGTTCCGCAACCGCGTGCCATACGTGGGCACCGCGGACAGCCGCCACTGGATCACCGCACTGGACAAGCTGCTCGGCTTCGACGCGCAGGTGATCGTGCCGGGGCACGGCCCGCAGTCCAACGAGCCGCGCAAGGACCTGGAACTCACGCGCGACTACATCGTCTACCTGCGTCGCACGATGGGCGAGGCCGCGCGCAACATGGAGCCCTTCGACGACGCCTACAAGCGCACCGACTGGTCGCGCTTCGAGCACCTGCCGTTGTTCCATGCGGCCAACCGCATGAACGCCTACAACACCTACCTGCTGATGGAACATGAGTAGCCTGACGCGTCGTCGCTGGATGGGCGCCGCCGCAGGTGCCCTGGCCGCGCCGGTGCTGGCCCGCGCCGGCGACGCACCGGCACTGCCGCGCACCGTGCAGTGGCCGCAGGCGGTGCACCTGCTGGACGGGCGCGTGCTGGAGCGCGCCGCGTTGACGGCGCACCCGGCGGTGGTGGTGTTCTGGTCGTCCACCTGCCCGTTCTGCCGCAACCACAACCGGCATGTCCAGAAGCTGCAGCAGGCCGCTGCAGGCACCGACCTGCTGGTGCTCGGTGTCTCGATCGACCCTGATCGGCAGCAGGCCGTGGACCATGTGCGCCACGAGGGCTACACCTTCCCGGTCACCATGGATGCGGGCGCGTTGGCGCCGATGTTCGACACGCGGCGCGTGATCCCCCGCACCTACGGCATCGCCCGAGGGGCGCTGCTGCGCAGCGCGATTCCCGGGGAGATGTTCGAGGAAGATGTGCTGGAGTTGCTGAAGCTGGCCTCCAGCTGAGCCGATACCCAAAGACGGGGCCAGCGCGTATGCTGGCCGCACACACGACCGGCACACGCCGGCGGGAGGGGGCCAACGGCCCGTGGGGGGGATAGAAGATGCAGCAGCGGCCTCATGGCACCGCTTGATCCGCAGGACTACCTGCCGTTCCACACCTCCGTGGAGGTGGTGAGCGGAGTGGCCGCGGTGCTCGTGTTCTGGGTGGCCTGGCATGGCAGCCCCGAGCGCCGCAGCGGCGGCATGCGCTGGCTCACGGCCTGCCTGTTGGGGGCCGCCCTGCTGGACCTGGCGCATGCCCTCTCGTACCGGGGCATGCCGAACTTCGTCACGCCCTCCGGCATCGAGAAGTCGATCGCCTTCTGGCTCGCCGGCCGGCTGCTGATGGCCCTGGGGCTGCTGGGGCATGCCATGGTGGGCGAACGGCAGTTGATCCGTGGTGCTGCGCGCAGCCTTCTGCTCGGTGCCGTGCTCGCGTTCGTGGCGGCAGCGTACTGGATCATCCTGGCGCACCCGGCCTGGCTGCCGCGCACCTTCGTCGAAGGCAGCGGCCTCACGGCGCTGAAGCGTCAGCTCGAGTGGGGTCTCATCCTGCTGCTCCTGGCGGCCGCGGTCGCCAACGCCGCCCGGCTGCGCGGCGAGCGCGAGCGCGGCCGCGCCCGCGCCCAGGCCCTGCTGTGCGCGGCCGCCCTGGTGGCGGCCGCTGCCGAGTGGATGTTCACCCGCTACGAGAGCTCGACGGACATCGTCAATCTCGTCGGCCACCTGTTGAAGCTCACCGCGTATGTGGTGATCTACCGCGCGGTGGTGCTGGCCACGGTGCGGCTGCCGCTGGCCCAGCTCAACGACCTGGCAAGTGCGTTGCGCTCGGCCGCCAACCCCGCCTGCGTGACCGACGAGCGCGGCGTCATCCGCTGGGCCAACGACGCCTTCTCGCGCGCCAGCCGCTACCCACCGGAGGAGCTGACGGGCCGACCGCTGCGCGCCTTGTCGGCGGAAGCGACGCAGACCGTGCAGCTGCCGGCAGCCAAGAGCACCTGGCGCGGCCAGGTGCTGGTGCAGCGCAAGGACGGTTCGTGCTACGTAGAGGAGCGCACGCTGACGCCGATCGCCAACGAGTTCGGGGCGGTGACGGGATACGTGTCGGTGGGCGAGGACGTCACCGAGCGCAATCGGAGCGAGGCGGCGCTGCGCGAGAGCGCGCAGCGCTTCCGTGCGCTGAACGAGCGCTTCGAGCTGGCGATGCGCGCGGCCAACGACGGGTTGTGGGAGCGCGACCTTCGAACCGAAACCCTCTACTTGTCTCCACGCTGGAAGTCGATGCTCGGCTACGACGATGGCGAGTTGCCGGACAGCATGGACACCTTCATCGGCCTGCTGCATCCCGACGATCGCGAGCCGGTGCTGCAGGCGGTGCAGCTGTTCATCGACGATCCGGCGGCCGAGCGCACCGAACTGGAGTTCCGCATGCTGCACCGCTCAGGTCATGCGGTGCATGTGCTGTCGCGCGTGTTCGTCGTGCGCGACGCGCAGGGCCGCGCCTTGCGGCTGGTCGGCACACACCAGGACCTCACCGAGCGCAAGGCGCAGCAGGCGCGTCACGAGGAGCTTCTGCAACGCCTGATGCAGGCGCAGAAGATGGAGGCGCTGGGGCAGCTCACCGGGGGCGTGGCGCATGACTTCAACAACATCCTCGCGGGGGTGCAGGGCCTGTCGCGGCTGGCACTGGAACACCAGATCACGCAGCGGGACGGCAAGCTCGCCCAGTACCTGCGCGAAATCGTCAACGCGAGCGAGCGCGGGCGCGAGCTCGTGGCGCGCATGCTGGCCTTCAGCCGGCGTGAGGCCGTGCCCGCAGCCCGGGCCCTCGATCTGGCGGCTGCCATCCGTGGCCAGCAGCAGATGCTGCGCACGCAGTTGCCGGCGGACGTGAAGCTGGACATGGCGCTGGCCGACGACGTGCCGGCGGTGCGCCTGGGAGAGTCGGAGCTGCAGCAGCTGCTGTTGAACCTGGTGCTCAACGCGCGCGATGCCATTCCAGGCTCCGGCCGCATCGAGCTGTGCCTCGATGCGGCAACGCGGCCGGGCCTGCGCTGCAGCACCTGCGGCGTTGCCTTGACCGGCGCCTGGGTGCGGCTGCTCGTGAACGACAGCGGCGAGGGCATTGGGCCGGATCAGTTGCGGCGCATCTTCGAGCCGTTCTTCACCACCAAGGGCGTGGGGCGCGGCACCGGACTCGGCCTGCCGATGGTGCAGGGCGTGGTACACGGCGCCGGCGGGCACATCGTGGTGCGCAGTGTGGTGGGGCAGGGTACGAGCGTGGAGGTGCTGCTGCCGCCGGCGGAAGCCGAGGTCGGCGTGCACATGCGGCCGGCATCCCCGGTTCGGGAACTGCCCGCCTCCAGCGGCAAGGTGCGCGTATGGGTGGTGGACGACGATCAGGTGGTCTCGCTGTATCTCAGCGAGTTCCTGCTGGCGCACGGCCACCAGGTGCAGGTGTTCAACGACCCGCGTGAAGCGCTGCAGCGCCTGCTCGCCGAGCCGGATGCCGCAGACGTGCTGATCACCGACCAGACCATGCCGCATCTGTCGGGCGACGAACTCGCGCGCCAGGTGCTCGCCGCCAACCCTGCGCTCCCGGTGATCCTGTGTACCGGCTTCAGCGAAGCCGTGAACGAGGAGCGCGCCCGCGCGCTGGGTGTGAGGCATTTCCTGCGCAAGCCCTTCGACCCGGCGCTGCTACTGGCCGCGCTTGCCGACTGCGCCAAGACGGCCTGAAGCGCTCAGGCTGGCGGGGGCGGCTGCAGCAGCGGCGTGTCGTGCGCCACGAGGAAGGCTTCCGCGTGCTCGATGATGAAGTAGCGAAACGCCTCGGCCGCGGGTGACAGCACCTTGGCCAGCAGGTGCACGATGTTCCAGGTGCGCATCACCGGTGTGCCCTCCACCGACAGCACGTGCAGCAACCCGCTGCGCGCCTCGAGCCCGATCGTGTGCAGCGACAGGAAGCCCAGGCCCATGCCGGCCATCACCGCCTGCTTGATCGTCTCGTTGCTCGACATCTCCATCGTGATGCGCGGCGTGAAGCGCCGCTCGCGGAAGAAGTTCTCCATCGCCGCGCGCGTGCCCGAGCCGGCCTCGCGCACCACGAACGGGTAGTTCTGCATCAGGCTCACCGGCGGGTGCCCCACCGACAGCAGCGGATGCCCGGGCGGCGCCACGAACACCAGCGGGTGCGCCGCGAAGGCCTCGGCGCGCGTGGCCATCTCGCTGGGTGGGCGGCCCATCACCGCCAGGTCCACCTCGTTGGCATGCAGCAGCGCCAGCAGCTGCTCGCGGTTGCCGGTGACCTGCAGGCGCACGTCGATGCCCGGATGCTCGTCGCGAAAGCGCGCCAGCAGCGGCGGCACGAAGTACTGCGCGGTGCTCACCATGCCGATGGTCAGCAGGCCGGTCTCCAGCCGCTTGAAGCGCGCCATCGCGTCGTCGGCGTCCTTCAAGGTGGCCAAGAGGCGACGCGCATACACCAGGAAGTACTCGCCGGCCGTGGTGAGCGACACCTGCCGGCCCTGGCGCTCGAATAGCGGCAGCCCCACCTGCGCCTCCACCTCCTTCACCTGCATGGTCACGGCCGGCGGCGTGAGGTGCAGCGCCTCGGCGGCGCGCGCGAAGCTCAGGTGGCGCGCCACCTCCGAGAAGACCCGAAGCTGGCGGAAGGTGACGTTCATTCAGCTCAACCTGAAGTGAATGCGAAGAATATCTGAATATCGCTTATTTCGGTCGCTGCTTATATTTTGGCTGTCCCCATTGCGCCAGGAGCAGCACCATGAACAAACCCGTCGAAGAAGGCCTGATCACCGATGTCAAGAAGCGCTATTCGGCCGGCGTGCTCAAGTACCGCCAGATGGGCTACTGGGCACCCGACTACCGGCCGAGCGACACGGACCTGATCTGCCTGTTCCGCATCACGCCGCAAGAGGGCGTGGAGCCGATCGAAGCCGCCGCCGCCGTGGCCGGCGAATCCTCCACCGCCACCTGGACCGTGGTGTGGACCGACCGCCTCACCGCCTGCGACAGCTACCGCGCCAAGGCCTACAAGGTGGAGCCGGTGCCCGGCACGCCCGGCCAGTACTTCGCGTGGGTGGCCTACGACCTGATCCTGTTCGAGGAAGGCTCGATCGCAAACCTCACCGCCAGCCTGATCGGCAACGTGTTCAGCTTCAAGCCGCTGCGCGCCTGCCGCCTGGAGGACATCCGCCTGCCGGTGGCCTACGTCAAGACGTTCAAGGGCCCGCCGACCGGGATGATCGTGGAGCGCGAGCGGCTCGACAAGTACGGCCGCCCGCTGCTGGGCGCCACGATGAAGCCCAAGCTGGGCCTGTCGGGCCGCAACTACGGCCGCGTGGTGTACGAGGCGCTCAAGGGCGGCCTCGACTTCACCAAGGATGACGAGAACATCAACAGCCAGCCCTTCATGCACTGGCGCGACCGCTTCCTCTATTGCATGGAGGCGGTGAACAAGGCGCAGGCGGCCAGCGGCGAGGTCAAGGGCACGTACCTCAACATCACCGCGGCCACGATGGAAGACATGTACGAGCGCGCCGAACTGGCCAAGGAGCTGGGCTCGGTGGTCGTGATGATCGACCTCGTGATCGGCTACACGGCGATCCAGAGCATGAGCAACTGGTGCCGCAAGCACGACATGATCCTGCACATGCACCGTGCCGGTCACGGCACGTACACGCGGCAGAAGAACCATGGCGTGAGCTTCCGCGTGATCGCCAAGTGGCTGCGCCTGGCCGGCGTGGACCACCTGCACTGCGGCACGGCGGTGGGCAAGCTCGAAGGCGACCCGATGACGGTGCAGGGGTACTACAACGTCTGCCGCGACGCCGTGACCAAGCAGGACCTGCCGCGCGGCCTGTTCTTCGAGCAGGACTGGGCCGACATGCGCAAGGTGATGCCGGTGGCCAGCGGCGGCATCCATGCGGGCCAGATGCACCAGCTGCTCGACCTGTTCGGCGACGACGTGGTGCTGCAGTTCGGCGGCGGCACCATCGGCCACCCGCAGGGCATCCAGGCGGGCGCCGTGGCCAACCGCGTGGCGCTGGAGTCGATGGTCAAGGCGCGCAACGAGGGCAAGGACATCGCCCGCGAAGGCCCGGCCATCCTGCAGCGCGCCGCCGAGACCTGCGGGCCGCTGAAGGCCGCGCTCGAGACCTGGAAGGACGTGAGCTTCAACTACGCGTCCACCGACACCTCGGACTTCGCGGTCACACCCGCGATGGCCGCCTGAAGGAGCACCCCATGCTGACCAACCCGACCGGCCGTCTCACCCAAGGCCAGTTCTCGTTCCTGCCCGATCTCACCGACGCCGAGGTGGCGCTGCAGGTGGAGTACGGCCTGCGCAAGGGCTACGCGTGGAGCGTGGAATACACCGACGACCCGCACCCGCGCAATACCTACTGGGAGATGTACGGCACGCCGATGTTCGACCTGCACGACGCCGCCGGCGTGGTGGCCGAGCTCAAGGCCTGCCGCAAGACCTTTGCGTCGCACTACATCCGGCTGGTGGCGTTCGATTCCACGCGTGGCGTGGAGTCGGTGGCGATGAGCTTCATCGTGAACCGGCCCGCGATCGAGCCGGGTTTTGCGCTCGAGCGGCAGGAGGTCGGTGGGCGTTCGGTGCGCTACACGACGCGGGCGTATTCGGGCGATCGGCCTGAGAACGAGCGGTATTGACGCGCCGATGAACACTCCGCTGTATCGCATCCCCGGCGTCGCCACGCCGGAGGCGGCCGCCCCGAAGGCGCCGGCCCAGGAAGCACCGATCCCGAAGACGATCGCCGAAGTGCTCGCCCAGACCCGCGTCGAGGAAGTGCTCGACGAGCTCGAGCGCGACCTCGTGGGCCTGGCCCCTGTGAAGCGCCGCATCCGCGAGATCGCCGCGCTGCTGGTGATCGACAAGCTGCGGCTGGCGCACGGGCTGCAGGCGCAGGCGCCGTCGCTGCACATGAGCTTCACCGGCAACCCGGGCACCGGCAAGACCACGGTGGCGCTGCGCATGGCGCAGATCCTTCATCGGCTGGGCTATGTGCGCAAGGGGCACCTGGTGGCGGTGACGCGTGACGACCTGGTGGGCCAGTACATCGGCCACACGGCGCCCAAGACGAAGGAAGTGCTGCAGCGCGCGATGGGCGGCGTGCTGTTCATCGACGAGGCGTACTACCTGTACCGGCCCGAGAACGAGCGCGACTACGGCCAGGAGGCGATCGAGATCCTGCTGCAGGTGATGGAGAACCAGCGCGACGACCTGGTGGTGATCCTGGCCGGCTATGCCGACCGCATGGACACCTTCTTCAAGAGCAACCCTGGCCTCAGCTCGCGCATCGCGCACCACCTGGCGTTTCCGGATTACGCACAGCCCGAGCTGCTGCAGATCGCCGACCACATGCTGCAGGCCGCGCAATACCGCTTTGCGCCGGGCGCGCGCGAGGCCTTCGCCGAGTACCTGGCGCTGCGCGTGCAGCAGCCGCACTTCGCCAACGCGCGCAGCGTGCGCAATGCGCTCGAGCGCATGCGGTTGCGCCAGGCCAACCGGCTGTTTGCACAGCCCGAGCGCGAGCTCGGCGCCGACGAGTTGAGCACGCTGGACGCGGCCGACGTGCGCGGCAGCCGGGTGTTCGACGGCGCACGACAGGCCGCCTGAGAAGGCGAGCCGACGAATTCCACATCCGAGGAGACCGCCATGAACTCGCCCGACCTTTCCAAGTGGCTTGCCACGCAGCCCGCGGCACTGGCCGCCACGCTGCAGGCGATCGTGCACGCCGCCACGCGCATCAGCGAGGCGGTGCGCCTGGGCCCGCTGGCCGGCTTGCACGGCAGTGCCGGCCGCGCCAACGTGCAAGGCGAGGTGCAGCAGCAGCTCGACGTGTTCGCCGACCGTTGCATGGCCGAGGCGCTGGCCGTATGCCCGGCCGTGGCGGGCTGGGCCAGCGAGGAGCAGGACGAGCCCACGCCGTCGCCCGACTACGGTCAGCACGGCGACCACCTCGTGCTGTTCGACCCGCTGGACGGCTCCTCCAACATCGAGACCAACAGCGCCATCGGCACCATCTTCTCGGTGCTGCCGCATCCGTTTCGCGGCACGCCGCCGGGCGCGGCCGGCTTCCTGCAGCCGGGGCGGCGCCAGCTGGCGGCCGGCTACGTGATCTACGGCCCGGCCACCGTGCTCGTGCTCACCGTGGGGCAGGGCGTGTGCATGTTCACGCTCGACCCGCGCAACGGCCGCTGGCGTACCACGGCCGAGCAGGTGCGGCTGCCGGCGGTGACGGGGGAGTTCGCGATCAACTGCTCCAACCAACGCTTCTGGGAGAAGCCGGTGCAACGCTACGTGGCGGAGTGCCTGGCCGGTGAGGACGGGCCGCGTGCCCGCAACTTCAACATGCGCTGGATCGCCAGCTTCGTGGCCGAGGTGCATCGCATCCTCGGGCGCGGCGGCATCTTCCTGTACCCGCGCGACCGCAAGCAGCCTTTCAAGCCGGGCCGCCTGCGCCTGATGTACGAGGCCGCGCCGATGGCGATGCTGATCGAGCAGGCCGGCGGCGGCGCCGTCACCGGCACGCAGGCCTTGCTCGACGTGGTGCCCGACACGCTGCACCAGCGCGTGCCGGTGATCCTGGGCACCGCGGAGGAAGTGGAGCGCATCGTGCGCTACCACGCCGAGCCGAGCGAGAACGTGACCTGGCAGCTGTTCAAGACCCGGTCGCTGTACGTGCAGCCGCACGCCTGAAGGAGCCCTCATGTCGCGCAAGCATCCGATCATCGCGGTCACCGGCTCCAGCGGCGCCGGCACCAGCACCGTCAAGCGCACCTTCGACAACATCTTCCGCCGCGAAGGCATCGTGGCGGCCACGATCGAAGGCGATGCGTTCCACCGCTTTCCGCGCGTGGAGATGAAGCAGCGCGTGGCCGAGGCGGACCGGGAGAACCGGCCGCTCAGCCACTTCAGCCCGGAGGCCAACGAATGGAAGCTGCTCGAGCAGCAGTTCCGCACCTACGGGCAGGAGGGCCGCTGCCGCACCCGGCTGTACCTGCACAACGACGAGGAGGCCGCGCCCTGGCAGCAGGACGCCGGCACCTTCACGCCCTGGCAGGACACGCCGGCCGACACCGACCTGCTGTTCTACGAGGGCCTGCATGGCTGCGTGAAGACCGCCGAGGTGGACCTGCCGCGCCACGTGGACCTGAAGCTGGGCGTGGTGCCGATCATCAACCTCGAGTGGATCCAGAAGATCCATCGCGACACGCGCGACCGCGGCTACTCGAAGGAGGCGGTGGCCGACACCATCCTGCGCCGCATGCACGACTACGTGCACTACATCTGCCCGCAGTTCGCCGAGACCGACATCAACTTCCAGCGCGTGCCGGTGGTGGACACCTCCAACCCGTTCATCGCGCGCGACATCCCCACCGCGGGCGAGAGCATGACCGTGATCCGCTTCAAGGATCCGCGCGGCATCGACTTCCCGTACCTGCTGTCGATGATCCACGACGCGTTCATGTCGCGCGCCAACACCATCGTGGTGCCGGGCGGAAAGATGGACCTGGCGATGCAGCTGATCCTGACGCCGATGATCCTGCGGCTGATGGAAATCCGCCGCGCGCAGTTGAGCTGAAGGAGCGGCGATGACACACGACACCCGCCGCATGGCCAACGCGATCCGCGCGCTCGCGATGGACGCGGTACAGGCGGCACGCAGCGGCCATCCCGGCGCGCCGATGGGCATGGCCGAGATGGCAGTGGCCTTGTGGGGCCGCCACCTGCGGCACAACCCGGCGCATCCGCAATGGCCCGACCGCGACCGCTTCGTGCTCAGCAACGGCCATGCGTCGATGCTGTTGTACGCGCTGCTGCACCTCACCGGCTACGACCTGCCGCTGGAGGAGTTGCGCCGCTTCCGGCAATTGCACAGCCGCACGCCGGGCCACCCTGAGCACGGCCTCACGCCCGGCGTTGAAACCACCACCGGCCCGCTCGGCCAGGGGCTGGCCAATGCGGTGGGCATGGCGCTGGCGGAGAAGCTGCTGGCCGACGAGTTCAACCGGCCCGGCCACACCATCGTGGACCACCGCACCTACGTGTTTGCCGGCGACGGCTGCCTGATGGAGGGCATCAGCCACGAGGCCTGCTCGCTGGCCGGCGTGCTCAAGCTGAACAAGCTGGTGCTGCTGTACGACGACAACGGCATCTCGATCGACGGTCCGGTACAAGGCTGGTTTGCCGACGATACCGCGATGCGCTTTCGGGCCTACGGCTGGGACACGATCGGTCCGATCGACGGGCACGACGTGGCGGCGGTGGATGCGGCCATCGCACAGGCGCGGCGCAGCACCGAGCGGCCCACGATCATCCTGTGCCGCACCACCATCGGCCGCGGCTCGCCGCACCGCGCGGGCACGGCCAAGGCGCATGGCGAGCCGCTGGGAGACGCCGAGATCACGCTCACGCGCGAGGCCATCGGCTGGCCTTATGCGCCGTTCGAAGTGCCCGCCGACGTGCGCGCTGCGTGGGATGCGCGCAGCACCGGCGCCGACCGCGAGGCCGGCTGGAACGCCGCGTTCGCGGCCTATCGCAGCGCGCATCCGGCGCTGGCCGCCGAGTTCGAGCGCCGCATGCAGGGCGAGCTGCCGGCGGGCTGGGCGCAGAGCGCGCAGGCGCTGCTGCAGGCCGTGGCCGCCGAGGGCAAGACGCTTGCCACGCGCAAGGCGTCGCAGCAGATGCTGGCGCGCATCGCGCCCGCGCTGCCCGAGCTGCTGGGCGGCTCGGCCGACCTCACCGGCTCCAACCTCACCGACTTTCCCGATTGCGGCGCCGTGCGCGGCGGCGCAGCGGGCGGGCGCCACGTGAACTGGGGCGTGCGTGAGTTCGGCATGGCCGCGGCGCTGAACGGCATGGCGCTGCACGGCGGCTTCATTCCGTACGGCGGCACCTTTCTCACCTTCAGCGACTACAGCCGCAACGCGGTGCGCATGTCCGCGCTGATGAAGCAACGCGTGGTGCACGTGTTCACGCACGACTCGATCGGCCTCGGCGAGGACGGGCCCACGCACCAGCCGGTGGAGCATGCCGCCAGCCTGCGCATGATCCCGGGCCTGGACGTGTGGCGCCCCTGCGATGGCGCCGAAACCGCCGCGGCCTGGACGCACGCGCTGCAGCAGCGCGAGCGCCCCAGCGCCTTGCTGCTGTCGCGCCAGGAGCTGCCGGCGCAGCCGCGCGACGCCGCGCAATTGCAGGCCATGCAGCGCGGCGGCTATGTGCTGGCCGAGCGCGCCCATGCGCGCGCCGTGCTGCTGGCCACCGGCTCCGAGGTGGCGCTGGCCGCGGCCGCGCAGGCGCTGCTCGATGCACGCGGCGTGCCGGTGCGCCTGGTGTCGATGCCCTGTGCCGAGCTGTTCGACCGCCAGGACGCGGCCTACCGCGGCGCAGTGCTGCCCCCGGGGCTGCCGCGCATCGCGGTGGAAGCCGGCGTCTCCCGCTTTTGGGGTGCCTACGGTTGCAGCGCCGTGATGGGGCTGGACCGCTTCGGCGATTCCGCACCCGCGGCCGCGCTGTTCCAGGCCTTCGGCTTCACCGCCGAGCGCCTGGCCGACATGGTGCTGGCCCAGATCGATCCCGCCATTCAACGATAGGAGTTCGCATGCGCTATTCCGTGCTCAGCTTCGACCTCGACGGCACGCTCGTCGACACCGCCGCCGAGATCGCCGAGGCCGCCAACCGCACATTGGCCGACTTCGGCGTGGCGCGCCAGCCCGAGGCCCTGGTGGCGCGCTTCATCGGTGCCGGCACGCGCGAGATGATGCTGCGCCTGCTGGCGCACGTGCTGCACGAGCGCAGCGAACTCGCGCCACGTCTGCCACCGGACGACGTGCTGGAGCGGTTGAAGCGCCACTACGGCGTCACCGCCGGCATGAGCGCGCGGCCGTACGACGGCGTGCCGCGCGCGCTGCAGACGCTGCTGGACAGCGGCGTGCGGCTGGCCTGCGTCACCAACAAGGAGCACCGCTACGCGCTGCGCGTGCTGGAGCGCACGCGGCTGGACCGCTACTTCAGCCTGGTAGTGGGCGGGGATTCGCTGCCGGTGAAGAAGCCGCATGCCGGCGTGCTGCAGCACGTGGTGCGGGTGCTCGGCGGGCAGCCGGAACGTGCCGCGCACGTGGGCGATTCGCAAACCGACATGGACGCCGCGCGTGCCGCCGGCGTGCAGGCCTGGGCCGTGCCCTATGGCTACAACGAAGGCCGCGCCATCGAGACCGCTGCGCCGCAGCGCCTGTTCCGCTCGGCCGAAGAGGTGGCCGCGCACGTGCTGCAGGCGAATGCCCGGCACGCCCTTGCCGCTTGAGGAGCATCGACATGGCCTTGATCTCGCTGCGTCAGTTGCTCGACCACGCCGCTGAGCACGACTACGCCGTGCCGGCCTTCAACGTGAACAACCTGGAGCAGATCCAGGCCATCATGGAAGCCGCCGAGGACACGCGCAGTCCGGTGATCCTGCAGGCCTCGGCGGGCGCGCGCAAGTACGCCGGCGAGGCCTACCTGCGGCACATGGTGCTGGCGGCCGTGGAGCAGCACCCGGCAATTCCGCTGGTGCTGCACCAGGACCACGGCGTGTCGCCCGCGGTGTGCCAGCAGTCGATCCGCTCCGGCTTCACCAGCGTGATGATGGACGGCTCGCTGCTGGAGGACGGCAAGACGCCCGCACCCTATGCCTACAACGTGGCCGTGACCCGGCGCGTGTGCGAGATGGCGCATGCGGTGGGCGTGTCGGTGGAAGGCGAGCTTGGCTGCCTGGGCTCGCTGGAGACCGGCGAGGCCGGCGAGGAAGACGGCATCGGTGCAGTCGGAAAGCTGGGCCATGACCAGTTGCTCACCGACCCGGCCCAGGCGCGCGACTTCGTGGCGCGCACCGGCGTGGATGCGCTGGCCATCGCCATCGGCACCAGCCATGGCGCCTACAAGTTCAGCCGGCCGCCCACCGGCGAGGTGCTGGCGATCGAGCGCATCGCGCAGATTCATGCCGCGGTGCCCGACACGCACCTGGTGATGCACGGCTCCTCCAGCGTGCCGCAGGAGTGGCTGGCGATCATCCGCCAGTACGGCGGTACCTTGAAGCAGACCTATGGCGTGCCGGTGGAGGAGATCCAGCGCGGTATCCGCCACGGCGTGCGCAAGGTCAACATCGACACCGACATCCGCCTCGCGATGAGCGGCGCGATGCGTCAATGCCTGGCCGAGCAGCCGGCGGAGTTCGACCCGCGCAAGGCGCTGCTGGCGGCCAAGCAGGCCGCACGCGGCATCTGCCGTGCGCGCTTCGAAGCCTTCGGCTGCACCGGCATGGCCGATCGCATCGTGCCGCTGTCGCTGGAGGCGATGGCGCGCCGCTATCCGCCGCCGGCGGCGCTGGCGGCGTAGATGCTGTGCGCGCTGATCTGGGACGTGGACGGCACGCTCGCGGAGACCGAGCGCGATGGCCACCGCGTGGCCTTCAACCAGGCCTTCGAGCAGGCCGGCCTGCCGTGGCGCTGGAGCGAGGCACGCTATGGCGAGCTGCTGGCGGTGGCCGGCGGGCGCGAGCGCTTGCTGCACGACATGGCAGGGCGCGCAGACGCGCCGGCCGGCTGGGCGCAGCGCGAGTCGCTGGCACGCGCGCTGCACGGCCTGAAGAACGCCGCCTATGCGCGCATCGTGTCCAGCGGCCGGCTGCCGCTGCGCCCGGGCGTGCGCGAGCTGCTGGACGACTGCGCTGCCGCGGGCGTGCGGCTGGCGATTGCCACCACCACCGGCACCGCCAACGTGCAGGGGCTGCTGCAGGCGCAGCTGGGCCCGCAAGGCGCGCAGCGCTTCGAGTGCATGGTGTGCGCCGAGCAGGCGCCGCGCAAGAAACCCGACCCGCAGGTGTATCGGCTGGCGCTGCAGCAGCTCGGCTGCGCGCCGCACGAAGTGCTGGCGCTGGAGGATTCGCCCGCCGGGCTGCGGGCGGCTGCTGCCTGCGGCATTGCCACCGTGATCACGCGCAGCGTGTACTTTGCCGACGCGTTCCAGACGCCCCCGGTGCGGCCGCTGGCCATCGGCCCGAGCCTTGGCGAGCGCGAAGGCTGGCAACCCGTTGTGCCGGGGCCGGGCCGCGTGAACCTGGCGCTACTGCGCGATTGGCACGATTCAGGCCTGCAAAACATGAGTGCTTGCGCATAAATGTGGCGCACGAGGGGGCGCACGGCTATCATCCGCGCAACATGACCCAGCAGCCTTGTCCATGCCCTTGAACAGCAGCGAATCCGACGACGTGTTCGCCGCCGCGGCCGAGCTGTTCTCGGTGCTGTCCACGCCGCTGCGGCTCAAGCTGATCAGCGCGCTGTGCCGCGAAGAAAAGAACGTGTCGCAGCTGCTGGCCGAGATCGACGCCACGCAGCCCAACCTGTCGCAGCATCTGTCCACGCTGTACCGCGCCGGCATCCTGGCGCGTCGTCGCGAGGGCACGCAGATCTTCTATCGCATCCAGAGCGAGCGCGCCGCCACGCTGTGCCGGGCGGTGTGCACGCAGATTGCCACCGAGATCGGCACCGATGGCGACGTACCGCATGCCGAGCGCCTGCTGCCGGCCACCCACCGCCCATGAACGCGAATACCGCCACCCACCTCGACCCCGCCACGAGCAAGGAGCGCCTGGACGAGGGTGCCTGGCTGGTGGACGTGCGCGAGCCGCACGAGACGGCGCGGCTGCGCTTTGACCACCCCCATTGCGTGGAAATGCCGCTCAGCCGCTTCCAGCAGGCCTACACCGAGCTGCCGCGCGACAAAACGTTGATCCTCGCCTGCGCCAGCGGCGGCCGCAGTCAGCAGGCCATGCAGTTCCTCGTACACCACGGCTATACGCACGTGGCCAACCTCACCGGCGGCATCGGCATGTGGGCCGCCCAGGGGCTGCCCGTCGTGCGCGGCTGAGGCGCCCGCGGCCGCTCAGCCGAGCCAGCGCAGCAACTGCGCGTAGACCTCGGCGTCCGACAGCAGCGCCAGGTGGCCGATCCCCTCGCGCACCCATTGGCGCTCCTTCGGGATCGCGATCGCGCGAGCCGGGTCGGCATGGCGACCCAAGGCGCTGTCCACCGGCACCAGGCCGTCGCCCAGCAGGCGGTTCTTCAGTGCGCTGCCTTGCACCTTGAGGCTTGCCGCGGCAACAAAACAGCGCGAGCCCTCGGGCAACGGCAGCGGCACTCGACGATCGGTGCCCTTCGCAAAGCGGTCATGGCCATGCCAGTCGTCGTCCAGCAGGTTGCCGTGGCGCAGGTCGGTGATGCCGCCGCTGCGCACCTTGCCCAGGCGCGCCAGCGGCGCGGTGTAGGGCGCGGCGTCGAGCAGCACGTCCACCCAGTGGCCGGCGCGTTCCAGCGGCGCCCCGTGGTGCGGCGTGCCCAGGCACACCAGGTCGCTCACCTGCTGCGGCCAGCGATGGCCGGCCTGCGCGCCGTAGTGCAGCGCGCTGCGGGCGAGCAGCCCACCCATGCTGTGGCCCAGCAGCACCACGCGCTTCAGCGGCTGCGGCCATTGCTCGAGCAGGCGCTCGAGCATCTGCGCCAGCGCATGGCCGTTCTGCGACACGTGCAGGCCGGAGTTGTAGTGCAGGTACACGGGGGTGAAGCCCAGGTCGCGCGCCAGTGCGTCACCGTGGTCGTGGCCGTCGCGCCGCCATTGCAGGTCGTTCATGCACAGTCCGTGCAGCAGCACCAGAAGGCGCGGCCCGCTGTCGGGCAGGGCAGCAAGGGCAGTGCGGTTCAGGTCGAGCGCGTGGCCATCGCGACGCAGGGCCATCGGCACGGCCAGTGGGTTGCCGCTGGCGGCCAGGTGGTCGCCGAGCACGCCGTTCAGCGCGGCCACCAGCGCCTCGCGCCGCGGGCTGGGCACCTTGTCGATGGGGGCGCCCAGCAAGGTGGCCGCGCCTTCGGCGCCACTGCCCACGGCGCGCGTCACGCCGCGCACGCTGCGATACACCAGGCCGGTGATGCCGCGCGTGCGGTGCGGCTCGCCCGCCGTGCCGGGCAGGCGCGCGATGCGCGCGTGCATCGCCTCCACGATGTCGGTGAGGCCGGCGGTGGCTTCGGTGGCCAGGCGCGCGGCGCCGCGCAGGTCGGTGTGTCGCGGCAACAGGCGTCGGACCATGGAATACCTCGAAGGGCGGCAATCGGCCAGTGTGCCAGCCGATGCCCCGTGGCCGCCTCATTGCGCTAGGGGCACCGCTCCAGAACGCGGCGCCGACGTGCGGCGCTCGCCGGTGGCCAGCAGCACCGCCACGACCACGCATGCCAGCCCCAGCCATTGCGCCGGGCGGATCGGCTCGTGCAGCACCGCGGCCGACAACAGCAGCGCGGCCACCGGCAGCCACACGGTGGCCAGCGATGCGCGGGCACCGGTGGTGCGTGCGCTGCCGGCGTACCACAGCAGGAAGCCACCCACGGTGGGCAGCCAGGCGTAGTACGCGATGCCCGCGAGTGCCGGCGTGCTGAACGTGGACTGCGTGTCGCGCCAGGCCAGCGCCGCGGGAATTGCCGACAGCAGCAGCCCGCCTGCGGACATCAGCGTGGACAGCGCCAGCGCCGGGATCGGCGTGGCAAGGCGCTTGTTGGCGAGGATGAACACCGACTCGCTCGCAATGGCGCCCAGCACCAGGGCGATGCCGAGCAGGTGCGTGGCGCCTTGCGCGCCGGCGCTGCGGGGAGTGATGGACACGGCCATCACGCCGGCCGTGGCCAGCGCGATGGCCACCACCAGGCGCAGACCGGGCCGCTCGCCGAGAAACAGCGCGGCAAACAGCGCCGACATGGCGGGCAGCGTGCCGGCCACGATGCCGGCGTTGGCCGCGCCGGCGCGCGCCACGCCTTCGATCAGCAGCACCGTGTAGCCCACGCTGCCGCCAGCCGCCTGCACCAGCAGCAACAGTGCGTCGCGCAGGCCCACGCGCGGCCAGCGCGAGCGGGTGCGCCACATCAGCAGCAGGAACACCGGCAGCGCCGCTGCGTGGCGCAGCGCGGTGGCGAGGAACGGCTCCACGTCCTGCCCGATCACCTTGCTCACCACCACCGTGCTGCCCACCAGCACCATCGCCAGGCTGCACAGCCACTGACCCTTGCGCGATTCCGACATGCCGACTCCCGGCCTTGAACACCCGCGCAGTGTGTGCAGCCGCGCGCCCGCGGTCTTGAACAGGATTGCAGTCAGTGCGTCAGGGCTGGCGCCGCTGCAGCGCGCCGGGTGTGAAGCCGAACTGGCGCGCGAACACGCGCGTCATGTGGCTCTGGTCGGCAAAGCCGGCCTGCGCCGCCGCGTCGGCCAGCGCTGCACCGCCCAGCACCAGCGTGCGGGCGCGCTCGGCACGGCGCTGAAGCAGCCAGGCGTGCGGCGGCAGGCCGTAGGCGCGCTCGAAGCGGCGCAGCACCTGGTACCTGCTCAGGCCAGCCAGTTGCGCCAGCTCCGCCAAGGTGGGCGCGGCGAGCGGCAGGTCGGCCAGGCGCTCGCGCACCACGTGCACGTCGCCCGCGACTTCCGGCAGCGGCGCAGCGGTGGCATGCCGCGCCAGCAACTGCGAGCACAGCTGCACCAGCGCCTCTTCGCAGGCCAGCGCGTCGGCGCTGTCAGCACCGCCGGCCTGCCATGCATCGAGGCGCGCGAACAGGCGATGCAGCGCCTGGCGCAGCGGTGGATCCTGGATGACGGGGCGCACCAGCTGTGGTTCATCGCTGCCGCCATCGCCTTCCACGCCGACCATCGAGCGCATCAGCGCAGGCTCGAGGTGCAGCATGCGCCAGCGCCGCGACGGGCCGCCAAGCGGGCGGCCGTCATGCACTTCGCCGGGGTTGCTGGTGATCAGGTCACCGGCGTATGCGTCCACCGGCCCCAGGCCGCTGGCCGAGCTTTGCGCGCCGTGCTGCAGAAGGCCGACGCCGTAGTTGCCATGCCAGTGGCGCCCGAAGTGGCGCGCGCTGTGCAGCAGCGTGCCGTAGGCCTCGGGCCAGGGCGTGGCGAGCACGCGGCAG
This sequence comes from uncultured Pseudomonadota bacterium, assembly GCA_946480245.1. The sequence continues at coordinate 21,923 of CAMLIZ010000059.1, forward strand.
TGATGGGCGTCGGTCGGCATGGGCAAGGCGGCAGTGTGCGGCAGGCAGCGCGTTCACGCACGCTGCGCGCGGCCAGCGCGGCCGGCGCCTTGACCGAGGTTGGCCGCCACCAGCGCCGCTGCCAGCGTGACCAGCCAGGAGAAGTAAACCCACAGCAGGAAGATCGGCACCACCGCGAAGGCACCGTACACCGCCTTGTAGGTGGGCAGCTTGACCAGGTACGCGCTGAAGCCGCGCCGGCCCAGCTCGAGCCCGACACCGGCGATCACGCCGCCTGCGAAGGCGTCGCGCCGCCGCACCCGCGTGTTGGGCACGAAGTGGAACAGCGCCGCCAGGCCGGCGATGCTCAACAGCATCGGCCCCAGGTTCAACACGAACTGCGCCGAAGGCGGCAGCGCATGGAGCAGGCCCATCGACGCGCCCACCAGATACGACGAGGCCCATAGGCTCATGCCGAGCAACGGCGGCCCGAGTGCGAGCACGAGCACGTACAGGCCCACGCGGCGCAGGAAGGGCCGGTTGCGCTTGACCGCCCAGATCTGGTTGAACGCGTTCTCCACGGTGAGCATCAGCGCCACCGCCGCCGCGAGCAGGAACAGCGAGCCCACCAGCGTGAGCCGGTCCGCATTGGCAGCGAACTGGTTCAGGTACTTGAGCACCGCGCGCGAGATGTCGGCCGGCAGCAGGCTCTTCAGCAGGTGCTGCTCCAGCGCGTCCTCGAAACGCTTGAACACCGGGAAGCGCGTGAACAACGCAAAGCTCACCGCGAAGAACGGCACGATCGACAGCACGGTGGTGAAGGTCAGGCTGCCGGCGATCTGCGCCAAGCGCTCCTGCCGGGCGCGGCGGATCGTGAGGCGGGTCAGGGCGATCATGGGGTGGCGGGGCAGGGCATGGCCGCGATTGTCACTGCGCGCCGGCGCGCACAATGCCTTGCAGAAGCGACCGATCATGCCCCTCCAAATGCACACCCCTCTCGCAGAGGCAACCCTCGCAACGCTCGACGCGCCGCTTCGTGTTGTTGCGCTCGATCACGCCGATGCCGCCGTGGCGCAGCAGATCCTCGCCGTGCACGCACTCGGCTATGCGCAGGAGGCCGCGCTGCTGCAGGTGGAGCGGCCCGCACCCCTGGCCGAGACGGTGGAGGACATCCGCGCCGGCACCGCCCGCTACCTGGGCGCGATGCTGCAGGATTCGATCGCCGGCATCCTGGCCTTCGAGCCCGACGAGGAGCCGGGTCAGGTGCTTGTCACCTCGCTCGTCGTGCACCCTGCGCACCAGCGCAAGGGCATTGCGCGCGCACTGTTGACGCAGCTGTTCCGCATGGCGCCCAAGACGGTCTTCTCCGTGTGCGTGACCGCCGCCAATGCGCCCGCGCTTGCGCTCTATCGAAGCCTCGGCTTCGTGGCCTACCGGTCGGGCACCATCGGGCCGGCCGCCATTGCGCTGCTCAAGCTGCGAAGGGCTTGCCCTTGACCGGTTGGCCGGTCAGCGCTGCATCCGAATCACCTGATCCACCGGGATCATGTTGTGGTTCAGGTGGCTCATGATCCACAGCGAGCCGGCGACCACGAGGATCACGATCAGCACGCCGAAGCCGAGCGCGAGCGCGTTGTTGGTGTTGTCGGGTGCCGTGGTCAGGTGCAGGAAGAACACCAGGTGCACACCGATCTGGGCCACGGCCAGCACGGCCAGCGCCACCGGAATTGAAGGCCCCCAGATCAGGTGCGTTCCCAGCACGTAGAACGACGCGGCGGTGAGCAGCACGGACAGCACCAGGCCGATCACGTAGCCGCGGATCGCTGCACCGGGGGAGGCCTCGGCTTCGCCTAAAGCGCCGGGCTCGACGTCGTTCTCGTCGCGTTGCGCGTCGCGCTTGTCGGTTCGATCGTTCATCGGCCTGCTCCGATCAGGTACACCAGCGTCAGGATCGCCACCCAGATGATGTCGAGCGTGTGCCAGAAGAGGTTGAAGCACAGCAGCCGGCGCTCGATGTGCGGGCGAAAGCCCTTGGCAAACACCTGCGCCATCATCGTGCCCAGCCACAACAGGCCAGCGGTGACGTGCAGGCCGTGGCAGCCCACCAGCGCGAAGAACGACGACAGGAAGGCGCTGCGATCGGGCCCGGCGCCGCGCGACACCAGGCCCGCGAAGTCCGCCCCTTCGAGCACCAGGAAGGCAAAGCCGAGCAGCCCGGTGGCCAGCAGCGACAGCTGCGTCCACAGCTGGCTGCGCACCTGCATGGCCACCGCCACCAGGCCGCAGGTGAAGCTCGACAGCAGCAGGCAGCCGGTTTCGATGGCGATGCGGCCGGGGTCGAAGAGATCGCGTCCCGTCGGCCCGCCGTTGGTGGCCGTCTGCAGCACCGCGTGTGCCGCGAAGAAGCACGAGAACATCACGATGTCGCTGAGCAGGAAGATCCAGAAGCCGTAGGCAACGATCACCCGCTGCGACGCCGGGCCGCCCTCGCCGTGGCCGGTGGCTGAATGCGCCGAGCCGTTGCGATGGCCGAGCTTGTACGGATCGGCCGCGATGGCGCTGCTGCCGGCGCTCATGCGGGCACCTCGCCCTGCGGGTGCTGCGCCAGCCAGTCCGCCCGTGCGCGGCGGCGCTCGCGGTCGATGCGCGCCACCTCGTCGGCCGGGACCACGTGCTCGTGCACCTCGCGCCACGCAAACCACACGAACACCGCATAGGCCGCGGCAAGCCCCGCGGCCATCAGCCACCAGATGTGCCAGATCAGCGCAAAGCCGGTGATGGTGGAGAAGAAGGCCGTGATGAAGCCGGTGAGGCTGTTGCGGGGCAGCTCGATCGCGTGATAGTGCGGCTCATCGGGCAGCTGCTGAGTCTCGATCGCGTGGCGCTTGATCTCCCAGTAGGGCTCGCTACCGCCCACCCGCGGCATCACGGCAAAGTTGAAGGCTGGCGGCGGCGAGGCGGTGGCCCATTCGAGCGAGCGACCGTTCCAGGGGTCGCCGGTGGCGTCGCGCAGCTCGTCGCGGCGGCGGATGCTCACCACCATCTGGATCACCTGGCACGCGGCGCTGGCCGCCATCACCACGATGCCGGCCGCGGAAATGAGCAGCCACGGCCGCCACGACGCCACCTCGTAGTGCTGCATGCGCCGCGTCATGCCGAGCAGGCCCACCACGTACAGCGGCATGAACACGAGGTAGAAGCCGGCGATCGACAGCCAGAACACCGCCTTGCCCCAGCCCTCGTGCAGGCGGAAGCCGAAGGCCTTGGGAAACCAGAAGGTGATGCCGGCGAAGGCGCCGAACACCACGCCGCCGATGATCACGTTGTGGAAGTGCGCCACCAGGAACAGGCTGTTGTGCAGCTGGAAGTCGGCCGGCGGCACGGCGAGCAAGACCCCCGTCATGCCGCCGATCACGAAGGTGACGATGAAGCCCAGCGCCCACAGCATCGGCGTGTCGAAGCGCAGGCTGCCGCCATACATCGTGAAGATCCAGTTGTAGACCTTCACGCCGGTGGCCACCGCGATCAGGCTGGTGGCGATGCCGAAGATGGCGTTCACGTCAGCCCCGGCACCCATCGTGAAGAAGTGGTGCAGCCACACGGTGAACGAAATCAGGCAGATCGCCATCGTGGCCATCACCATCGAGCGGTAGCCGAACAGCGGCTTGGCCGAGAACGTGGAGAAGATCTCCGAGAAGATGCCGAAGGCCGGCAGCACGAGGATGTACACCTCCG
>CAMLIZ010000060.1 GCA_946480245.1 uncultured Pseudomonadota bacterium
TGACGGTGTAAGGCACGGTCAGCACGGCTGACTGGCCGACGCCGAGCGATTGATAGGCGCTGGCCGACGGATCGAAGCTGTACGAACCGTCAGCGTTGAAGGTCAGGCCGGCGGGCGCCGCGCCATTGAGCGTGAAGGCGAGAGATGCATTCGCGTCGGCGTCGGTGGCGACGACCGAGCCGGTGACGACCGTCCCATCCTCGGCAATCGCAACGCTGGCCGCCTGCGCGACCGGCGCATCGTTGGTGCCGCTCACGGTCACCGTCACCGAACTGCTCGTGCCGTCGATGCTGGATACCGCGAAGGTCTCGGTGCGCAGTTCACCGGCGCCCAGCGCCTGTACCGCCGGATCGCCGTTGCGCAGCGTGTAGGTCCAGTGGCCGTCGGCGGCGATCGCGAAATCGCCGTAGGTGCCGGCGCCGGCTGCGGTGTTGAAGCCGGCAGCGTTGTCCACATCGGCCGCGTTCAGCGTGCCGGCCGCCACGAGCGTGCCGTCCTCCTTGGTCACGCCGGCGGCGGCTCCGCTGATCACCGCGCTGTCGTTGGCGCCTTGCACCGTCACCACGATGGCCTGGGTGGCGCTGCCATCCGCGCTGCTCACTGTGAGCGTGTCGGTCGCGCTGCCGCCCTGGTTCAGGGCCTGCGTGGCGGGGCGCGTATTGTCGAGCGCATAGCTCCAGGCGCCGGTGGCCGCGTCGAAGCTGAACACGCCGTACGTGCCCTGCAGGTTGGCGGGCGCCTGGAAGTGGGCCTCGCCCGGGTCGACGTCGGTCACGGTGAGCTGGCCGCTTGCGCTGGCCACGCCCGGCTCGGCGTTGTTCACGCCGCCGGCTTCCACCACGGTGGCGGTGGCGCTGCCGCCGATGCTCGCGGCGTCGGGCTGCGGCGTGATCGTCAGGGCAAGGGTGGAGGCGACCGATGCCGTGCCGTCGGTCACCGTGTAGCCGATCTCCGGCACGGCGCCGGCGTAGTCCGGCAGGGGCGCGAAGTGGAAGCTGCCATCGGCGCCGATCGTGATGCTGCCGATGCCGGCGAGGGCAACGGTGTCACCTGCGGCAAAGCTGGCGCCACCCACCGAGAAGCCGCTGACGCTCAGCGCGTCCCCATCCACGTCGTGCGCGTCCACCAGCAGGTTGCCGGTGACCGCGCCGTCCTCCAGCACCGTGGCGCTGTGCGCCGGCACCACGGGGGCGTCGTTCACCGGCGTCAGTGTGATCTGCGCCGTTGCCGTCGTCGACACGGCGCCCTGGTTGTCCACCACCACGAACTGGATGCTGCTGTTGCCGTTGACGTCCGCAGCGGGGTGGAACACGAGGCTGTCGGCCTGCTCGGGCGTCAATGACTGACCCTGTGCCACCGGGGTTCCGTCGGCGAGCGTGAGGCTGCCGTTGCCAGGCAGCTGGGTGACCACCACGGACACCACGCTGCCGTCGGCGTCGGTGCCGTGCAGCGAGATCGGCAGCGCGGCGTCCTCGTTGCCGGTGAAGTGGCCGGTACCGTCGGCCACCGGGGCGCTGTTGGGCGTGGCGGCGGGCGGCTGGCCCTGCGTGCCGGCATTGGTGTCCGGGCTGCTCATGGCGGTCGGCGCTCCGAAGTGCGCCACCGTCACCGGGTTGTCTGCCACCGCGGCGGGCGCCGCCACGCTTGCAGCGCTGGTGGTTTCGCTCACGCGGTCGACGCGCAGCCCCGGTTCGAAGCTGCCCCCATCGCCGCCGCCGCTCAGGCCGGCGGCCGGTGCGGCCTGCGCATCGCCTTCATTCACCTGCGCGATCACGCGGTCGAGGTCGTCGCCCACCGGCACCGCCTGCGCGTGCGCGGTGGGTGCGGCGGCCGGCGCGCCCTGGGCCGCAGGGTGCGCGCCAGCCACGTGCACGGCACCTGCCGGATCGGTGATCTGCACGATCGCGTTCTGCGCCGTCAGGATCTGGTCGCCTTCATGCAGCGCATCGCCCAGCCTCAGTGCGCGCAGCCGGCCGTCGGCACCCCGCACGAGCGCGGCGCCCCACAGTCCGGTAACAACTCCGAACGACGTCCTGGTCAGCGTGGGCATGGCAAAGTTTCCCGGTCGGGCAGGTAAAAACAGCTGCAGGCAGCATAGGGCCCGAGGGTGCGCTTAAGTGCGCCGCGGCCGGGGGCGTTCGTGAAGCACATCACCGCCGGCCCGGCTTTGTGTGCGGTTGTAACAAGACGAACGGCCCGCGAAGGGCCGTTGGTTTTGGCGCGCGCCGCGGTGCGGCGTCTGGGTCAACGTTCGCGCAGCGCGTAGGCCTTGGCCTTGAGCACCGGCTTCAGCAGGTACGACAGCACCGTCTTGCTGCCGGTGAGGATGTCCACCTCGGCGGTCATGCCGGGGATCACCGGCAACTGGTCGCCGAAGCTTGCCTTGTGCGTGCTGACGCGGACCAGGTAGTAGGCGTTGCCGCGCTCGTCCACCACGCTGTCGGGGCTGATGTTGTCGACGGTGGCATCCAGGCCCCCGTAGATGGAGAAGTCGTAGGCGGTGAACTTGACCAGCGCGCTCTGGTGCGGGCGGATGAAGGCGATGTCCTTCGGCGCCACGCGTGCTTCGAGCACCAGCGTGTCGTCGAGCGGCACGATCTCCACGATGTCGCGCCCGGGCTGAACCACCCCGCCCACGGTGTTGGCCATCAGGCGCTGCACGCGCCCGCGCACCGGTGAACGCACCTGTGCCTTGCTCACCTTGTCGGCCAGCGCCACGGCGCCTTCGGTCAGCGCGTTGAGCTTGCCGCTCACCTCCGACAGCTCCTTGCGTGCGTCGTTGCGGAAAGTGAGCTCGGTCTCCTGGCTCTTGCGCTGTGCCTCGCCGATGGAGGCCTGCACGCGCGCGATCTGCGCGCCCGCCTGATCGGCGTCGCCGCGCAGGCGGGCGATGTCGCGCTCCAGCCGCAGGATGTCCACCTCGCTGACCGCGCCGGAGGCCAGCAGCGGCCGGGTCTTCGCGAGCTCCTGCTGGCTCAGCTCCAGCGAGCGCTCGGCCGCGGCCTTGCGCGCGCGCATCTCCGTCAGCTCCTGCTGGCGCTGCTGCAGCTGCTGGTTGTTGATCGACAAGAGGGTGGAGAGCTCGTCCACCTTGGCCTGGTACAGGCGCCGCTCCTCGTCGACGATGCGCTGCTGCTCCGCGCCGTCGGCCTTGGGCGGGTTGAACGCGCTGCCTTCGGCAAGGGCCTTCAGCCGCGCCTGGCGCACGCCCAGCGCGAAGCCGGTGGCCTCGCTTTCGCGCATGCCGGAGGCGGCACGAGTTTCGTCGATGCGCAGCAGCAACTGGTTCTTCTCGACCACCTGGCCCTCGCGCACCAGGATCTCGGCCACCACGCCACCGTCCAGCGACTGCACCACCTGCAGCTGGCGCGACGGAATCACGCGCGCCTCGCCGCGCGTCACCTCGTCCACGTGCGCAAAGGCGGCCCACAACAGCAGCAGCAGCAGCACGATGCCTGCGGTGCGCACGATCTTCTGCGCGCGCCGCGTGCGCTCGCGCGACATCAGTTCGTCGGCCTCGAACTCAAAGCTGCGCAGCCCGCCCACGTCGGCGTCGTGCTCGCTCACGGTGGGGCCGAGCAGGCGCTCAGTGAGCGGGGCCAGTGCCAGGCGCACGCGCTCGAGCGTGGCGAACATCGCGCGACCGGCGCGGATCGCGGCCGCGTTCATGAGGCCCTCGCCACGCGGCCGGCCTGCAGCGCTTCCATGATGCGGTCGCGCGGGCCGTCGGCCACGATCTTGCCGGCGTCCACCACGATGGCGCGGTTCACCAGCGACAGCAGCGAGGTGCGGTGCGTCACCAGCACCATCGTCTTGTTGTGCGCAAAGGCGCCCAGGCGCGCGGTGACGTGCGCCTCGGTGGAGAAATCCATCGCCGACGTGGGCTCGTCGAGCAGCAGCACCGGCGCGCCGTGCAGCACGGCGCGCGCAATGCCCACGCCCTGGCGTTGGCCGCCCGAGAGCAGCTCGCCGCGCTCACCCACCGGCATGTCGAAGCCGCGCGGATGGCGATTCACGAAGTCGATGAGGCCGGCGGTTTCGGCGGCGTGCAGCACGGCAGCATCGTCGGCGAACGGCAGGCCGAAGGTGATGTTGTCGCGCAGCGAGCCGTAGAACAGCATCACGTCCTGCGACACCGATGCCACGTTGCGCCGCACATCGGCCGGGTCGAGCTGGCGCACGTCCACGCCGTCGAGCAGCACCGCGCCGTCGGTGGGCTGGTACAAGCCCATCATCAGCCGCTGCATCGTCGACTTGCCCGAGCCCACTCGCCCGATCAGCGCCACTCGCTCACCGGGGCTGATCTTGAAGCTCACGCCATCCAGCGCGCTGTCGGTGCGGCCTGGGTAGGCGAAGCGCACGTTGCGGAACTCGATCTCGCCGCGCAGCTCGCGCCGTTGCACGAAGGGCGTGCCGCCTTCGGTCTGCGCCGGGCGCTCCACCGGCTTGTCCATCAGCTTGTTCAGCGTCTCGAGCGCGGTGCGCGCGCCCTGGTACTGCATCAGCAGGCCGACGATCTGGCCGGCCGGCGCCAGCGCCCGGCCCGCCAGCATGTTGGCCGCGATCAGCGCGCCCATCGTGAGCTGGCGCTGCGAGATCAGGTACACGCCGATGATCACCGTGCTCACGGTGACCAGCTGCGTCAATGTGCTGGTGGCGTACATGGCGCCCGACGAGAGGCCGCGCATGCGCACGTTCATGCGCGCCAGGAAGCCATTGGCGCGTTCCCAGCGCGCCTGGATCACGCTCTCGGCTCCCTGCGTCTTGATGGTCTCGATGCCGGTGAGGCTCTCGATCAGGGTGGCGTTGCGCTGTGCCGAGGCGCGGTAGGTGGTCTCGGCCAGCTCATGCAGGCGATGCTGCAGCACATAGCCCACCACCAGGATCAGCGCGAACGCCAGCACCACCGGCACCACCATCCACAGCGAGATCCACGCCACCACCACCACGAACAGCAGCGCGAACGGCAGGTCGATCAACGCAGTGACGGTGCCGCTGGCGATGAAGTCGCGCACCTGCTCGAAGCCACGCAGGTTGGCCGCGAACGAACCCACCGACTCCGGCCGGTGCTCCAGGCGCATGCCCAGCACCTTTTCCATCAGCACCGCCGACAGCTGCACGTCGACCCGCGCGCTCGCCTCGTCCACGAAGCGGCTGCGCAGCTTGCGCATGAACAGGTCCGCGCCCAGCACCAGCATCACACCGATGGCCAGCGCCCACAGCGTCTCGAGGGCGTTGTTGGGCACCACGCGGTCGTATACGTTCATCGAGAACATCGGCAGCGCCAGCGCGAACAGGTTCACCAGCGCCGCGGCCCACAGCACGTCGCGGTAGACGAAGCGCTGCTCCAGCAACGCGCCCCAGAACCAGTGCTGGCTTCGCGTGCCGCGCACGTCGGGGGTGCGGCCATCGAAGCGGAAGTGCGGCCGCACGAACAGCGTCACACCGGTGTAGCGGGCCAGCAGTTCGTCGCGGGAGATGTTCACCGTGCCCTGGCCGGTTTCCGGCAGCAGCAGGCGCGCGGTGTTGCCGTCGGCGGTGAAGTCGAGCAGCACGCAGGCCTTGTTGTCCTTCAGCACCAGCACCGCGGGCAGCGTGGCGGCGTCCAGCTCGCCCAGCGGCATGCGTTGCAGGCGGGTCGCCATGCCGGCACGTGCCGCGGCGCGCTCGGCCAGCTCCAGCGTGAGGCGGCCACCCACCAGCGGCAGGCCGGCAGAGAGCGACGCGCGCGAGGCGTTCTGGCCCTGCAGCCGGCATACCTCGACCAGGCAGTCGAGCAGCGGATCGGGATGCAGCAGATCCTCGCGCAGGCGCACGATCGTGGCAGGGCCGGGCGCGGGGCCGGCGGGCGCAGAGGGGTTGCTCATTCAGCGTCAGGCGATGTCGGCGCAGTGCACGCCGAACCGCCCGGTCTTTCGGTCTTCAAAGTAGCGCAGCAGGGTTTCGCGCGTGGTGCGGAAGGCGATCTCCTCCCACGGCACCTCGTCCTCGCGGAAGAGCCGGGCCTCGATGGTTTCGGGCCCGGGCTCGAAGCGCGGATGACGCAACGTGGCCAGATAGAACAGGTGCACCTGGCCGACGCGCACCACGTTCAGCAGCGTGAACAAGTTGCCCATCTCCACGTCGGCGCCCGCCTCCTCGATCGTCTCGCGCAGCGCGCCATCGGCAGTGGATTCGCCCAGCTCCATGAAGCCGGCCGGCAGCGTCCACAGGCCGCGGCGTGGCTCGATGTTGCGCCGGCACAGCAGCACCTGGTCCTGCCATATCGGCACGGTGCCTACCACGTTGAGCGGGTTTTCGTAATGGATCGTTCCGCAGTCAGTGCACACCGCGCGATCGCGGTTGTCTTCGGGGGGAATCTGGTAGCGCACTGCGCCGCCGCAGGCGCGGCAATATTGGATGCTGCGGGGCGTCACGGGCATGGCGGGCGCCAGTGTACTCGTGCGCTTTTCGTGCAATGGCATCATCGGCACACAACAGGAGAGCAGCAATGACATTTGTCGTGAATCCGCCCGTTCAACCTGCCGTGCCCGTGGCCGGCGGCGGTGCTTTTCCGGTGCGGCGCATCTATTGCGTCGGCCGCAACTACGTCGAACATGCGATCGAGATGGGCCACAGTGGCCGCGAGCCGCCGTTCTTCTTCTTGAAGCCGGCCGACACCATCGTGCCGGTGGCCGAAGGCCAGACGGGCGAGATGCACTACCCCACGCTCACGCAGAGCCTGCACCATGAGGTGGAGCTGGTGGTGGCCATCGGCCGCGGCGGCCGCGACATCCCGGTGGATCGGGCGCTGGACCATGTGTGGGGCTACGGCGTCGGCCTCGACATGACGCGCCGCGACTTGCAGAACGAGATGAAGAAGCAGGGCCGCCCGTGGTGCATCGGCAAGGGCTTCGACCAGGCGGCCCCGATCGGCGCACTGAAGCCCGCCGCCCAATGCCGGATCGACGCCGACACGCGCATCACGCTGAAGGTGAACGGCCAGGTGCGCCAGAGCAGCGTGATCGGCAAGCTGATCTGGAGCCTGCCCGAGGTGATCGCGCACCTGTCGGCCGCCTGGGAACTCGCGCCCGGCGACCTGATCTACAGCGGCACCCCGGAGGGCGTGGCGGCCGTGGTGGCCGGCGACCTGCTCGAGGCCGAGGTGGAGGGCCTGCCGGCATTGAAGCTGCGCATCGTGTGAAGCCGACCATGGAGCTGTACAACTACTTCCGCTCGTCCGCGTCGTACCGGGTGCGCATCGCGCTCGCGCTCAAGGGCCTGCGCTACGACTACAAGCCGGTGCACCTGGCGAAGAACGAACAGTTCAGCGAGTCGTACGAGGCGGTGTCGGCCTCGCGCCTGGTGCCGCTGCTGCGTGACGGCGAGCACAGCCTGACGCAGTCGCTGGCGATCATCGAGTACCTCGACGAGACGCATCCCGAGCCCGCGCTGCTGCCACGCGACCCGCTGGGCCGCGCGCGGGTGCGGGCGCTGGCGCTCGACATTGCCTGCGAGATCCATCCGTTGAACAACCTGCGCGTGCTGCGCTACCTGGTGCACTCGCTGAAGGTGAGCGAGGACGACAAGAACCGCTGGTATCGCCACTGGGTGGAAAGCGGGCTCGAGGTTGTGGAACGCCAGCTCGCCGCACAGCCGGGCCGCTATTGCCATGGCGACGCGCCCTCGTTGGCCGACTGCGTGCTGGTGCCGCAGATCTTCAACGCGCAGCGCTTCAACTGCCGGCTCGATCACGTTGCGAACGTCATGCGCGTGTTCGGGGCCTGCATGCAGCTGCCCGCGTTCAGCGAGACGCAGCCGTCCAAGTGCCCGGACGCCGAGGGCTGATGCATCCCGACTGGTTGCTGCCCGACTGGCCGGCCGCCGCGCACGTGGGCGGCGTGATGACCACCCGCGCCGGCGGCGCCAGCGAGGGCCCGTTCGCAACGATGAACCTGGGCGCCTGGGTCGGTGACGATACGCACGCGTTGCAGGCCAACCGCGAGCGACTGCTGCAGGCCATCGGCGCTCGGCCGGTCTGGCTGAAGCAGGTGCACGGCACCAAGGTCGTCGACGCCGGCCGCATCGACCCGATGGCCGAGCCGGTGGAAGCCGATGCCAGCATCTGCACGCATCCGGGAGTGGCGTGCGCGGTCACCGTGGCCGACTGCCTGCCGGTGCTTTTTGCCGCGCCCGGTGGCGTGGGCGCTGCGCACGCAGGCTGGCGCGGCTTGGCGGGCGGCGTGCTGCAGGCCACGGTGCGGGCCTTGTGCGAGGCCGCGACCTGCGAGCCCGCCCAGGTTCAGGCATGGCTGGGGGCCTGCATCGGCCCCGCCGCATTCGAGGTGGGAGAGGACGTGCTGCGCGCTTTCGGGCAGCGGCCCGATTCGGCCGACCCCCAGCGCTTTCGGCCGTCGCAAGGCGCCGATGGGCGCCCGCGCTGGCTGGCCCACCTGCCGCAGCTTGCGCGCGACCAACTGCAAGCGGCGGGGGTCACCCGCATCAGCGGCGGCAGTTGGTGCACCGTGGCCGAGCCCTCACGCTTCTTCTCGTTCCGCCGCGACCGCGTCACCGGGCGCATGGCCGCGCTGGTCTGGCTGCGCGGCTGAGGCTGCGGCTTCCGCGGCACGCCGGCGCCTGCGACGCGCCGGCGTGGCCAGCAGGTACAGCACCAGCGACAGCGGCAGCAGCCCGTACAGCAGGAAGGTGATCAGGGCGCCGAGCACGGTGCCGTTGGGGGCTATCGCCTCTGCCACGGACATCATCGTCACCACGTACATCCAGCCGACACCCACCAGCAGCAGAATCGGGCTCATCGCCCGCCCGCCTGCTTCATTTCGAGGACGTTTAGGCGATTTTGCGTAATGAAATTGAATGTCATGATGCGGTATAGTCGCGGCGCCTCGAATTTGACCTGCGGCGCCCATACCAGGAGAACCATTTGAAAGCCAAGCCTATCGCTTCCCTGGACGATCCAAGCGGTCAAGCACAGGCCTTCGGTGCCGCGGTGGGGGAAATTTGGAAGTCGGTGTCCGGCCTGAATGTCCCGATGGATGCGCTCGGCCAACTGCAGACCAGCTACCTGCAGCAGGCGGCCTCGCTGTGGAACGACACGCTGGAGCGCATGGGACAGGGCGGCAAGGCCGAGGCGAGCCCGCTGCCGGACCGCCGCTTTTCCGCGACCGAATGGAGCGCCAACCCGGCCGCGGCGTACACCGCGCAGATGTACCTGCTGAACGCGCGCACGCTGATGCAGCTGGCCGATTCGATCGAGGGCGACGAGAAGACGCGCTCGCGCATCCGCTTTGCGGTGCAGCAATGGATCGACGCCGCCAGCCCGGCCAACTACCTGGCGCTGAACCCGGAGGCGCAGCGCCGCGCGCTGGAGACGCGCGGCGAGAGCATCAGCCACGGGCTGCAGCACCTGCTGCACGACATCGAGCAGGGCCACCTGTCGCAGACCGACGAGTCAGTGTTCGAGGTGGGCCGCAACGTGGCCACTACCGAAGGCGCCGTGGTGTACGAGAACGAGCTGTTCCAGCTGCTCGAATACAAGCCGCTCACGCCCACGGTGCACGAGCGGCCGATGCTGTTCGTGCCGCCGTGCATCAACAAGTTCTACATCCTCGACCTGCAGCCGGACAACTCGCTGATCCGCTACACGGTGGAGCAGGGGCACCGCACCTTCGTGATCAGCTGGCGCAACCCGGACGAAAGCCTGGCCGCCAAGACCTGGGACGACTACATCGAGGACGCCGTGATCAAGGCCATCCGGGTGGTGCAGGAGATCAGCGGCGCTCCCATGCTGGACGTGCTCGGCTTCTGCGTCGGCGGCACCTTGCTCGCCACCGCGCTGGCCGTGCTGGCCGCCCGCGGCGAGCAGCCCGCCGCAAGCCTGACCTTGCTCACCACCTTCCTCGACTTCTCCAACACGGGCGTGCTGGATCTGTTTGTCGACGAAGCGTCGGTGCAGATGCGCGAGATGACGCTCGGCCCCCAGGCGCCCGCCGGCCCGGCACTGCTGAAGGGCCAGGAGCTGGCCGCCACCTTCAGCTTCCTGCGCCCGAACGACCTGGTGTGGAACTATGTGGTGGGCAACTACCTGAAGGGCGAGAGCCCGCCGCCTTTCGACCTGCTGTACTGGAACAGCGATTCCACCAACTTGCCCGGTCCGTGGTACTGCTGGTACCTGCGCAACACCTACCTCGAAAACAACCTCAAGGTGCCCGGCAAGCTCACGGTGTGCGGCGAGAAGGTGGACCTCGGGCGCCTCAAGATCCCGGCCTACGTTTACGCCTCACGCGAGGACCATATCGTCCCGTGGGACGCGGCCTACCTGAACACCCAGGTGCTCAAGGGCAAGACCCGCTTCGTGCTGGGTGCCTCGGGCCACATCGCGGGCGTGATCAACCCGCCCGCCAAGAAGAAGCGCAGCCACTGGACCAGCAAGGCCGACGCACAGCTGCCAGCAACTGCAAGTGCGTGGTTTGCGAATGCGCAAGAGCATGCGGGCAGCTGGTGGCCAGACTGGGCGACCTGGCTGAAACGCCATGCCGGCAAGGAAATTGCTGCCCCCAAGACCCTCGGTTCGCGGCGCTACAAACCCATCGAACCCGCCCCCGGCCGCTACGTCAAAGCAAAAGCCTGACCTTCCATTGGAGATTTTCATGAGCACAGACATCGTCATCGTCGCGGCCGCCCGCACCGCCATCGGCAAGTTCGGGGGCGCCTTGTCCAGCACGCCGGCTGCGGAGCTCGGCGCCACCGTGATCCGCGAACTGGTCCAGCGCGCCCGGCTGCAGGCGGACCAGGTGGACGACGTCATCCTGGGTCAGGTGCTGCAGGCCGGTTGCGGCCAGAACCCGGCACGCCAGGCCGTGATCAAGGCCGGCCTGTCGCAAGCCACGCCGGCCATGACGATCAACAAGGTGTGCGGCTCCGGCCTCAAGGCGGTGATGCTGGCGGCCCAAGGCATCCGCGACGGCGACTCGCAGATCGTGATCGCGGGTGGCCAGGAGAACATGAGCATGTCGCCGCACGTGCTGCCGCATTCGCGCGACGGCCAGCGCATGGGCGACTGGAAGCTGGTCGACACGATGGTCAACGACGGCCTGTGGGATGTGTACAACCAGTACCACATGGGCATCACGGCCGAGAACGTGGCCAAGAAGTACGGCATCACGCGCGAGCAGCAGGACGCGCTGGCGCTGGCCTCGCAGCAGAAGGCTGCCGCGGCGCAGGATGCCGGGCGCTTCAAGGACGAGGTCGTTCCCGTGCTGATCCCGCAGCGCAAGGGTGAGCCGTTGCGCTTCGATGCCGACGAGTTCATCAACCGCAAGACCAATGCCGAAGCGCTGGCCGGCCTCAAGCCCGCGTTCGACAAGGGCGGCAGCGTGACCGCCGGCAACGCGTCGGGCATCAACGACGGCGCGGCAGGTGTGGTGGTGATGAGCGCGGCCACCGCCGACAAGCTGGGCCTGAAGCCCCTCGGGCGCATTGCCTCGTATGCGAGCGCCGCGCTCGACCCCGCCTACATGGGCATGGGGCCGGTGCCGGCCGCCACCAAGGCGCTGCAGCGCGCCGGCTGGAAGGCCGCCGACCTCGATGTGCTGGAGATCAACGAGGCCTTTGCGGCACAGGCCTGCGCGGTGCACAACGAGATGGGCTGGGACACGAGCAAGGTCAACGTCAACGGCGGCGCGATCGCGCTCGGGCACCCGATCGGTGCGTCGGGCTGCCGCATCCTGGTGACGCTGCTGCACGAGATGCAGCGCCGCAACGCGAAGAAGGGCATCGCCTCGCTGTGCATCGGCGGCGGCATGGGTGTTGCGTTGACCATCGAGCGCTAGCGCGCGAAGTACAGGGAGAACCCCCGCTTGACCGCGGGGACCCGCACGGCCACGCTGACAGATACAACACAGGGGGCGAGCCCCACAAGGAGTGAACACATGGCTCAGAAGATCGCTTACGTCACCGGCGGCATGGGAGGCATCGGCACCTCGATGTGCCAGCGTCTGCACAAGGAAGGCTTCAAGGTGATCGCCGGCTGCGGCCCCAGCCGCGACTACGACAAGTGGCTGACCGAGCAGAAGGCGCTCGGCTACGATTTCTACGCCTCGGTGGGCAACGTGGCCGACTGGGATTCCACCGTCGCCGCCTTCACCAAGGTGAAGGCCGAGCATGGCCCGATCGACGTGCTGGTCAACAATGCCGGCATCACGCGCGACGGTCTGTTCCGCAAGATGACCCGCGCCGACTGGGACGCGGTGATCGACACCAACCTGAACAGCATGTTCAACGTGACCAAGCAGGTCCTTGACGACATGATGGACCGGGGCTGGGGCCGCATCATCAACATCAGCTCGGTCAACGGCGAGAAGGGCCAGTTCGGCCAGACCAACTACTCCGCCGCCAAGGCCGGCATGCACGGCTTCACGATGGCGCTGGCGCAGGAAGTGGCGAGCAAGGGCGTGACGGTGAACACCATCAGCCCCGGCTATATCGCCACCGACATGGTCAAGGCGATCCGCCAGGACGTGCTGGACAAGATCATCGCCACCATTCCCATCAAGCGGCTCGGCACGCCGGAGGAGATCGCCTCCATCGTCGCCTGGCTCGCCGGCGACGAATCCGGCTTCACCACCGGTGCCGACTTCTCGTGCAACGGCGGCTTGCACATGGGTTGAAGCGCCTCGGGCGCCGTAGCTGAGAGGGCGCCTGCGGGCGCCTTCGTCATTCCTTCGTCCGTTCAAAAAAGTTCCTGTGAAAGGACTCTGTTCATGATGCAGTTGAAGACCCTCTGCCGAAACCTCGCGCTCGCCCTGACGGCTGCGGTGCTCTGCGTGGGGGCGCAGGCGCGCAGCGTCGACGAGATCAAGAAGGACGGCAAGATCATCATCGCCACCGAGGGCCAGTTCGCGCCGTTCAACTTCTTCCAGGGAGCGCAACTCACCGGCTTCGAGGTGGACGTGGCGAACGCCATCGCCGCCAAGATGGGCGTGAAGCCCGAGTGGAAGGCGCTGAGTTTCGACGCGCTGCTCACCGGCCTGCGCCAGGACCGCTGGGACATGGTGATCGCGTCGCACGGCATCACCGAGGAGCGCGCGAAGGCCGTCACCTTCGCTGATCCGCACTACTGCTCCGGTGGCGTCATCGTGGCCAAGGATCCGGCGATCCGCAGCGCGAAGGACCTGGCTGGCAAGGTGGTGTCGGTGCAGACGGGCACCACCTACCTCGAGAACGTGAAGAAGGTGCCCAACGTCAAGGACATCAAGAACTACCCGCAGGACACCGACGCCCGCGCCGCGCTGGCCAGCGGGCGCGTCGATGCCTGGGTGACCGATCGCTTCGTCGCCAAGCAGGCGCTGGATGCGAACCCGAACTCGGGCATGCACATCGGGGGCTTCCTGTTCGTCGAGCGCATCGCGTCCGCGGTGGCCAAGGGCAACAGCTCGCTCGCAGCCGCGATCAACAAGGCACTGGCCGAGATCCAGGCCGACGGTACCTACGCCACCATCTCCAACAAGTGGTTCCACGAGGACGTCCGCTGCAAGTGACGCGGCCCGTTCTGAGCCTGTGGCCTGCGGGCTGGAGCCGGCAGCAGCGCAGCAGCGCGACCATGCTGTCGGCAGCCGCGGCGCTGCTGCTGATTCTGTGGTTGATCACGATCCCGCTGTCCTGGGCGCCGGCGCCCATCGGCCCCAACGCCGCGCTGTTCGCACACGGCACGCGCGTGACGGTGGAGCTCACCGTGGTCGCCGGCATCGCTGGCATCGTGCTTGGCGTGGTGGCCGCACTCGGCAAGGTGTCACGCGTGCTGCCGTTGCGCTGGGTGGCCGCGGGCTATGTGTGGGTGATGCGCGGAACGCCGCTGCTGGTGCAGGTGCTGTTCGTGTATTTCGCACTGCCGGAGATCTCGCCGCTGCTGAGCATGGACGAGTTCACGGCAGCCTGCGTGGCGCTGGCGCTCAACGTGGGTGCCTACAACGCAGAGGCGATCCGCGCGGGCCTGCTGGCGGTGCCTAAGGGGCAGATCGAGGCGGCGCGCTCGCTGGGCCTGAACCGCTGGTACACCTTCATCGACATCACGTTTCCGCAAGCCTTCAAGATCGCGCTGCCGCCGCTGGTCAACAACGTGGTGGCGCTGCTGAAGGATTCGTCGCTGGCCTTCACGATCGGCGTGGTCGAGCTCACCAATGCCGGCTCGCAGGTCAAGAGCACGTCGTTCCAGGCGGTGCCGGTGTTCGTTGCCACCGCCATCATCTACCTCGTGCTCACCACCGTGATGACACAGATCTCCGACGCCATCGAGCGTCGCTTCGACGTGGAAGGGAAGCTGGCGTGACCGCCTGTTCTTCCGCCTTGATCACGGTCGAGAACGTCAACAAGCATTTCGGCTCGCACCACGTGCTGCGCGACGTGAGCACGCATTTCAATTCCGGCGAGGTGGCGGTGATCGTCGGCGCCTCCGGCTCGGGCAAGAGCACGCTGCTGCGCACCTTGAACCGGCTGGAGCGCCACGACAGCGGCCGCATCGTGGTCGACGGCATCGAGGTGACCGACGACGCAAGGCAACTGTGCGACCTGCGCGCGGAGGTCGGCATGGTGTTCCAGCAGTTCAACCTCTTTCCGCACCTCACAGTGCTGGACAACGTGAGCCTCGCACCGCGCCGCGTGCGCAGGATGAATCGCGACGAGGCGCAGGCACGCGCAATGGAGCTGCTGGAGCGCGTGGGCCTGAAGGCGCATGCGCACAAGCATCCGTTCGCGCTGTCCGGTGGCCAGCAGCAGCGCGTGGCGATCGCGCGCAGCCTCGCGATGCAGCCGCGTGTGATGCTGTTCGACGAGCCCACGTCCGCCCTCGACCCGGAGATGGTCAAGGAGGTGCTGGATGTGATGAAGGGCCTGGCGCAAAGCGGCATGACGATGCTCGTGGTCACGCACGAGATGGGCTTTGCGCGCGAGGTGGGCGACCGAATCCTGTTCTTCGACGAGGGCCGCATCGCCTGCGACGCCGCGCCCGAGCAGTTCTTCGACGCCCAGGACAACCCGCGCATCCGGGCGTTTCTCGGACAAATCCTGCGCTGACCGGCGAACACCCGCGCCACACCTGCGGCGACCCCTCGTTCTGAAGCGGCTTCAGGGGCGGCGAGCGATCTGTGCCGGCAGCCGCCGCCAAGGCAGGTCGGCCGGGTCGGCGGCCACCGGGCCGGGCGCCTTGGCCACGATGATGTGCGAGGCGATTGGCTCGAATGCGGCGCGAAAGTGCACCGAGCTCTTGTTCACCAGGATCTTCATCCCCTCCGGCTGCACGCCGAGGAAGCGGTAAAGATCCAGGTCGAGCATCTGGCACTTGCCGGAGGTGAGCAGCACCAGCACGCCGTCGACGTCCACGCAGGCGCTGGGGCCGAGCAAGGCAGTGCCGCCCGCGGTCACCGGCCCATGCAACGGCACCACGCCGTCGCTGACGGCGCGCACCACGCAGCGTGCGCGCACCGGCGGATCGCTGCTGCCGCCGGTGAAGGTGGGTACCGCCTCGCCGATGCGCAATTCGATCAACGCACCGGGCCCCGCAGCGGAGGCGGTGGCGGCCGATTGCGGATCGTGCAGCAGGCCCAGTGCCACGCGGCCCGGCCAGCGCAGCCCGGCGCCCGCGGCCAGCAGCGCGCTCAGCAGCCCCGTGGTGTTGGCGTCGCCGCCGGCGCCGGGGTTGTCCTGCGTGTCGGCGATCACCACCGGGCCTGCCGCCTGTTCTGCGAACGCCAGCGCTTCGTTCACCGCCTCGCGCGGCGAGCGCAGGTCGACCGACCACTGCGAGCGCCGTGCCACCACGTCGTCGGCCAGGCCATCGACGGCACGCTGCAGCGCGTCGCCCTGCACGCCATAGCCGAACACCACCGGGCCGCACTCCGGAAAGTCGGCGGCTGGAAAGCCCATCGTCAACTCGAGCTGCACACCGCACTGGGCTTCCAGCGCCTCGCGCCGCGCCATGACGGCGGCAGCCGGCGGCATCAAGGTGCACTGCGCATTCAGTGGCAGCAGGAACGGGATGCGCTGGTAGCGCATGGCCGGGCGCGGCGCACCGGCCAGTGCCCGCAGCATCAGCGCGGCGCGCGCGCCGGTGTCGGCCATGTCGACGTGCGGATAGGTGCGAAAAGCCGTCATCGCGCTGGCCAGGTGCAGCATGCGCTCGGTGACGTTGGCGTGCAGATCGAGGCTGGCCACCAGCGGCAGCGTCGGCCCCACCACCTCGCGGATGCGCGCCATCAGCTCGCCCTCGGCATCGTCCACGTGCTCGGCCACCGCTGCGCCGTGCAGGTCGAGGTAGACCGCGTCGAAGCCGCCGGCCTGCAGGTCCTCGAGGATCGCTCCGCTTATACGCTCGAAGGCGTCCTTGGTGACATGCGCCGAGGGGCAGGCGCCGGCCCACACCGATGGCAGCAACGTCCACCCGTGTTGCCGGGCCGCGCGGATGAAGCCGCCCATCGGGAGGCTGGTGCCCGCCAGCAGATCGAGCATCTGCGCGCCGCGCGACACCGGCGGGTAGCCGGAGCCGGCTTCGAATGCGGCCCAGTCGGCTTTGGTGGGAGCGAAGGTGTTGGTTTCGTGCTGGAAGCCTGCGACGAAGACTCTCATGGGGAGGAGGTGTCCTGCAGATAGGCCAGCTCGGCCTCGCTGAAACCGGCAGCGCGGCGGGCGGGCGTGTTGAACGGGGGTTTGAGCCGCGGCGCGGCGTAGCGTTCGACCAGGCTGCGGTAGTGCGCCACCGGCTCCAGGCCGTCGCGCGCGCACAGCCACGCATACCAGCGGTTGCCCACGGCGACGTGGCCGATCTCGTCGCGCAGGATCACGTCGAGGATCTGCACCGCGTGCCGGTCGCCGGCACGGGCCAGCTTGGCCTGGATGGGCGGCGTGGCGTCGAGCCCGCGCGCTTCCAGCGTGCGGGGCACCAGGGCCATGCGCGCCACGATGTCGTGTGCGGTCTTCTCGGTCATGCTCCAGAGGCCGTCATGGGCGGGGAAATCGCCGTAGTCGTGCTGCAGGCTTTGCCGCAGATGCTCGCTCAGCAGCCGGAAATGCAGCGCTTCCTCGGCGGCCACGCGCAGCCAGTCCAGGTAGTAGGCATCGGGCATGCCGGCAAAGCGCCAGACCGCGTCGAGCGCGAGGTTGATGGCGTTGAACTCGATGTGCGCGATCGCATGCAGCAGCGCGGCGCGCCCTTCGGGCGTAAATGGCGAGCGGCGGGGCACCTGTTCAGGCGGCACGAGCGATGGTCGTGCCGGGCGACCGGGCAGCGCGGGCGAGCCGGGGAGCGCGGCATGCGTGTCCAGCGGTGCTCCTGCCTTTGCGGCTGCCCAAAGTGCCTGTGCCGCCTCGGCCTTGCGGGGCGGCTCGCACAGGCACAAGACCTGCAGGGCCTGCTCACGCAACTCCCTCCCTAGAATCGTCGGATCCACTTTGCCTCGGGCACCGTCATGGCCATCTATCAATTGGGGGACGATACACCTCGCATCGCCGCAACCGCCTGGGTTGCTGAGAGCGCCCAGGTCATCGGCAAGGTCGAGCTCGCTGACGACGCCAGCGTATGGTTCGGCACCGTGGTTCGCGGCGACACCGACTGGCTGCGCATCGGCGCCGGCAGCAACGTGCAGGACGCCAGCGTGCTGCACACCGACTCCGGCATCGAGCTGGTGATCGGCGCCAATGTCACCGTGGGCCACCAGGTGATGCTGCACGGCTGCAACATCGGCGACGGCTCGCTGATCGGCATCCAGTCGGTCGTGCTGAACGGAGCGCGCATCGGCCGCAACTGCCTGGTGGGGGCTGGATCGCTGGTCACCGAAGGCAAGGAGTTTCCGGATGGCTCACTGATCATGGGCTCGCCGGCGCGCGTGGTGCGCCCGCTCACCCCCGAGCAGATCGAGCGCCTCGCATGGAGCGCACGTCACTACGCGCAGAACGCGCGGCGCTTTGCCGCCGGGCTGAAGCGCATCGGATGACGCACCGTGGTTGAACCTAACGCCAGCGCCCCCAGGTGACACCGGTGAGCGAACTCCACAAATTCATCTTCGACGGGCTGCCGGTGCGCGGCATGCTGGTGCGGCTGACCGACGACTGGCAGGAACTGCTGTCGCGCCGCGAGCCGGCCGATGCGTTCGCGCCGCCCGTGCGCTCGCTGCTGGGCCAGATGGCGGCCGCCGGCGTGCTGATGCAGTCCAACATCAAGTTCAATGGCTCCCTGGTGCTGCAGGTGTTCGGCGATGGTCCGGTGAAGTTGGCGGTGGCCGAGGTGCAGCCCGACCTGCGCTTTCGCACCACCGCCAAGGTGGTGGGGGAGGTGGCGCCCACGGCTCGGCTGGAGGCCATGCTCAACGTGCACGGCCAGGGCCGTTGCGCGATCACGCTCGACCCGCGCGACCGCAAGCCGGGCCAGCAGCCCTACCAGGGCATCGTGCCTCTCAACAAAATGGGGCACGGCGAGCACCGCGAGCCGCTGCAGGAGCTGTCTGACGTGCTGGAGCACTACATGCTGCAAAGCGAGCAGCTCGACACGCGCCTCGTGCTGGCCGCCGACGACCATGTGGCCGCCGGCTTGCTGATCCAGCGCCTGCCAGTGGAGGGCGAAGGCAACCTCGAAGGCCGCCGCAATGAAGACGACATCGGCCTGAGCGAAGGCTTCAATCGCATCGCGCATCTGGCCGCCACCTTGACGCAGGAAGAGCTGCTGCAGCTCGATGTGGAGACGATCCTGCACCGCCTCTTCTGGGAGGAGAAGCTGATCCGCTTCGAGCCGCTCACGCCCAGCTTCGCCTGCACCTGCTCACGCGATCGGGTGGGGCAGATGCTCAAGGGACTGGGCCGCGAGGAGGTGGACAGCATCCTCGCCGAGCGGCCCGAGGTGGAGATCGGCTGCGACTTCTGCGGTCGCCAGTACCGTTTCGACCCGGTGGACGTGGGCGAGCTGTTCACGCCCGCGGGCAACCAGCCGCCGGCGGGCAGCGGGCTGGCGCACTAACGCCGGCTAGCTGCCACCACGCAGCGCCACGTGCTCGCATTCGGGCACGTCGCACTCCTCGCACACCCAGCGCCACTGCGGCCGAGCCGCCTCGCGTGCCTGCAACCGGGTGAGAAGGCCAGTGGCGTGCGGGCGCGTGCGCAGCAGCAGCGGCGTCGCGCCGTCGAGTGCCGCCTCCAGTCGCGCCGGGCCGGCGCCGGCGACCACGCTCCAGCCGATCCCGGCGCTGCGCAGCGCCGATCGCACGGCGGTGTCCACCGGTGCGCGCACATGGGGGCCGTCGCGCTGCAGGCCGTCCGCCTGCCAGGGCAGGTCGAGCGCCGTGAGCAGCGTGAGCGCATGGCCTTGCTGATGCGCCAGTGCCGCGGGATACAGCGAGCGATCGCTGAACAGCAGCTCGCTGTACACCGCGGTCATCAGCGGCGTGGTGTCTGCCACCACGAGGTCGAATCGCGCGGCGGCTTCGTCGATGCGGCGCGCCTGCTCGGCCGCGATGGCGGCCTGCTCGTCGGCGCGCGGCGTGCGGCCTTGCACGTCGCACCATTCGCGCAGGTACTCGCCGACCCACATGCTGCGCAGTCCCGTGAGCTCACTCAGGCGTGCGGCCAGCGCCTGTGCCAGCGCTGTCTTGCCGGTGCTCTCCGCGCCGACGATCGCGACGCGCAGCGCACTCATGCCGCAGCCGCCTGGCGCTGCCATGCGCGCCAGCCCGCCAGCGACATGCCGGCGAACAAGGCATACAGCAGCACGGTGAGCCACAGCCCCTTGTAGGCGAAGAGCGCCACGCTCACGGTGTTGACGAGCAGCCAGGTGGGCCAGTTTTCGATGTACTTGCGCCCGAGCAGCCACTGGCCGGCGATGCTGAAGGCCGTGGGGAAGGCATCCCACCAGGGCACGTCGGTATCGGTGTAGCGGCGCAGGAACAGGCCCAGCAGTGGCCAACCCGCCAGGGTCAGCAGCAGCAGCCGATAGCGCGCGCGACCGGGCAGGCCACGCACCGCGAGCTTGTGGCCCTTGGCGTCCGTGGCCCGCAGCCACTGCCACCAGCCCCAGGCGGCGATCAGCGCAAAGAAGATCTGCAGCGAGGCGTCGCCATACAGCCGGCTGTGCCAGAACAGCAGGCAGTACAGCAGCGAACTCACGATGGCGAGCGGCCAGCCAAGCGGGTCGACGCGCATGTTGCACACGACCATCCACACGGCAAGCACGAAGGCCACGATCTCCAGCCAGGTGATGGGGCTGCCCCACAGCGTGAAGGCGCTGGCCAGCAGCGCCTGCAGCACGCCGTTCATTCAGCGCTTGGGCGTGATCTGGACGAGGATCTCGTCCGGCTTGATCATGCCCAGCTCGTTGCGCGCGCGCTCTTCCACCATCTCCAGGCCTTCGCGCAGGTCGGCCACCTCGGCGGTGAGCTGCTCGTTGCGCTGGCGTGCGGCCTCGTTCTTCTGCTGCTGGTCCGCCACCTGGCTCGCCAGCATCACGGTACGGGGAAGGCCGCCCTTGCCGAACCAGAGTTCGGCGTGCACCAGGGCGAGCAACGCGACGAGCAGCAGCGTGACGAGGCGCACTTAACAGGGCATCTAGCGGAGGTTGTAGAACGCGCTGCGGCCGGGGTACACCGCCACGTCGCCCAGGTCTTCCTCGATGCGCAGCAGCTGGTTGTACTTGGCCATGCGGTCCGAGCGCGACAGCGAGCCGGTCTTGATCTGGCCGGCGTTGGTGCCCACCGCGATGTCGGCGATGGTGCTGTCCTCGGTCTCGCCCGAGCGGTGCGAGATGACGGCCGTGTAGTTGGCGCGCTTGGCCATCTCGATGGCGGCGAAGGTTTCGGTCAGCGTGCCGATCTGGTTGATCTTGATGAGGATCGAGTTGGCGATGTTCTTCTCGATGCCTTCCTTCAGGATCTTCGTGTTGGTGACGAACAGGTCGTCGCCCACCAGCTGCACCTTCTTGCCCAGGCGTTCGGTCAGGTGCTTCCAGCCCTCCCAGTCGCCTTCGGCCATGCCGTCTTCCACACTGATGATCGGGTACTTGTCGACCCAGGTGGCCAGCATGTCGGTCCACTGGACGGCGCTGAGCTTGAGGCCGCCTTCGCCTTCGAGCACGTACAGACCATCCTTGTAGAACTCGCTGGCAGCGCAATCCAGGCCGATCGCGATCTGCTCGCCCGCGGTGTAGCCGGCCTTGTCGATCGCCTCCAGGATCATCTGGATCGCCGCTTCGTGGTTCGGCACGCTCGGCGCGAAACCGCCTTCGTCACCCACCGCCGTGCTCATGCCCTTGGCGTCGATGATCTTCTTGAGCGCATGGAACACCTCGGCGCCGTAGCGCACCGCTTCGCGGAAGCTGGGTGCGCCGACGGGGATGATCATCAGCTCCTGCAGGTCGAGGTTGTTGTTGGCGTGCGCGCCGCCGTTGATGACGTTCATCATCGGCACCGGCAGTTGCACGCCGCCCATGCCGCCGAAGTAGCGGTACAGCGGCAGGCCGCTCTCTTCGGCCGCCGCGCGCGCCACCGCCATCGACACGGCCAGCATGGCATTGGCGCCCAGGCGGCTCTTGTTCTCGGTGCCGTCCAGGTCGAGCAGCGTGCGGTCCAGGAACGCCTGCTCGGACGCGTCCAGGCCCAGCACCGCTTCGGAGATTTCGGTGTTGATGTGCTCCACCGCCTTCAGCACGCCCTTGCCGAGGTAGCGGCTCTTGTCACCGTCGCGCAGCTCGATGGCCTCGCGCGAGCCAGTGCTGGCGCCCGACGGCACGGCCGCGCGCCCCATGGTGCCGCTTTCCAGCAGCACGTCGCATTCGACGGTGGGGTTGCCGCGGCTGTCGAGGATCTCCCGGCCGACGATGTCAACGATGGCGCTCATGCAATGCTCTCCTGAAGTGGGTTGATTCGGTCGGCGCGCATGCTGCCGCAATCGGGTTACATGCGCGCATCAGCTTCATTCGGTGCCGTCGACCACGATCATGTGGACGCTGCCGGCGCCTTCGCGCAACGAGCGCGCGTGCGTGTAGGTCTGGCTGTCGTAGAAGGCCTTGGCCTGCGCTCGGTCCTTGAACTTGAGCACCACGAGGCGGCTCGGCGCCCAAGGGCCCTCGAGCACCTCAGGCGCACCACCGCGCACCAGGATCTCGGCACCGTGCTCCTGCATCGCCTTGGTGGACCATTCGCGGTACTGGGCCATCTTGTCGGCGTCGGTGATGGTGACGTCGGCGATCACGTAGGCAGCAGGCATCTGCAGGTCCTCAGCAGCTGAAATCGTTCTCGAGCAGCGGCTGCTGCTTGACCACCCGGTCGAGCGCGAGCAGTTGCTCCAGCAGCGCGCCCATGTGCTTCAGCGGTACCGCATTGGGTCCGTCGCTCAGCGCCTTGGCGGGGTCGGGGTGTGTTTCCATGAACAGGCCGGCAATGCCGACCGCGATGGCCGCGCGCGACAGCACGGGCACGAATTCGCGCTGGCCGCCCGAGCTGGTGCCTTGCCCGCCGGGCAACTGCACCGAGTGGGTGGCGTCGAACACGACCGGCGCGCCGGTCTCGCGCATGATGGCCAGGCTGCGCATGTCGGACACGAGGTTGTTGTAGCCGAAGCTCGCGCCGCGCTCACAGGCCATGAAGCTGTCCTCGGGCAGGCCCTTGTCGCGGGCCGCGGCACGAGCCTTGTCGATCACGTTCTTCATGTCGTGCGGCGCCAGGAACTGCCCCTTCTTGATGTTCACTGGCTTGCCGCTTTGCGCCACGGCGCGGATGAAGTCGGTCTGGCGGCACAGGAACGCCGGCGTCTGCAGCACGTCCACGGTGGCGGCCACCTCGGCCACCTCGGCCTCGCTGTGCACGTCGGTGAGCACCGGCACGCCCAGTTCACGTCGCACCTTGGCCAGGATCTCCAGGCCTTTGTGCATGCCGGGCCCGCGGAACGAGGTGCCCGACGAGCGGTTGGCCTTGTCGTAGCTGGACTTGAAGATGAACGGGATGCCGAGCGCGGAGGTGAGCTCCTTCAGGCGCCCCGCCACGTCCATTTGCAACTGCTCGGATTCGACCACGCAAGGGCCGGCGATCAGGAAGAAGGGCCGGTCCAGGCCCACGTCGAAACCGCACAGCTTCATGCGCTCACCTTGTCCTTCACCGGCTCGCTGCGATTGCGGCGCTCCATGTGGCGATTGAGCGCAGCATGGATGTAGCTGATGAACAGCGGATGCCCGTCCCACGGCGTGGACTTGAACTCGGGGTGGAACTGCACACCCACATACCAGGGATGCACGTCCTGCGGGAGCTCCACCATCTCGGTGAGCTTCTCGCGCTGCGTGATGGCGCTGACCACCAGGCCGGCCTCTTGCAGGCGCTGCAGGTAATGCTCGTTGGCCTCGTAGCGGTGGCGGTGGCGCTCAGTGACCACGTTGCCGTAGATCTGGTGTGCCAGCGTGCCGCCCTTGACATCCGAACTCTGCGCGCCCAGGCGCATGGTGCCGCCGAGGTCGGAATTGGCGTCGCGCTTCTGGATGCTGCCGTCGCGATCCTGCCACTCGTCGATGAGGGCGATCACCGGATGCGGCGTGTTGAGGTCGAACTCGGTGCTGTTCGCGTTCTCGAGGCCGGCCTTGTGGCGCGCGTATTCGATCGTGGCCACCTGCATGCCCAGGCAGATGCCGAGGTAGGGGATCTTGTGCTCGCGTGCGTACTGCGCCGCGCAGATCTTGCCCTCGACGCCGCGCTTGCCAAAGCCGCCGGGCACGAGGATGGCGTCGTACTTGTCGAGCTGGGCCGCGTTGCCGTCGTTCAGCGTTTCACTGTCGACGTATTCGATGTTCACGCGCGCATGGTTGTGGATGCCCGCATGCTTGAGCGCCTCGTTGAGCGACTTGTACGAATCCGACAGGTCGGTGTACTTGCCGCACATTGCAATCGTCACCTCGTGCTGGGGGTGCTCCACCTCGTGCACCAGGCGGTCCCAGCGCTTCAGGTCGGCCGGGCGCGTGAGCAGCTGCAGCTTCATGCAGATCAGCTCGTCCACGCCCTGCTCGTGCAGCATGCGCGGCACCTTGTAGATGGTGTCCGCATCCCACACCGAGATCACGCCGGTGGGCAGCACGTTGGTGAACAGGCTGATCTTGTCGCGCTCGTCGTCCGGGATGCGGCGGTCGGCGCGGCACAGCAGCGCATCGGGCTGGATGCCGATCTCGCGCAGCTTCTGCACCGTGTGCTGCGTGGGCTTGGTCTTCAACTCGCCGGCGGCCGCGATCCACGGCACGTAGGTGAGGTGCACGAAAGCCGTGTTGGTGGGCCCCAGCCGCAGGCTCATCTGGCGCACGGCTTCCAGGAAGGGCAGCGACTCGATGTCGCCCACGGTGCCGCCGATCTCGACGATGGCCACCTGGGCTTCCTCGGGCGTGCCGACTCCGGCGCCGCGGCGGATGAAATCCTGGATCTCGTTGGTGATGTGCGGGATCACCTGCACCGTCTTGCCGAGATAGTCACCGCGCCGCTCCTTCTCGAGCACGCTCTTGTAGATCTGGCCGGTGGTGAAGTTGTTCTGCCGGCGCATCCGTGTGGTCACGAAGCGCTCGTAGTGGCCGAGGTCCAGGTCGGTTTCCGCGCCATCGTCGGTGACGAACACCTCGCCGTGCTGGAACGGCGACATCGTGCCCGGATCCA